>WRAB01000009.1 GCA_009780435.1 Oscillospiraceae bacterium | reverse complement strand
ACTCCCACCCCGACCCCGACTCCCGCCCCGACGCCGACCCCCACCCCGACCCCGCCCCCCGCACCGCCGCCGACGCCGACCCCGACGCCCACACCTACTCCACCGGCGCCCACTCCAACGCCACCCACGACCCCGCCCGGTACAACGGCCCCGCCAACAGGTGACGATAGCCAGACGGCAGCTTTTATCGCCCTGCTCGTGGTCGGCGTTCTGTGCATGGGCGGAGCAGTTGTGTTCCTGTTTCGGAAAAAGATTTTCTATCAGGGCAAGCGCCGCCGGATGAGATAGTGTATATGTAGAGTTCCGACTGAACAATCACCCGACACATACTTGTGTCGGGTGATTGTTCAGCTTAGGCTACGGATGTCCCATAGCTTCAATATCTTCCTCTACACTGTTTGCTCGGCCATGAGTTTTGCGATGGTCTCCTTGGAGATATCACCCTCCATGGGGCCAAAGGCGGCTACGTTCAGTGCTGCGGCTGCCCCCGCCTGGAGTAGAGCTTCTTTTAGGCTTTTGCCCTCTAGCAGACCGCAGAGGAAAGCGGCGTCGAAGCAATCTCCAGCTCCGGTTGCGTCTTTGACCTCGACGGAAAAGGTGCCAATAGAGCACGTCTCATTTCGGCTATAGACTGTGGCGCCACGGCTGCCGTCTTTGAGGGCGATGAGCTCTAGGTTTTTGTTTTCAAAACAAGTCCGAACCGCCTCGTCAACCGTATCTCTCCCGCTGACCATCAGAAGCTCCGCCACACCGGGGAGCAACACGTTTACATGGGACATAACTTCCTGGATGACTTGATAGACACCCTCGTCGCCCATCAGCTCCGGGCGGATGTTGGGGTCGAAAGTGATCTTGGTACCCCCCTGGGACAGGCCGCGCATGAGAGTTAATATTTCCTGTCCAAACGCCTGTTTTGCCATTAATGAGCAGCCCATGATGTGAAAATAGGAGATGTCCTCTTCCAGCGCATCCAGATTTGGCGCCGTGGGTCTTGTGGCGGGGGTATCCGGGAAGTGGTATAGAAATCTGCGGGAGCCGTCTTGAAAGTAGGTCACAAAAGCGACACCTGTTGTGCCGTCTTCATATTCTGTGATTTGCGAACAATCCACACCGCTCTGTCCCAGGCGATCTAACAGGCACTTTCCGAAATCGTCTTTGCCCACGCCGCCGACAATGCCGGCTCTATGACCCAGTCTTGCGACGGTATCAATAAAAATGCCGGGTGCGCCGCTGGGATAAGGGCCCCAGAAAACACCTTCTTTATCGAGGGGGGCATCCACATCCGGGCGCATGATTTCACAGAGCAGTTCACCCATTGTCCAAATGCTAGACATAGCAATGTCCTCCTTTTACGACAAGAAGTTGGTGCGCAGGACATTGAGACCTGCCTTGATTGCGTGATCCATCTCCTGGGGAGTGCTCCCGTTAGATAGGTCACGCCAAACTTTGATATCGCTACCGACTGTTCCGCCCTTTAACACAAATGGTTCCATTACAACATTGCCAGTAAAATCAATGTCTCTGAGTGCCCTGCCGATCTCCGCCCAGGGCAGGTGTCCTTGTCCTGGGATTTTACGGTTACCCTCCCCGACGTGTATAGCACTTAGCATACTGCCCGCCTTGCGGATGGCATCTGGAATGCTGTCTTCTTCGATATTCATATGGAAGGTGTCCAGCAAGAGTTTCACATTTGGGTTGTCAACCTCTTGACAGAAACGCACACCCTCTTCAGCGGTGTTTAAGAGGAGGGTCTCAAAGCGATTGACCACCTCCAGTCCCATTGTAATACCGAGGGCCTGGGCTGTTTTGCCCATCTCTTTTACGCTCTCAACCCCCCTGGCCCATTGGGCGGGTTTATCCAGATCGGTAAAGTCATTGGGCCAATATGTATACATGACGCCCACCAGCGAGCGGGAATCCAGCCGATCCATTCGCTCCATGATATCTGTCAAAAACCCGATCCCAGCTCTGCGGGTTGCGGGATCTGAAGATGCTACATCATATCGTTTTGGCGGCCCGATGTTGGAACTGATTGCAATCTCCAGCTCTTTTGCCAGCGCCTTTAGGGCGTCAATCTCTCCATCTGACATTGTGAGCAGATCCCCAGCGGAAATTTCCAGAATATCAAACCCCAGGTCTGCCACCTTTTTGGCGTAGTGTAGATAGTCACCAGACCATTCATTTGTCCAATAGGCATATAAGGTTCCAAATTTCATATCTTCACTCAAACTCCTTATAATTTAAAGTTGTTCGTGCAAATCCTACGATCTCTCCTCCGCGGGGACAGATAATTCTGTATTCAGTGGGGCGTCTTCACCATAAAAACATCATATCATATCGACCCATATGATGCAATATAACGGGTATTATTTTTAGATAGAACAGAACCACCACTTCAAGTGGTGATTCTGCTTGGCATTTGATATGAGGTATCTGCAAGTGCATGGTTACAACTTCTGTATCGTCTCCATCACATAGTCGGCGAATTCTGCGTTTGTGGCGCCGTCGCTTCGGCCTGTTAAGACGTGCTTTCGCGCCGTCAGGGTGCAGATATCCAGCGCTGTTTCAAAGCGGGCGCCCTGGGCCTCGTATCCCATGTGGTTTAACAGCATAATCGCCGCCCGCATCATACTGGAGGGGTCGGCGTAGATATCTCGACCCTCCTTCACCATACGGGGGGCGGAGCCATGGATGGCCTCGAACATGGCATAGCGCTTGCCGATATTGGCGCTGCCCGCCGTCCCCACGCCGCCCTGGAACTCGGCGGCCTCGTCGGTCAAGATATCCCCGTAGAGGTTGGGCATAACGAGGACTTGAAAATGCCCCCGCCGCTTTTTATCGATGAGTTTTGCAGTCATAATGTCAATATACCACTCGTCGGTGTGGATGCCGGGATAGTCTCTGGCGATCTCGTGGAAGCAGCGCAAGAACTTCCCATCCGTAGTCTTAATCACATTGGCCTTGGTCACAGCGGTGACCAGGGTCTTTTTGTTTTGCCTGGCGTATTCAAAGGCGGAGCGGATAATCCGCTTTGATCCCTCCGTGGTGGTGACGGTGAAGTCGATGGCCAGATTTTCATCCACTTCCACCCCCTGGCTCCCCACGGCGTAGGCCCCCTCGGTATTCTCGCGGAAAAACGTCCAGTCAATCCCCGCTTCGGGAACCCGCACGGGGCGGACGTTGGCGAAGAGGTCTAAGGCCTTTCGCATGGCCACGTTGGCGCTCTCAATATTGGGCCAGGGATCACCCGCCTGGGGGGTGGTGGTGGGGCCTTTTAAGATGACGTGACAGGTTTTCAATTCCGCCAGCACGTCATCGGGAATGGCTTGATTTTTCTCCACTCGGTTCTCAATGGTGAGGCCTTTGATCTCCACAAATTTGACTTTGCCACACTTGACCTCATCCGCCAGCAGAAATTCCAGCACCCGCTGGGCCTGGGCCGTGATGGCGGGGCCGATCCCGTCGCCACCTACGGTACCGATGCGAATCTCCGGGAGGGCCGCATAATCGAGGAAGGCCGTGTCTTCGTTCATCTTTGCGACACGCTCCAATTGCTGTTCGATCAACCGGGCGAATTTTTCTGCCGCTATATTGATTTTATTCATGTTCACTGCCTCCTACACTGTCTCATCCAATTGATTTTTCCGCCCCAGAGCAGAATTTCCATCTCCTGCGGGCTGATGTCCAGCCTCGCCTCAATCGTACCGACCGGACTCCGTAGATGTACAATGCCCCTACGTGATGCCTGATTGATGGCGTCCTCCAGGATTAGTTCATCCAGGAGCTCCAGCGCATCATAGTCGTCTGGATTTGTGAAAGTCAGGGGGAGGATTCCCGCATTGATCAGATTTGCCCTGTGGATACGGGCGAAACTCTTGGCTAAAATCAGCCGGATGCCAAGATAGAGCGGCACCAGGGCCGCATGTTCCCGGCTGGAACCCTGTCCATAGTTCTCCCCGCCCACGACAATTCCGCCGTCATATTCCCTTGCACGCTTCGGGAAATTTTCATCACAGGGGGCGAAGCAGAAATTTGCCAGATAGGGGATGTTGGAGCGATAGGGCAGAAGCTTGGCATTGGACGGCATAATGTGATCCGTCGTAATATTGTCCCCCACTTTGAGCAAGACTTTCTTGGCGATCCGCTCCTCCAAAGGTGCGCCCAGTGGAAAGGGCTTAATATTCGGCCCCCGGATCACCTCCACCCGGTCAGGTGTGGCAGAGGGGGGGATAATCAGATTATCCGACACGTCAAATGCAATCGGCGGCGGGATGGGAGCCATCTCGCCCAAGGTGCGGGGATCGGTCAATTTACCCGTCAGGGCGCTGGCCGCCGCCACCTCCGGACTCACCAGATAGACCTCCGCCGTGGCGGTGCCGCAGCGGCCTTTGAAATTCCGGTTAAAGGTACGCAAACTAATGGCATCCGTTGCGGGGGCCTGGCCCATGCCGATACACGGCCCGCAGCCCGCCTCTAAAATCCTGGCCCCGGCGGCGATCAGATCCGCCAGTGCCCCGTTTTTCGCAAGCATGGTGAGTACCTGCTTTGAGCCGGGGGAGATCACAAGACTCACATCCGGGGCGATGGTCTCGCCCTTTAGAATGGCGGCCACACGCATCAGATCCAGGTAGGAGCCGTTGGTGCAACTGCCTATGGCCACCTGATCGACAGAGATATCCCCCGCCTGTGATACGGGGATCACGTTGTCGGGGCTGTGGGGGGCGGCACAGAGGGGCTCCAGTAGATCCAGGTCAATTTCAACGGTCTGGGCGTAAGAACAATCGGGATCGGGAAGGAGTTCCACATACGCATCTCCGCGGCCCTGGGCCTCCAGAAATGCCCTTGTGATCTCGTCACTGGGGAAGAGAGAGCTCGTGGCCCCCAGCTCTGCGCCCATGTTGGTAATGGTGGCCCGCTCGGGAACGGACAGGGATTTGATCCCCTCGCCCGTGTACTCCATCACTTTGCCCACACCGCCCTTGACGCTCAACCGGCGCAGGACTTCCAGGATAATATCCTTCGCCGAGACAAAGGGATTGAGTTTGCCTGAAAGCCGAATATTGATTACCTCCGGCATGGGGATGGCATAGGCCCCGCCGCCCATGGCCACGGCCACATCCAGTCCGCCGGCACCCATGGCCAGCATCCCCAGAGCGCCGCCCGTGGGCGTATGGCTGTCGGAACCCAAAAGGGCTGCCCCCGGCACGCCGAAGCGCTCCAGGTGGACTTGATGGCAGATGCCGTTGCCGGGACGGGAGAAATAGACGCCGTGCTTGTGGGCCACGGTCTGGATATATTTGTGATCGTCTGCGTTTTCAAAGCCCTCCTGGAGCATATTGTGGTCAATATAGGCCACGGAACGCGCTGTCTTGACCTGATGGACCCCCATAGCCTCCAGTTGCAAATACGCCATGGTTCCGGTGGAGTCCTGGGTCAGCGTCTGGTCAATTTTGATGGAAATGGGGTTGCCCGCTTGCATATTCCCCTCGACCAGATGGCGCTGGATGATTTTTTCGGTCACGGTATATCTCATAAACGCCCCCTATCCCTCGTCCAGCAGCCGCATGAAGACTTCCTCTAACTCCTGGTCACTGATTACGGTGACCCGGCCGTCGTCGTATTGGGTGTCTACCCAGTGTTTCATCCGCTCCACCAGAGGGTGCTTTTTGTCGTAGCTGTCTCTGTCCTTTAGGCCATAGAAAGAATTGATCCAGTGGGCGATTCCCGCTGTGCCCGAAGTGTTGGATACGGCGATGCGGGGCGGGCGGTTTAGGAGCTTGCCCGTGTCGAATATGTTGTAAATCTCCTCGTCTTTTTGTAGGCCATCGGCGTGGATGCCAGCCCTTGTGACATTGAAATTTTTGCCTACAAAAGGCGTCATGGGCGGGATTTCGATACCCAGTTCTTTTTCATAGTATTCGGCCAGTTCTGTGATCACCGTGGTATCCATGCCGTCAAAACTCCCCCGGAATTGGGCGTATTCAAAGACCATGGCCTCCAGCGGCGTGTTCCCCGTCCGCTCCCCGATGCCGAAGAGAGAGCAGTTGACCCCGCTGGCCCCGTAGAGCCAGGCGTAGGACGCATTGGACACGGCCTTATAGAAATCGTTGTGGCCGTGCCACTCGATGAGCGAGGACGGCACGTCGGCGAAGTGGTTGAGGCCGTAGATCACACCCTGGACACAGCGGGGGAGGGTGGAGCCGGGATACGTCACGCCGTAGCCCATGGTGTCACAAGCCCGGATTTTAATGGGGATGCCCGTCTCCTCCATGAGGGCCATAAGCTCCATGGCAAAGGGGATTACGAAGCCGTAGATGTCCGCACGAGTGATATCTTCAAAGTGACAGCGTGGCCGGATTCCGTGTTCGATACAGTCTCGCACAATGCCCAGGTAGTGATCCATGGCCTCACGCCGTGTCATCTTCATCTTGAGGAAAATGTGGTAGTCAGAGCAACTGACCAGGATGCCCGTCTCTTTTAGGCCCAGCTCCCGCACCAGTTCAAAATCTCTCTTGGAGGCCCGGATCCAACTGGTCACTTCGGGGAACTCGTAGCCCCGTTCCAGACATCTGTCCAGGGCCTCTCGATCTTTTTTTGTATAGACGAAAAATTCGCTCTGCCGGATAACACCGGAGGGGCCGGAGAGCCGGTGCAGATAGTCGTAAATCTGGACGATTTGATCCGCCGTATAGGGCGTGATGGACTGTTGCCCGTCCCGAAATGTGGTATCCGTGATCCAGATTTCTGATGGCATATTGGGCGGCACCATGCGGTAGTTAAAGGCCACCCGTGGCACCTGTTCATAGGAGAAGAGATCACGGTAGAGTTCCGGGGAGGCCACATCCTTTAAGATATAGTCCTGCGCCCGCTTTTCGAATAGATTTGTCTTTGAGCTAAATTCAAACATATCGCATCACCTCACGAGAAACAATATAGCATAGATTTTTAATTTTTGCAAGTTTTGACTTGCGAAGGTGCAAAAATGGAAGACATATAGTGGCGAGTCAGCCATTTTTAGATAGCGTGCGGTATATTGTATTACCCAGTGCGGTTTTGGAGCGTCAAAATCAGGCGCATATTATTCCGAAGCGGCTAAAGCCGTACTACCCATCATGGGCAATGCATATAGATGAGTTATAACCGATGGGGGAGTGGTGTTTTTGAAATCGAACATCGAAGAGCGTGCCTGTGACTTGGCGGTGTACATTATAGAGAGCAATGCGACGGTGCGCGCGGCTGCAAAAGAGTTTGGAATTTCAAAATCAACCGTACATAAAGATCTATCCGAAAGATTACAGCAGTTCAACAAGCCACTGTATTTACAGGTGAAAGAAGTGCTGGAAAAGAACAAGGCGGAACGCCATATCAGGGGCGGGATTGCCACACGGATCAAATATAAAGGAGAATGAAGAAAGGGCGCCCCCACCGGGGGCGCCCTTTCTTTGCGTAAACAGGTAGCCGCTCAAGCCCTTATTTCCGATTGTGCATATTCTGCGCTGTCTATCAAAAATTTTACTTGTATTCATAGGCGTGATATACTGTGCAGTAAGTAATGCCCGTTCAGGAGCGGGAAAAAGTTGCTATACGGGGAAAGTGAATGAAAAAAGCCTTAGTTAGCGTATTGTTGATATGTTTGCTGTTATCCCTAGCGGCCTGCGGCGGGGGAGCGGGTGCCGATAGCGGAGAAGAACTCCTCATTGCCGCCGCCGCCAGTTTGGAGCACGTCTTGGAGCGGGAGATCATCCCCCTCTTCCAGGCGCGATATGAGGATATCCGTATCCGTGGCACCTATGACAGCTCCGGCAAGCTCCAGACTCAGATTGAATTGGGGTTGTCCGCCGATCTGTTCTTCTCCGCCGCCATGCGACAGATGGAGCAGTTGGACGAGCAGGGACTGGTGATGGAAGGCACGATTGTCCCGCTGTTGGAGAACCGACTCGTCCTCGTAGCGCCCACGGGAGCCAAGACAGATGTCACGGGATTTGCCGATATCTTAAACGCCCAGCACATCGCCATCGGAGACCCGGAGAGCGTACCCGTGGGACAGTACGCCCAGATGGTTTTTGAATACCTGGGTATCTGGGAAGCGGTGCGGCAGCGGGCCAGCTTTGGGGCCAATGTGACGGAGGTGCTCCACTGGGTGGCCGAGGGCAGCGCCGACGCGGGCGTCGTATACGCCACAGATGCGCGACTCACAGAGCAGGTGACAATCATCGCCCAGGCCGATTTGGAGATACCAGTTTTCTATCCGGTGGCGATTTTGACCGCGACCCAAAACGAAGATGCCGCCCGGCGCTTTTGGACGTTTCTCCAGACCCCGGAGGTGTTGGAGATATTCGCTATCCACGGCTTTTGGATACCCTATGAGGGAGGCATTTCTCATGGATTTTAGCCCGATCCTACTCTCTATGAAGACGGCGTCTGTGGCCATGATTTTCACTTTTTTTCTGGGTCTTTTGGCGGCCCGGTGGGTAGTGGGACTCCGGCGTCAAGCGGTGAAGCTGGTCGTGGACGTGCTGTTCACGTTACCCCTTGTCCTGCCGCCCACTGTAGTGGGATTTTTCCTGTTATTCACCTTTGGCACCAGGCGTCCGGTGGGGCAGTTTTTGCTGGAGTTTTTCGGTGTGCGGATCGTCTTTACCTGGTGGGCCACAGTATTAGCGGCGGTGGTTATTGCGTTCCCCCTCATGTATCGGGCCGCACGGGGAGCCTTTGAGCAGGTGGACCCGGACCTCGTCGCGGCGGCCAAGACCCTGGGATTGGGCGAGTTTCGGATTCTCTGGCAGGTTCTGCTCCCCACGGCCCTGCCCGGCGTGGCATCCGGCGCGATTCTCGCCTTTGCCAGAGGATTGGGGGAGTTCGGCGCCACGGCCATGATCGCAGGCAACATTGCCGGACAGACCCGGACACTGCCCCTGGCGGTCTACTCCTCTGTCGCGGCGGGAGACATGGCGACGGCGGCGGTCTACGTAATGATTCTAGTGGCGATTGCCGTTATAGTGGTGTGCGGGATGAATTGGTTTGCGCTATGGAAGCGGGGGTAAGTATGTCAAGTGAAATGAATTTTGGCAAGCGATTATTAGAACATAGAGTAACGTCAGAGCAGATTGCCAAGAGAAAAATTCGATATTTGATTTTGGGGTTCGGCCTGATTGTGGTCGGGGCTGCGCTGGGTGTTTATTTAATTATCAATCGACAGGGGATTATTGGCCTTGTGCTGGGTATCATACCACTTCTTATTTTCGTGCCAGGCATTCTCTGCATCAAAGCTGCGGGACGTGATCGCCAGGAAATGGAGGCGATCCTCTATGCGCTTGGCGTAAGACACACTATTGGAACGAAAAGTACGGAAATAGCCTTTGAGGATATAAAGGGCATACGTGATGTACAGTGGCATAAAGGTCGTGGGAAACTTACACGTCCCACAAAACGAGAAGCTACAATTGTCAAAAAAGACGGTACGGAATTTGAATTGCACGATAAGATTGTTCCAGATTACGAAGTGTTCTTTGATGTGCTCGACGTTAAATTTACAGAATATTTGCTGCGAGATATTACCTGCGAGGTACTAGGTCAGATAAATATATCGTTTGGCAAAGAACTTGAACTGCGAGACGGTCAATTTATCTATACGCAGGGCAGGGGAGGCAGCATAATCGCCATACCGCTGGATGCGGTTCGCCAAGTGAGAGATCGCCCCACGCCGAGGAAATATGAAGCCTTTTTTACTCTAACAGTCTGGAATGAAAGTAATAGCAATTTTTTAGTCCTTACGGGCTGGGACGAAACAAAAGGGAGAGTTGAAATCCTTGCGAAGATGCACCTTGCGGATGTGTTAAATATTCGTGCGCTTCGCCGGGTTGTAGAAATGGCTGCGGACACACAAGCAAGATAACAAAAAAAGGCTGACGCATTATACGTCAGCCTTTTTGACCTACCCCCTACACCGCCTCCACCAACACCGCAAACACCACCAGCCGCCAGTCACGATTTGAACCGCTCTCGCAGGTGGAGAGGACTAGAATACGATCTGCCGAGGAAACCCCGAAAAATTCCCCTACGACACCAGCATCGTTGAAATCAAGGCCAAACAAAGCGTCTCGGGCGCTAACTAGCTGTGCGTCAAATACCCGATAGACCAGAGGTGCACCATCGGCGGTTATAATTGCGATTTCAGAGTATTGATGGGTAAATTCGGGGTCGAGAAACTGGTGCAGAGATGCAAACATGGAGCCGTCCCGCATATTGTGTCCATAGAGGACAGCGGCGGGCGCATCAAAGCCGTCTATAGAGCGGTAATCCATAAAGATGGCCCCAGAGGCGTTGTTTGTGCCGGTGAACGTCGTGTGCAGATACAGCTCGTTGTCAGCGCCCCGTACGACAGGGTAGTCCACGGCGGTACCGTTGACTTGAATCCAACCCACGAAATCGGGGTTGATTTCAAGGAAAGGGGTCATCGGATTGACCACCGATTCCGGCGCCGAACTAGGCGGCCTGGCGGGGCCTGTTGGAGTACTTGTAGGGGGCAGTGCAGAGGGGACCATGGTACGCAGATCGGCGTACTCCGTCCGAGCGGTGGCGTATTCACGGTGTCCTTCAATCAGCTGCCACCCGGAGAAAGCGACTAGAGCAAGGCCGACCAGAAAGAGGAGAATCAGAAAAAAGCGTTTCACATGACCACCTCCCACACTGGAATTTGACATAAGTATATCAAACGGGACTCTATTTGTCGAGGGCGCCGCCCCCTACGTGGCATTGTAGGGGACGGCCCCTGGACGTCCCGTCTTTAGTGTCTGTATATCGACGGCTATCAAACAAGGGTCGCTTCAGATTCCATTGCCACAGGTTCTTGGATTGGGCGGAGCGGTTGGATACAATGTGTGATACACACTTCGACACAGCGCCCGCAGCCCGTACACGTCTCATAGTCGATCTGGGCGAGATTATGTTTCATTATGATAGAATTGGATGGACATTCCCGGACACATTTTCCGCAGGCGATACACCCATAAGAACATTTTTTTCGCACAATTGCGCCTTTTTCGATAGTATTACATAGAACAGCTGTCGCAATAGAAGTGCTTTCCATGGTAATCAGCTGATTGGGACACGCTTTTACACACAGGGTACAGCCCGTACAGCGTGCGGGGCTGATCCGTGCGAGACCGTTTTCCATACAGACGGCGTCACTGGGGCAGACGACCTGACAGTCGCCATAACCCATACAGCCGAACGCACATGCGCCTGCGCCGCCGAACAGCTGCTTTGCCGCCTTGCATGTCTCGATCCCCTTGTACTCCATTTTGGTCTGCTGCGCATCACGGTCACCCATACAGCGGACGACGGCGATGGATTGAGCCACGTTCTCGGCTGTGACCCCTAAAATCTCGCTCAACTGTGCCACGAGAACTGCGCCACCGGGGGGACATAGGTTGGCTCCGATTCCGTCGCCCGACAGCAGGGCCACGGCGTAGCCCTCGCATCCGGGATAGCCGCAGGCGCCGCAGTTGGAACCCGGCAGGCAGTCTTTGATTGTCTGTAAGCGCTCATCCACCTCCACCGCCATGACCCGAGACGCGATGCAGAGGACGGCGGCTAAGATAGCGGCGATGGTGGTTACGGAAAGAATGGCAATCACAATCATATTCATGTATATCCTCCCGTCACCCGAATAAGTTTTCGACTACACCGGTAAATCCAAAAAATGCGAGAGACAGAATCGCCACGGAGAACAGGGCGATGGGGAGGCCCCTCATACACGCCGGCGGATCCGCATTTTCCAGATGCTCTTGTATCCCGGAGAAAATCACCATGGCAAGTAAAAATCCCAGCCCGGCCCCCAGAGAGTTGACTAGAGATTCTACAAAGCTGTGTTCGTTGTTGATATTGAGGAGTACAACCGCCAGGATGGCGCAGTTTGTCGCCATCAGCGGCAGATAGACGCCCAAGACGGAATATAGAGCCGGCATGAACCGCTTCAATGTGATCTCTACCAATTGTACAAGGGCCGCAATGGTCAACACAAATACGATGGTCTGCAAAAAGCCGATTCCATTGGGCTGGAGGAGGAAGATCGTGATGGGCCATGTGACGGCGGTGGCCAAGAGCATGACGAATATGACAGCGATACTCATGCCCGTGGCGCTTTTCAATTGCTTGGAAACACCTAAAAAGGGACATATACCGAGAAATTGGATCAGAACAAAGTTGTTGACGAGGGCGGCGCTCATCATGATTATGATCAGGGTACGAAACTCCATTATGCAGCGCCCCCTTTCCCGCAGGCGGTGGCCGCCGGGCATCTGGCGCAGCCGGATTCCTTCAACTTTGCGGCCCTGCCGTTTGAAACCTTATTGGCGATGGCCACCAGGATACCGAAGGCGATAAATCCGCCGGGGGCCAACATGAAGATGGAAATGTTGTGCTCCGCCAGTACGGGTAGTTCAATTCCAAACCATGTCCCGTTGCCGAAAATTTCCCGGATGGAGGCGATGGCCAGAAGAGCCAGGGTAAAGCCGAGCCCCATGCCCAATGCGTCAATCACAGAGTCAAAAAGCCGATTCTTCTTGGCGAAAATCTCTGCCCGGGCCATGATGATACAGTTCACAGTAATCAGTGGCAGGAAGATTCCAAGGGCCAGGTATAGGGGGTGTACATACGCTTTTACAATGAGTTGGGTAATGGTCACAAAGGCGGCGGTGAGCACAATGTAGCACGGGATGCGGACCTTATCCGGGATCACCTTCCGGAGCAGGGAGATCACCGTGTTCGTACACAGGAGGACAAATGTGGTGGCGAGTCCCATCCCCACGGCATTTACAGCCTGAGAGGACACGGCCAGGGCCGGACAGATGCCTAGCGCAAAAACCAGAACGGGATTTTCCTTGATGATCCCTTTCATAAAGATCGAAAGTTTGCTCATATCCAGCCGGCCTCCCTTACGGTTTTTTCTTGATGCCGCCCAGCGGCTTTGTCATGGTCAGTTTATTGATAAACGGGACGAGGACGTTCATAAAGAGGATCGCAAAGGACACGCCCTCCGGGTAAGCGCCCCAGGCCCGGATAATCACCGTGAGCACACCGCACCCGATACCGAAAATGATCCGCCCGGTACGGGTTTGGGGCGAGGTGGGATAGTCTGTCGCCATGAAGATGGCCCCCAGCAGGAGACCGCCTGCAAACAGTTGGAATGTGGGCTGGATTCCAAGGAGCGCCGTCAGCACAAACACGGTGCCGATAAAAGCGACGGGGATGTGCCATGTGATCACACGGCGGGCCAACAGATAGATGCCGCCGATTAGAAGTGCCAGCGCACTGGTCTCGCCCAAAGAACCCATACGGGTGCCGATAAACATATCCCACATCCCCGGCAGAGCGGCCAAGTCTCCCCGCTGGATCAGCTCCAAAGGCGTTGCACTGGAAATGGCGTCGACGGGAATCGGCGCCCAGGTGGCCATGGCGGCTGGGAAGGATATGAACATGACAATCCGGGCTGTGATGGCGGGGTTGGCAAAATTTTTGCCGATGCCGCCGAAGAGTTGCTTTACCAGGATAATCGCCACGCCGCTGCCGAAGATGGCCTGCCAGAGGGGGATACCCACGGGCAGATTAAACGCCAGGAGCATACCGGTGATGACGGCGGAAAAATCTCCGACAGTGATGGTTTTTTTCAGCAGTTTTTGATACGCCCACTCAAAGAAGACGCAACTGGCCACACAGACTCCCGTCACCAGGGCCGCCCGTGGGCCGAATATCAAGACGGCGGCGATAAATGCCGGACAGAGGGCGATGATGACATCCAGCATAATCCGGCTGGTCGTCACACGTTCCCGGATGTGGGGCGCAAAGGATACGATCATACGCGTCATATCATTACTCCCCCCACAATAGTTTCTTTGACAATGTCATCACCTGGGCCAGGGGCCGCTTGGACGGACACAAATACGCACAACAGCCGCACTCGACGCACAGGTTGACCTTATGTGTGCGGAGTAACTCCACCTTTTTCCGTTCAAAGGCGTCCTCAATAAAGGATGGCATCAGATTCATGGGACACTGTGCGACACATCGGCCGCACTTGATACAGGCCGACGGGGTTGGCGCTTCGGCGTCTCTGCCGGAGAGGGCGAGGATGGCGCTTGTGACCTTGACCACGGGTACATCCAGGCTCGGCACCGCCGCGCCCATCATAGGGCCGCCCAGGATGATCTTTTTCACATCGTCTTTCAGGCCGCCGCAGAACTCGAACAGGTTGCGAATGGGCGTCCCGATAGGGGCGATGACATTTTGCGGATGTTTCACCGCCGAACCGTCTACGGTCACGCACCGCGAGACCAGGGGGAGACCCGTCCGTATGTACTGGGCAATCACCGCCACCGTGGTGCAGTTGATGACGATGCAACCCACATCTGTCAGGCGTGCGCCCTCCGGCACGATCCGCCCTGTGACGTTGTATACGAGGACTTTCCGCTCCCCCTGGGGATAGAGGGACGGCAGCACATGGACGCGCATACCCTGTACACCGGCGCAGAGGGCCTCCAGTTTTTGGATGGCCTCCGGCTTGTTGTTCTCGATACAGATCACGACGTTTTTGGGGCCTAAGTATTCTTTTAAGAGCAGGGCGCCCGCCCACACGTCGGCGGTGTGATCCACCATGGTTCGGGTGTCTGATGTAATATAGGGTTCGCACTCTGCGCCGTTAATCAGGATATAGTCCAGCTTGGTGCCCTCTTTCAAGGTCAGCTTCGGCGCTGTGGGATACCCTGCACCGCCCAGACCCACCACGCCGCTGGCCTGTACGGCGGCGAGAAACTCCGCCAAATTAGTCACGGGCGAGGGTGTGAGGCCCTCCCAAAGGGTCTGCTCGCCGTCTGAGGCGATCCGCACAGAAACGGCGGGCGCTCCCGTCAGGGGATCATAAGTGTCGATGCGCTTTATCTGACCGGATACACTGGCGTGTACCGGGGAACAGACCCGTGTGGCGGCCTCGCCGATCAACTGCCCGACTGTTACACTGTCGCCCACGCCCACAATCAGATTTGCCGGTGCGCCGCTGTGCATGGACATGGGAATATGCACCTCTGCAGGGACGGGGATTGCAAGCGGCGTACAGCCCGCTGTATGTTTCCGATGCGGCGCCATAACGCCGCCTATCTTTCTCGCCATGTATCCACCCCCAGAGTATGATTACGTTTGCACTGCCGCCGCTTGCGGCGGAGGAGACAGAAACATAATCTATATATCTCTCACCAGTTCAAACGCCTCAATGGCGTGGCGCAATGCGTGTTTCAGCGCATCCACTGTCACAGTGGCGCCGCTGATAGTATCCACCCCGTCCGGGCTGGTCAGACCGTAGAACAGGGCCAAATACGTGGGGCATTCCACACGGTCTCCGATGCCCCGGGTCTCTTGATTTGCTAACATCCGGATGCCGATGATTCGGCCATCTGGATCTAAGCCCACCGTCACGGGGACAATGCCGGCGTATCCCGGCGCATACGTCTGAAAAACATAGCCCACGCCATTGTTAGCCCGAAACGCCTCAGTGACGCCGTGGGGCAATTCAAGATCCGGAAACTCAATAAATTCGTCCGCTTCGGGCAGAACCTCCAGCCGTGCCGCCTGGGCGCGTTCCAGATTCATCCGTTGGATTTCCGGATCGGTTATGTGAAAGGTGACCGCCACTGCCCATGTACATAATAAACATATGAGGCCGAGCACTAAGATTGGCACAATAAAGTCATTGCGGAGCTTTTTCACAATGCAAGACCTCCTTCATTTTTACTCAATTTAATTTTACAAGCTGACAAGCTGTCCTGTCAATGAAAAGTTGACGTTTTAGCATATTTTCGGTGAAAAACAATAGATTTTATGAGAAAATTACATGTGTGTGATATTTTTTGTGATATTTTTAACAAGCGAATTGATTTACAAAAAATATCGATTTTTTGGTAAAAAATCATAAATTTTATGAAAAAGTGTTCTTATATGATAATTTTCATGGCACTTTTGCCAAATGCATATAGTGAAAAAGGATACCAATTTTGAGGTGCTACGCTCGTTTACTTTTTCACAATTTTGTAGTATCATCGAATCAGTGGTTCGATGATACACAGGATATCCGAGGTTACAGCTATGAAATATAACATTTTACTCGTCGAAGACGATCAGATGATTGCCACGGGTCTGATCTACGCCCTGGAACAGGAGGGTTATATTGTCACGCACTGTCAAAGTGTCATGGATGCTTTGGCAGCCATAGCTATCGGCCAATTCGACTTGGCCATCCTGGATATGCAGCTCCCCGACGGGACGGGTGCCCAGGTGCAGGTGGCAATCAAACATGCAGGCGCCGCCGTGATCTTCTTGACGGTTGTGGACGACGAGGGAAACATCGTCCGCGCCTTTGAGAGCGGGGCGGCGGATTATGTGACGAAACCATTCCGCCTGCGGGAGCTACTCGTCAGAGTGAAGCGTGTGTTACAGACGCCGGACAATGGTGTTGTCCCGCTGACCCTCGGCGGCGCCTCTATTGATACGGCGGCGGGGAAGGCGTATCTTGGGGGCAATCTGCTCGACCTCACGGCGCTGGAATATCGGTTACTCTTGACCTTTGCGGCAAACAGAGGCCAGCTCCTCACCCGCACGCAGATTTTAGAGAGCATATGGGATTCCTCCGGCAGTTTTGTGGAAGACAATACGCTCACGGTGTATATCAAACGTCTGCGGGAAAAGCTGGGGGATGCAGTACAAATTGAAACGGTACGGGGGCTTGGATATCGTGCTGATTAAAAAACATGAAATAACAGAGTTGTCCGCAAATGTTCGCAAAATCATTGACGGGCAGGAGATCGACCTGCGTGTCAACAATGAGGGTCCGTGGAACATCCTCAAAAACGATATACACATCCTGGCACAGCTCAAAAACGAGCAAGTCGCCGTGTTGCAGCACGACCGGGATGTGCTGAAAGGTACCATGGCCGATATCTCTCACCAGCTCAAGACGCCCCTGACCTCTATGATGATTATGGTGGACCTCTTAGAACATGCGCCGCCGGAGAAGCGGGCGGAATTCATCCAGACAATCAAAATGGGGCTTGTGCGGACGGATTGGCTGGTCTCCGCCCTACTCAAAATGGCAAAGGTGGAAGCGGGTGCGGTATCCTTTGCCCGTGGGCCCGTCCACTCCGCAGACCTCGTGGATTTGGCGCTGGAGCCCCTGTATATTCAACTGGAGATCAAGAACCAGCGCATTACACTTTCGGGCGAGGTCGAAGTCCACTGCGATAAGCGCTGGACGGCGGAGGCCCTCACGAATATCCTCAAAAACGCCTCGGAACACGCGCCGGCAGATACGGAAATCCGGATTGACGTGGGCCAAAACCCCATCGGCACATGGATCGCCGTCACCGACAGCGGGGCGGGGCTCTCCACGGCGCAGATGGCAAAGCTGTTCCGGCGATTTGAGGGATCACAGAGCAGCACGGGCTACGGGATCGGCTTACCCCTGGCCCGGGCGATTATGCGTGGGCAGGACGGCGATATTGAAGTGGCGGGCGGCGGCAACGGATCGGGTGCCACGTTTACGTTGAAATTTTTTAAGTGACAGAATTGTCACTTAGATGGGAACAAATAGTCACCGGATTGTCACATTGGCTTGTTAGAATAGCGGCATCAAACCGGATTTTGCACGCCCCCGCCGGAGGCGGGGGCGCTATAGAATCCACTAGATTGGGAGGAGAACTATATGGCTATTTTACAAGTCGAGAATCTGACGAAGACATACGGCAAGGGCGATACGATTGTTACGGCCTTGGACGATGTATCGTTTTCCGTGGAAAAAGGCGAGTTTGTCGCAATCGTCGGCGCATCCGGCTCCGGGAAATCCACACTGATGCATTTAATCGGCGGCGTTGACCGCCCGGATGCGGGCCGGGTCGTGGTGGACGGCAACGAGATTTACCAGAGCAACGAGAGTGAGCTGGCCATCTTCCGGCGGCGCAACATCGGGATCGTATACCAGTTTTATAATCTGATCCCCACCCTCACAGCGGAGGAGAATATCATGCTGCCGTGTCTTTTGGACAACCGGAAAGCCGATCCGGCAAAGCTCAATACGATCTTAGATACCATCGGACTGTCTGACCGGGCAGAACACTTGCCCAGCGAGCTCTCCGGCGGACAGCAGCAGCGGGTATCCATCGGCCGGGCGCTGATTAACGACCCCGCCATCATCCTGGCCGACGAGCCCACGGGGAACTTGGACTCAAAGGCAAGCCGGGAAGTGATGGACCTGCTAAAACTGTCCAACAAGCGCTATAATCAGACCCTGCTGGTCATCACCCACGATGAGAAGATCGCCCTGGAGGCGGACCGCATCATCACCCTCTCCGACGGACAAATCCTCCGGGATGAGGCGGTGCGGTGATGAAACTGACTACAAATCTGGCGAAGAGCCAGTTGAAAACCAATCGCCGCCGCACCATCTGGACACTGCTGGGTATTGTGCTCTCCACGACCATGATCACCACGGTCTACGGCCTGGTGGCCAGCAGTTTTGCGTTGGTAGAAACCATATGGGAGGGCGCTGCGCTCCGGGCGGAGTACGAGGCCATGCTGGCGGGGTTAGGGATAATATTAAGTGTTGTCATCATCATCTCCTCCATTGTTGTACTGTCAAATGCGTTCCGTGTGAGCGCAAAAGAGCGCACCATGCAATTCGGTATTTTAAAGAGCGTAGGTGCGACAAAAAAGCAGATTCAAGAGACGGTCGTCAGTGAGAGCCTTCTCCTGGCCGCTGTGGGGATTCCCATGGGCATTGTCCTGGGACTTCTGATTCAACTTTTCGGCGTGACGCTGATTAACCACTTCCTGCTGGATCTGTTCCAATCTGCCCGGCCCGGTGAAGATATGGGTGTACGCTTTGTGCTGTCCTGGCAGGCGATGTTACTTTCCATCGCTCTGGCCTTTGCCACGGTATTGTTATCGGCGTGGCTCCCGGCGAGGAAAGCGGCGAAAATCCCCGCCATTGACGCCATCCGCAGTGCGGGCGAGGTGAAAGTCAAAAAAGTCCGCAAGAGCTGGCTGGTGGGCAAAGTCTTCGGCGTCGAGGGGACACTGGCGGCAAGGTCGCTCCGGCGGAGCCGACGTAACTTCCGTGCAACCGTTGTAGCCCTCAGTTTCAGTGTCGCACTGTTTATCACCCTGGGAGCCTTTGTGTCCCAAATGAACCAGCTGACGGAACTGACCTTTGTAGATGTGGACGCAAACGTAGTCATCCGGTATCACACCAATATGAGCAGGGTGGAAGATGGGGCGGGCGGATATTACATGGAGTATACCACGGTGAGCCCCGATCTGGCCGAGACCATTTCCCGCCGATTTGAAGCCTATACCGGCACGATTCCTTTTGGTATTGGCATTGACGGCTGGACCTATCGTGTGGAGCTGCCCACGGAGATACTCTCGTCAGAGGCATTAGAGTATCTGGGCGGGATCGGCGGCGATATTACCGCAGACGAGCAGTGGTTTGCCGTGACCTTAATGACACTTGATCCCGTCCATTACGCAATGTTGGCCGAGCGGGCGGGGGTGCCTTTGGGGTCCAATATTCTGATCAACCACAATCGGATGCATACCCCGGATGGGAGGCGGTGGGAGTTTGAGCCCCTCCGATTCTCCGGCCAGACCCTGGAGCTCATCCCTTACGAGGGCGGGGATACTGTGCGCAAACTCCCGTTACACGCCGCAATTGGCATGGGGGAGGTGCCCAATGAGATTTTGTACGCAGGGATTCAGACCGTAACCGTCATTGTGCCGGAACTCCATGCCATGCACTACATCTGGAATGTGACCGCCGAAGACCCCGCCGCCTTTTTCGACTACGCCTGGGACGTGATGACGGAGACGGACTTGCGGGAGGGCGGCAACTGGCATGTGTTTAACAGGCAGGACGAACAAGAGTTTATCAGCGCCCTTATCGGATTGATTACGACTTTTGTCTGGGGCTTTGTGGCACTCTTAACCCTCATCTACCTGACCAATATCATCAGCACCATATCCGCAAACGTACAGTCCCGGGCCCAGGAATTTGCGGTGTTGCAGAGTGTTGGTATGACCTATAGGGGCCTGGGCCGGATGCTGGGGTTGGAGAGCATTTTATCTTCCGTCAAGTCTCTTTTCGTCGGGGTTCCTCTGGGGATTGCGGGTGCATATTTCGTCCACCTCGCCATAAGGGCCGCCGCACAGTTTGCCTTTCAACTGCCCTGGGGTGCGATTGCACTCAGCGTAGTCGCCGTGTTTGCCCTCACCTGGATCGTCATGCACCACGCCGCAACCCGGTTGCGAAACCGGAATATTGTAGACACAATCCGTGCGGGGAGCGGGGTGTAGCGTGTAGGTTGCGTTTCAAAGAAAAAATCGGACACTTCGGTTGTAAAGTGTCCGATTTTTGTGAAAGAAGCCTGTTGCATCACGGCAAAGGATATGATAAGATACGACATAATATGTGCTGTAATCCAGCGAAGGTGATTGCAGTGGATACAGAAACAAAAACAGGCACATTACAAAAGGAGGAAGAAGTTGCAATGAGCAGACAGACATGGATTCAAAGCTCAATGAAGCGCACTTTGGCGGTGTTGCTGGTGCTGGGGATGATACTTGCCCTGGTTCCCGTAGCTGCAATGGCAACTACGGAAGAGCCAGACCTCACCGTCACGTTCTTCGGTATTGGTGACTACCACGGGTTCTTAACGAGTATGGAAGTAGACAGCGGACAAGGTGCCGCCGATCCGGGCGCACCCCGCTTTGTGGGCTTTATGGATGCGCTTTCGGCGGAAATCGAAGATGCTACCGGCCATGCGCCGATTCCACTGCTTTCCGGCGACAACTATTTCGGCCAGCCCGCATTCAATCAGTTTTTAGGGGAACCGGGCTTGGCTGTGGCAAACCGGATCGGCGTCCGCTATGCCGCACTCGGCAACCATGAGTTTAGCTTTTCCAATCGTCCCCTGACCGAGAGCCTCGGCATGGCGGATGCAACTGCGAGAGCGGCGTTCCTCGCAGAGGCCGGCATCGTGAATCCGCTGACGGAAATTCTGCCGGTGGGACACCCGTTGCGGGCGACGCAACCCGGTATCCCCTTCCTCGCGGCAGACGTATTTTTAACGGGTACGGATGACCGTCCTGACTGGGTTGCACCCTATGCGATCATTGACGATTTCTATGACGACTACGGCGTGACAATCGGCATTATCGGTCTGACAGGCGGACATATGCCTTCCACCGTCGGCCCGGCTGACCGTCAAGGGCTGGACTTCCGTATGCCCGGCAATGTGGGCGTGGGCTATGAGTGGGTGGAGGAAATGATTACCGAGCTGCGTGAAGAATATGGCGTAGCGGCAGTCATCGCCCTGACCCATGAGTCCGGCGCCCCCAGTAACGTTATCGTACAGGACTTGCTCAATCGCGGCAATGCGTATTTTGACGGCTGGTTTGCCGCACACGGTCACGCATATACACAAAATACACTCGTATACCCGGTAGGCGCAACGGGCGACGATATCGAACGCAGCACGGAAGTGGTCTACACCGGGCATCACGGCCGTGGGTTTGGCCAAATCCAGTTGCATTTTAACGAAGACGGCGAGCTGGAAGGCACATCCCGTGCCATCGTTGGCGCAACCAACGGCAACCTCGTCCGTGCGGCAGATCCGGATCCCGAAGTGTTCCAATGGGTATTCGGCGAAGGCGCAACCTGGGAGAGAGGCACCAGAGCGGCTGGCGCATTTACGCCCGGCCCGGTGAATCTTGAGTCCTCACCGCCCAGTGGCCTTGACATCGCCGTTGACTTCACCGCTGTCGGTGACGATCCCGCACGCTGGGGTTGGCAACAGGCGGCAGAGGGGAATGTCATTGGTGAGCGCGGCACGTGGAGCAGAAACCAACACACCAGAAACCAATACATGGTTTACTTATTGCACGACTACATCCTGCGCACAACGGGAGAAGACCTTGAGGAAGCCGATGCGGCGGGCCTAATCGTAATGAACAACCAGTCCGCGTGGCGGGGCCAAGATGCGAGCCGCCTACAATGGGGTCCGGAGGATACGATTTCCTCTCTGGACATTATCAATATTCTGCCCTTTGAGAACACACTGCCCCTCTTTGAGATGCGTGGCCGTGATGTAATCAACTTGCTGAACACACCGGGCCACAACGTACAACCGCCGGGTGGTGACGCAAACGCAGAAGTAATTGACGGCGTACCCAACTGGGGTACCATGCAGGGCCAGACCATTGCCGGTGCGTTCTTACAGGACGATGTCTGGTATCTGTCGGCAACGCTTGAACCCATTTCAAATGATGGTATCTACTTATTCGGCGCATCCAACCACATGTTTGGCGGCGTTGTCGGCGGCACGTATGTGGATGGCCTCGGCTATGTAACCGGACCGGCGATGACCGGCGGCCAGCGTATGCCGCTGCCGGGCAATACCTTCGGCAATGCGTGGGATATGGAGATTATCAACTTTGAAGACGGCCAGACCGCACTCAACCAGGATCGCTATGACCTCGGCCCACGCTTTGCCATGCGTGATCCGGACACGGGCCGCCATGTGACCATCCAAGAGGCCATGGCACTGCAGGCGGCGTACAGAGTCGAGCAACTGGACGACGACGATGACATTACCTCCCTGATTGAAGTATCGGCCACAGACGACGGCACGGCCGCAATGGAAGTTTGGGGCTTTGAGGCGAGACCTGACACCCCCGGCAACCAATCCGGCTGGGGCGCCCCGGCGCTCTTGGAGGAGCACGACGGTCCCCGGGGTACTTGGTCCGGCGTACAGACAGAGCGTGACTATGTGCTCAACGGCGCAATCGTCCGTGTGACGGCCACTGCAAACGACGACAACGACGACGATTTCGTCGGCTGGTTTGACGGCAATGACTTGGTGAGTGAGGACTTGGTATACATCTTCGCCGCAGACGGCGATGTTGCGCTGGAGGCCCGCTGGCACGAAGAAGAGCAGGAACCCCAGTTCCACAAATGGTTCATGCAGGGCAATGACCGCGGCGAACACGGCGAATTTGATCCGAGCGGCACCATCACCAGAGGCGAAGTAGCGGCCATTCTGATCCGTATTTTCGCCCCGGAATCTGACCTGGAGGCACCGCCGGAAACGCCATTTACGGACATCGCTGACCTTTGGGAGGAAAGTTACGTTGCCTGGGCGTATTACAATGACTTCATCCAAGGCCACATTGACGAAGACGGTGACCGTGTATTCAGACCTCGTGATCCCGTTTCGAGAGAAGAGCTTGCCGCCATGGTGGCAAGAGCGGCAGACCTTACGCTCACGGATGCCCCCGCAGCAAACTTCCCAGATGCCAGTCAGGCCACCTGCTGGGCACACCCCTATATCAACGCTGTTGCCAGCGTAGAGTGGATGCGAGGCGACGGGGAAGGAAACCTCAGACCAACTGATAGCCTCCAAAGGGCCGAGGTGGCAGCAGTGGTCGCCCGTGCGCTGGACCGTGATGCGACCATTGATGGTGAGCGCAGACTCGATCTGACAGAGGTTGAAGATGATCTCCGCATCTTCCCGGATGTTGCAGAAGGGCAATGGTACTTCTATGTGGTCATCGAAGTTTCTCATAGCCACTACTTCATCGAAGCGCGTGTAAATGTAGGGACTGAAGCAGATCCAGAATATGTGTACGTGGCGCGGTGGATATCCGTTACTTGGCCTGCGGAGGAGCAGCCACCCACCAACGGAAACGGCGGAACACCGACAGAATAATCATGTGACCAGCGTACGCTAAAAAAGCGCTGGCCCATACAACTGCCTCCGGGGCGATCACATGGTCGCCCCGGAGGCTTTTATGTTGGACAGGGACAGGCTACACCCGATCAAACGCCGGGTTGACAGCGTAGATATTCCGCCGATCCATCCGCTCCCTGGCCAGTTCGATGGCCTCGCCGAACCGCTGGAAATGTATGACTTCCCGCTCACGGAGGAAGCGGATGACATTGTTCACGTCGGGGTCGTCGGAGAGGCGCAGGATGTTGTCGTAGGTCACCCGTGCTTTTTGCTCCGCCGCCAGATCCTCGGTCAGATCGGCGATTACGTCGCCTTTGACGGCGAATGTGGCGGCAGTCCAGGGCGTGCCGGAGGCGAACTGGGTATAGACACCCGCCGTGTGATCCACGAAATAGGGCTCCAGCCCGGCCCGTTTGACTTCCTCCACGGTCATGTTCCGGGTCAGTTGATGGACAATGGTTGCGACCAGCTCCATATGGCCCAGCTCCTCCACGCCGATGTCCGTTAAAAGCCCCCGGAGTTCCGGATAGGGCATACTGTACCGCTGGGAGAGGTAGCGCAGGGATGCACCCAATTCGCCGTCGGGGCCGCCATATTGACTTATGATAAACTTTGCCAATGCCGGATTGGGGTTTTTGATATTCACCGGGTATTGCAACTTCTTTTCATATCGAAACATGGATCAGCCCCTCCTTTCCTGGTATTCCCAGGGCCAGGGGTCCTGGAGCCAGGTGTATTTGCCGTCCCGGATCGCCTCGTCGTGGGACAGGGGGCCGTGTTGCTCGACGTAGTGTTTTCTGGCGGTATGTAGCAAGCTCATGTAGTGCTCTGCCATCTCTATGGCGTGGGTATCGTGTTGGTGGGTGTCCAGGTAGAGGGCCAGGTCGTAGAGGGCGAACTCCAGCGCCATGATCTCGCCCAGAGGTGTGCCTGCGGCGGGTTGGGAGCGGTTGACTGTGTTCTGCCAGGGGAGGTCTAAGCCGGGGAAGATCGTTCCCCGAGGCAGTCCGTCCTCCGGGCTGTACTGGGGCGGATTGTCCCGCTGGAAGGGGACGAACGGCACTGCCAGAGGCGCATCCGATGGCAGTATACCGGTTCGATGCTCCGGCGTGAAATCCGGGGCCGGATGGTGATGTTGATTCTCGTGCACGAGGGGTTCCTCCTAAGAATGCATTTATCTGGAGACGCTTTGCGTCTCTATTCTCATCTTATGAGAGGACTCTGTGTTCGGTTCTTTTTTGCGCCGCTCTGTGCTATAATACAGACGTGTACATATTTCCCCCCGCCCCCTCATAGTGTACCCTAGAGAGGGGCGTGGACAATGTGAGGGGGCGCATATGGGGCAGGGGGATTTTGCTGTGTATTGCCGCTGTCCTGCTTTTGGGACTGGCCGGCGTGTATTATCACGCCAGAGGGCAAGCGCACGTAGCGGTCATGGCGACCTCGGATCAATCGGCGGAGGTGATTTTAATCATCGACCCCGGCCACGGCGGCGTTGACGGCGGGGCCGTCTCCCCGGCGGGGATTTACGAGCGGGAACTCAACTTGGCAATCGGCCTCAAATTGGAGGCCTTGGCGGCCCTCTACGGCATCCCCGTGGAGATGACCCGGCGTACGGCTGATCTGGACTATCCGGAAGATGCGGATTCCATTCGGGCAAAAAAAGTGGTCGATACCAGGGCCAGGGTGGCGCAGATCAATGCTGCCCCAAACGCCGTGGTCATCAGCATCCACCAGAACATGTTCGCAGATACCGGCGTATCCGGACCCCAGGTGCTCTTTGCGGACACCGATGCCAGCAAGGAATTTGCTCAGACCGCCCAGGGGATATTAATCGCTGCGCTCCAGCCCAAAAAGGAGCGGTGTCCGCTCCCGGTACCCCGTAGTGTGTATCTGATGAAACATATCGACTGTCCCGCCATTCTGGTGGAGTGCGGTTTTTTATCCAACCCCTGGGAGGTGTTGCTCCTAGAGGCGGATTCCTATCAGCGAAAACTGGCCGCCAGCTTATTTGCGGGCTTTATGCAGTCCCAAGATCTATTCATAGCACGGTATTTTGGAGGGAGTGACCCCACATGAAAGAAAAAATCATATTTTTTTGCAGCGCCTGCGGCAACGAGACGCCCCGGTGGTCGGGGCAGTGCGGCGCCTGCGGGCAGTGGAATACCATTGTAGAGGAGACCGTTGTCAAGGGGAAGGCCAAGGGCGGGAAGGGACAAGCCGTCCCGGTGCGGAGTGCCAATCCGTCTACGGCCCGGCTTTTGACCGAAGTGGAGAGCGGAAGCGAAATCCGCTTTGATACAGGGCTGGGAGAGCTGGATCGCGTGCTGGGCGGCGGTGCGGTCAAGGGTTCCCTGGTGCTCATCGGCGGTGCGCCCGGTGTGGGGAAGTCTACGCTGATGCTGCAAATTTGCGGCCACTTGAGCCGTTTTGCCCGGGTGCTATACGTATCCGGTGAGGAGTCCCAGGCCCAGATCAAAATGCGGGCCGAGCGGCTGGGTGTCTCCGGTGCGGAGCTGTATCTCCTGCCGGAGACGAACCTGGAACAGATTCAGGCGGCGGTGGGGGAGATCCAGCCGGACATGCTCATCGTGGACTCCATCCAGACCCTCTTTTCCGACGATGTGAACACCGCCCCCGGCAGCGTCAGCCAAGTCAAGCAGTGTACCATGCATCTAATGCAGATGGCAAAGGGACAGGGCCTCACAGTTTTCGTCATCGGCCATGTCAACAAAGAGGGGGACATCGCAGGGCCCCGGGTGTTGGAGCATATGGTGGACTGTGTGTTGTACGTGGAGGGATCGAGCAACTTGTCCTATAAAATCCTCCGGGCGGCCAAAAACCGCTTCGGCTCCACCAATGAGATCGGCGTCTTTGAGATGACGGGGGCGGGGCTGAAAGAGGTGCCCAACCCCTCAGAGATGCTCCTGTCTGGCAGACCGGAGAACGCCCCCGGCACCTGTGTTACCAGCGTCATGGAGGGGACTCGCCCCGTACTGGCGGAGATTCAAGCCCTCTTGACTCCCACCAGCCTGAAAGTCCCCCGCCGGACGGCAAACGGTCTCGACCTGGGCCGGGCTATGTTGCTTTTGGCCGTGGCGGAGAAGCGGGGCGGCTTAGCCATCGGCGGGTGCGATGCCTACATCAACGTGGTGGGCGGCCTGACCATCGACGAGCCGGCGGCGGACTTAGCAACTATGCTGGCGATTGCGTCCAGCTATCGGGATTGGCCTCTGGACAGCGGGATCGTGGCCATCGGCGAGGTGGGCCTCACCGGGGAGATTCGGGCCGTGTCGGGGATCAATCAGCGCTTAGCTGAGGTGCAGAGACTGGGATTTACCAAGTGTATTCTCCCAGTGCAGGATCGGGAAAAGCTGGTCCGGCCAGAGGGGCTAAAGCTGACCATGGTCAAGACCATCCGGGACGCTTTTCTGGCGGTGGGTGTTTGATCCGGTGCTGATAAAGTGGACACAGCCTGCAGCTGGCTGCGCATCCAACGTCCCGCAGGAGGCGGCCCGCTCTAAGGTGCAGGTGCCGTCCTGTTGATAGACGCAACTGCTGGTACACGGGATGAGGCTCATGATTCTCACAACCTTTCGCCCTGTAGTTTGTGTAGAAGTTTGGGAAATATGATTTTAATGCTTTTTTAGGGTGACGGGAACAATATAGACGAGAGATAGTTTGACGTTAAACGATGTTTGTGATAAAATATCGTTTAGGGGATAAAATCATGATTAAAAAAATTAATATTTTTTATATCTTATATGTTGTGGCGGCGGCTTTGTTGCCTAACATTTTTCTCTTCTTCCTGTATGCTCAAAATGTAAGTATGAATCACTTGCGTTTTGGGCATGTGCTGGTTTTGGCAACTTTATTAGCTGTGATTGGTACGATGGGTTTTGCGGCATTATGGATACTTTCAAAAAACATGCAAATGGCGCTCCTCCTGTCTGTTTTGTCCTGGGTGTTTTTCTGGTTTTACGAATCTTTAATGTCCCTGTTCCACATAAGCGGAATGGGCAAATATCTAGCTTTAGGCGTTTTTCTTGTTGTCATTTTAGCTGTTGCAGTCGTTTCACGTTTACGTAGCATAAAATATCCGAACATAGCAATCACTCTTTTTAATGCGCTGGCAGGTGTGGTTTGCCTGCTTTTTGTGTTTAATTTATTTTCTGCTTTGATTGTGCAACGTACGAACACCGCCCCTGAAATGGTGTTTGATGGAAATGATGCGCCAGAATTTTATGTTCGCCGCGATTTCAACATAAATCCAAATTTGCCAAATCCCGATATTTATTGGATTCATCTAGACGGGATGACAAGCCTTAGAACGGTTGAGCGTTTTTGGGATGAATGTCAAGAACATGTGCGCTATGAACTGGCAAAACGAAATTTTATAATTGACGAAAGCGCATATTTGCGTAATGCCGCAGGAACGCATATCGCAGTCCCTATGTATTTATCTCCCGCTTTTTATGACAGCTATTTTGGAATTATTTTAAATGCGATAGATGAGGGATTTGGTTGGGAAGTGCGTGAACAATTGTACCCTATAGTAGAAGGAGACAATGTTTGCTTATATGAAGATGTCGCTCTATACTTCGAGTTATTCGCCGCACTTTTAGCGGCAGGATACGACATTCAAGGCATAAACGATTGGTGGCAAGTAGTAGATATTTCGCGCACGACGGGTGCATATCGCTATTATTCAAGAATCAGGCAGCTTTGGAACGATTTTTTGCGCACCGATCTGCCGCAAACATTAGAAATGACGACGCCTTTGAATTTTTACATTCTGAATCGATTGTTTTTTGGAAATGAAGAGGAGAGACTGCAACGTGAAGGGGAGGTTAATGCCGCATCGCCTGCATTTACTTGGAGATACTATGAGGAAACCCACGCGATGCGATGGCATTACCTCGACCCAGACACGAAGGTCAATGCGGAAACAAGACTCGATCTATACCCCTTGGCATTTGAACAAATTGTGACCTCCATGTTGAACGCGGTTGATGAAATCCTTGAAAGAAATCCGAATGCTGTCATTATTCTACAGTCAGATCATGGCTTTCACCGTGAATATACACACAGGCATATGGACGCAGAAGGGATACCGAGGGAAATATCAATGGAATTAACCCATTCTGTTTTCAGCGCGGTACACATACCGGATGCATATGGCGGTTTGGATGCTCCCATCGCCCCGCTTAACATTGTCCGTGAACTTGTAAACCGCTTTGTCGGCCCCAATTATGAACTGATTATACCGCACACAAATCCGAATGATTGATACCATAAAAAGGAGAAAGTAATATGTATATAGATCCAGGTTTTGCCGGAATGTTAATGGGCGTAATTATTTCGATTGTTACAGTCGGCGGGGTAATATGGTATTCTGCAAAAAGAAAAGCGCGCAAACTTTTGAAAAAAGATAAACCCGATACGCCTGTCAACGGAATAACGGGCGATGAAAACGATGAAATAATTGATACGTTAGAAAATGTGGAGGAAAAATAATTGTTTGATTTCATAAACACTGTTTTGGGTGTGCCATTGGGGCTCATTCTGCGGGTGCTTTACAGTCTTACAGGCCACTTTGGCATAGCGGTGTTTATTTTTGCTATTGTAGTAAGGGTTATTATGCTTCCTGTTAATTATGCGACGCACATGAACGCCATACGTTTTTTGCGCTTGCAGCCTGCACTATATCGCCTTAAAAAGCAGTTTTCCGTAGACCGAGAATCTCTTAACGCCGCACAATATGAGCTTTTTAAGGAACAAAAATATAAACCTCTTTTAGGACTCGTTCCCTTACTGTTGCAGCTTGTCTTGCTGATCGGGGTTTTACAGGTGATGTACCGCCCCCTGCAGCATGTATTGGGCTATAATGCCGCAACGATTTCAGAAATGCTCTATGGGATTCCGCCCGGCCCCGCAGCGCAGATAACGGCGGCCGCAGGCAGTATCGACATGAATTTTTTAGGAATCAATATCGGTTTAATCCCTTCATTTGCACATCCGATACTGATGCTGATTCCCTTACTTTCTGGGCTTACCGCGCTTGCTTTTTGCCTGTTTCAAAACGCGTACAGTCCGGGCGCGTTACCGCAAAGCCATAGAGCCAATATGGTTATGACCATTCTTACCGTGGCATTCTCTGTATATTTTGCATGGGTTTTGCCCGCTTCGGTAGGGATATATTGGATCATAGGAAATATTTTGGGTGTTGCAGTAACTTTATTATTAGAACTTTTATTCAGCCCCCGTAAACTTGCACCCGAGGCTTATAAACACATAATGTCTACAAAAAAATCGAAACCCGAATTGAAGGCAGAACGTGAACAAGCAAAACGATTGACGGCGCGTTCTCGCAAAGACGCTTCACAGTTTAAAACGGCAAAAAAAGAGTTAGTTTTCTATGCGCTTTCCAGCGGACAATATAAATATTATAAGAACACCATAGACTATATCATAGATAATTCTGATATTATAATACATTATTTAACCAATGACCCTAACGACATTATATTCGTTCGTGACCGCCACAAACAGCTGATCCCGTATTACGTAAGCGAGCGTGAAACAATTGCCTTGATGTTGCGGTTAGATACAAAGATGTTAGTAACAACTGTGCAGGACATGCAAACATACCATATTAAACGCTCCATTGCCCGCCTCGACATTGAGTATATACACATCCCCCATGGACCCGCCTCTTTGCATCTGACTGCGAGAGAAACGGCGTATGACCATTTCGACACCTTTTTTTGCGTCGGAGAACATCAGGCAACTGAAATACGGCGCAGAGAAGAAATGGCAGGACTGCATAAAAAACGGTTGGTAAAAGCGGGATACGGGTTGTATGACCAATTGCTTGAACAGTGTAAGCAATTGGAAAAAACAAATGATATTCCGCAAATACTAATTGCCCCCTCGTGGCAACCCAAGAATATCCTAGACACCTGTATAAAAGAGTTGCTTTCAGGTTTATTGGATAGAGGTTGGCGGATTATTGTACGCCCGCACCCCCAGCATTTGAAAGTTTTTCCCGAAATAATAGACGAACTGGAAGAACGGTATCAATCGTATATAAACAGCGGTGAACTTGTTCTTGATACCGATTTTCTAAGCAATGCCACAATTTTCACATCGGATGTACTGCTTACCGACTGGTCGGGAATCGCATTTGAATTTTCATTCGCAACATCCCGTCCCAGCATTTTTATCAATACGCCAATGAAAGTGCTTAACCCGAACTACAAAGACTATGGGCTTGAAGTGACGGATATCTCCCTGCGCGACAAAATAGGTGTGTCGGTTGATTTGCCTGATGTAGCAAATATAGGGAATATCACGTCAAACTTGTTGAATGAACGCGATTCTTATGCCGAGCGCATCGCAGAAGTTGCCAAAGCACATATTTATTACCACGGTCGAAGCGGCGAGGCAGGGGGAAGGTATATCATCAATCGATTACGAGGTTGAACGAAATGCGACAAATCATTGCTGACATTTTCAATTGTAACATAGACGAGGTATCGGACCTAAAACCGCTGAAAAAGGGAATGACCAACGATTCCTTTATTTTCAAAATAGGGGAATCTGAAAAGCGGTATATAATCCGTAGTCCAGGCGTCGGAACGGACAAGCTTATTGATCGTCACAAAGAACACGCAGTTTATCAAGTTGTCGCCCCGCTGGGGTTCTGTGATGACATCGTGCATTTCGACCCTCTAACTGGTTATAAAATCACTGCATACTGGGAAGGCGTGCGGGTGTGCGATAGATTAAGTTCTGCCGATATTGCTGCCAGCATGGCTAAATTACGCAAATTTCATACGCTTCACTTGACTGTACCGCACACATTTTGTCCGTTTGAGCGCATTGCATTTTACGAAAGCCTGTGGGAAGGCAGACCTTCACATTATGCGGATTATGCAGCTACAAAGGCCGCTGTAATGGGGTTGAAAACCTATGTGGACGCGCAAGACAACGTGCATTGCCTTGCCCATATTGATGCCGTGCCTGATAACTTCATTTTTCTGCCGAACGGACAGATCAAACTGATTGATTGGGAATACGCCGCCATGGCTGATCCGCACCTTGACATCGCCATGTTCATTGTATATGCCATGTATGACAGGGCGCAGACCGAACAACTGATTGACCATTATTTTACAGGAACTTGTACGATGGATATCCGTCGCAAACTGTATGCCTATATAGCAATCTGCGGCCTTCTTTGGAGCAACTGGTGCGAATATAAGAAAATGCTGGGTGAAGACTTTGGCGAGTACGCATTGAGGCAATATAAATATGCGAAAGAATATTATAAAATTTTTAAGGAGATAACAAGCTGAATGCACAGAGCCGAAAGGGCCGTAATTATGGCGGCGGGAGTGGGAGACCGCTTAAAACCTTTGACAGACAACATTCCAAAGCCGCTCCTTCGTGTTGGCGGCACACCTATGATAGAGACCATGATACAGGGGTTTCTCCATAACGGAATTTGTGAGATTTATATTGTGGTTGGGCATTTAAAGGAATATTTCGAATATTTATCAACAAAATACAAGAACGTACACTTGCTTGAAAATCAAAACTATGCTGTGCATAATAACATTTCCTCACTGTATGTTGCACGCAATTTTCTGGAATGTGCCGTCATATGTGATGGCGACCAAATACTGCATAATCCCAGGATTTTGCACCCCTTTTTTGAATATTCGGGCTATGCCTCTCTCTGGGTAGATGAAGTGCATGGTGAATGGTTGCAACAGGTTGATGACGACGGCTTTGTAATAGATTGCAACCGTTTGGGGGGGAAAGCCGGCTGGCAGTTATTTTCCGTATCATTTTGGACGGCGGCCGATGGGGCAAGGCTGAAACGCCATCTTGAAGAACTATACCCCCGGCATAACCAATGCTATTGGGATGATATTCCCATGTTCATCAAAAACCGGGAATATCGCTTGAAAATCAGGCCCATACAAAATGGCGATATAACCGAAGTTGATACATTGCATGAATATGAAATTGCCGCCAACAAATACGAGGAGGGACAAAAATGACGGAACGCAAACTTGATTGGAGTTCAATTGTAATACCGCTTGTAGGCATAACGGCACTGGGGTTGCTGTTTATTTTTGTGCCGGAACAGTCCCAGTTCTTTTTAGAACGTGCACGGGGGTTTTTGGGTAATGAGTTCGGCCTGTATTACATTTTGTTAGGTCTGCTTATTTTTGGCGCAACCATGTATATGGCGTTTTCGAAATACGGAAAAATAAGGTTGGGAAAAGTCGACAAACCAGCATACTCTACCTTTACGTGGGGGGCGCTTGTTTTTACGTCCACAATGGCCGCCGATATTATCTTTTTCTCACTTTCCGAATGGGCTATGTATATGTCTGAACCACGCATACACGAACTTGGAGATCCATATTTATGGTCAGCAACGTTTCCTCTATTTCATTGGGGTCCAATCGCATGGAGTTTTTATATCGTTCTCGCAATATCATTTGCCTATATGCTGCATGTGAAGCAGGGCACAAAACAAAAATTTTCCGAGGCTGTCCGTCCGCTTTTGGGCAGTAAGATAGACGGGCCTATCGGCAAAATAATTGACCTGATTGCCATTTTTGCGCTGTTGGCAGGTACTGCAACCACGTTCTCATTGGCGACCCCGCTAATCGCCGCAGCGTTAAGTCATGTTTTTGGAATAGGTACGTCCACAATCTTTACCATCATCATTTTGCTACTGGTAGCAGCCATATATACCATTGCACTTCTTACGGGAATTAAAGGCATATCAAGGCTTGCGAGAGTAAGTGTCTATGTTTTCTTTGCACTGTTAATTTATATCCTGGTATTGGGCGGCGAGGGCCGCTTTATCCTGGAAACGGGCGTAGCTTCGGTGGGTAATTTGGCGCAAAACTTTGTCGGGTTGGCAACATGGACAGACCCCATGCGCAACGACAGTTTTCCGCAAAATTGGACCATTTTTTATTGGGCGTACTGGATGGCGTGGTGTGTGGCAACTCCGTTTTTCATCGGTATGATCAGCAAAGGCCGTACAATAAAAAACACGGTACTCGGCGGCTATCTATGGGGGTTGGCGGGTACGTTCACATCATTCATTATCCTCGGCAATTATGGCCTGGCGCAACAAGCGCATCACGGGTTGGATTCTGCAACCCCCATTTACGAAGGCTATTCCATCGCCGACACGATTGTGCGTATTTTTGAAACCCTTCCCGCCTCATCCGTAGCGCTGCTGCTTTTGGCTCTCACAATGATCATTTTCTACGCTTCCACCTTTGATGTTTTGACGTATGTCATATCCGGCTACAGCTACAAAAAATTATCCCCCAATCAGGAGCCCAGTCGTGGGATACGCGCTTTTTGGGCAGTTATGGTTATCATATTCCCCATCGGATTGATTTTTTCCGAATCAGCGCTTTACAATCTGCAAACCGTTGCAATCATAGCAGCTTTTCCCATAGGCATTATTGTAATTCTCATTGTAGCCAGCTTCTTCAAAGATGCACGCAATAGTATAGAATCTTGATCAGATCACTTCAAATTTCAGTTCAACCAACGGTTGAATTCCAGCCCGTATTCAAACATCAAGTTATTGCATCAAACGCCCATTCAGCGTATCCTATAACCGGGGGGATGCACGTGAATCGCACGTTTTCAAATAACCTGACACGACTGCGCAAGGGACACAAATTGACCCAGGAAAAACTTGCCGAGGCCCTGGGCGTGAGCTTTCAGGCCGTCTCCAAATGGGAGACGGGGCAGACGTATCCGGACATCGAACTGTTGCCACGCCTAGCACAGCTGCTCACGACAAGCGTGGATTCCCTGTTAGGATACGTGCCGACGAAGCGGATCGTCACGGACTACGAGAAACGATATCAGCGGGACGGATTTTACTGGGGCGTCGCCCCAAACCGGATGTGCTATGAGGTCCTGGGCCTAAAACCGCCTACGACGCCGCTACGCCTGCTGGACATATGCTGCGGCGAGGGCAAGGACGCCGTATTCTTTGCCAACAACGGATATATCGTCTCCGCGTTCGATATTGCGGCGTCTGGCTTGGATAAGGGTCGGAAGCTGGCGGAGCAAAACGGCTGCACGGTCAACTTCTTCACGGCGGATGTCCGGGACTTTATCCCGGATGTCGAGTTTGATATCATCTATACGTCGGGCGGACTCCTCTATTTTGCGCCGGAACAGCGTCGGGAGATGATCGACGCATATAAGAAAAAGACCGCCCCCGGCGGTCTTCATGCCATGAATACATTTGTAGATAAGCCCTTTATCCCCCGTGCGCCTGACAGTGAGGACAGCGAGCGCTATTGGAAATCCGGTGAACTATTTTCCTGCTATCACGACTGGCACTTCCGCTGGACCAAAACAGAGGATATATTTGATTGCACCAGCGGCGGGGTGCCACACAAGCACTGTATGGATACGCTGCTTGCATCTGCGCTCTAAATCGCCAACTTCATTTTTTTGAGACGCAACACATTCAAAAGCAGAGACACGGAGCTAAAACTCATGGCCAGCGCCGCGATCATAGGACTCATCAGCGGGCCGCCGAACAGGAGATATAACAGGCCCATGGCGATGGGGATTCCCAGGACATTATAGGCGAAAGCCCAGAACAGATTTTGCTTAATATTGCGCAGGGTTCGCTTACTCAAATAGATGGCGGACGCCACGCCCATCAAGTCGCCGCCCATGAGCACAATCTTGGCGGACTCCATGGCGATATCCGTCCCGGAACCGATGGCAATGCCCACATCTGCCTGCACCAGGGCGACGGCGTCGTTGATCCCGTCCCCCACCATGGCGACCTTTTCGCTCTGGGCTTGGAGATTCTTAATATGCGCCGCCTTGTCTTGGGGCAAAACGTCTGCGAAAACCTGGTCGATCCCCGCCTCCCGGGCGATTGCCTCGGCGGTGCGCCGGTTGTCGCCCGTGAGCATGACCACGTCAATGCCCATGCTTTGCAACTGTTTGACCGCCGCCCTACTCGTAGGTTTTATCACATCGGCTACGGCGATGATACCCGCAAGGGTTTCGTCCACGGCCACATATATGGGCGTTTTTCCCTCGTAGGCGAGGCGGTCACTGTCCGCGGTATACGCCGTGACCGCAACGCCCCGATTGTCCATGAGCCGAGCATTGCCGATCAATATATCTTTCCCGGCCACCGTCGCCTCGACGCCCTCACCGGTAATGGAGCGAAACGCCTCCGGCTCCGGCAGGATGTCGAATTTTTTGCGTCCGAGGGCTACAATCGCCTCGCCCAAAGGGTGCTCTGACCGGGTTTCAGCTGCGGCGGCGAGGCGCAATAGGGCATCTTCGCCACAGGCGCCCCAGGTCAAAATATCTGTGACGTGGGGGTTCCCCTCTGTGATCGTCCCCGTCTTGTCGAGGACAACTGTTTTTATTTTATGCGCCGTCTCCAACGCTTCACCGCTCTTGATGAGAATACCGTGTTCCGCCCCCTTGCCCGTCCCCACCATGATGGCGGTTGGTGTAGCCAGCCCCAGGGCGCACGGACACGCGATGACCAGGATGGAGATCAAAATCCGCAGAGAGAACCCGAGTCCGGCCCCGGAGAGCAGCCAAGCGAGGCCGGATAAGAGCGCAATCGCTATAACCACGTGAACAAAGTAGCCGGAGATGATATCCGCCAGTCGTGCAATGGGCGCTTTCGACGTCTGGGCCTGTTCTACGAGTTGGATAATCTGGGACAAGACCGTATCTTTACCGACCTTCGTCGCTCGATATTGGATGGAGCCATTTTTGTTAATACTGGCGCCGATAATCTTGTCCCCCACCCGCTTGTGCACGGGCATACTCTCGCCTGTGAGCATGGACTCGTCAACGGCGGTCTCGCCGGAGAGGACGAGTCCGTCCACGGGCATTTTCTCACCAGGGCGCACGACAATGACCGCTCCGACGGCGACCTCTTCAATGGGACATTCGATCTCTCTGCCATCCCGCACGATTTTTGCAGTTTTCGGCGCGAGACCCATGAGCTTTTGGATGGCCTCAGAGGTCTTGCCTTTCGTTTTGGCCTCCAGATACTTGCCCAACACGACCAGGGTGAGGATCACCGCCGCCACTTCATAATAAGGCATATAGTGTGCGCCGAAGAACAGAGTTTGGACAGCCAGATACAGGCTGTACGCCACGGCTACTGTGGTGCCTTTTGCAATGAGAGAGTCCATGTTGGGGTGTCCGCCGAACAACGTCCGAAACCCGTCTCGGAACAGCCGTCGATTCACAATCAAAACGGGGGCGGTCAACAGGGTCTGGATGATCATATTTGCCGCCGGGAAATTCATGGGATCCAGATTGTACGGAATCCATGTGAGGCCCGCCTCCATAAGAAACATGGGGATCATGGCGAAAACGGTCAGCGGGATTGTAAAAATTGCAGACCAGACAAAGCGCCTCCGCAGTGATTCCATCTCCTGCGCCTTGCGCTGGGCCACAGCTGCGGCCTCGTCCTCTTGGGGCGGATGCAGCGTAAAGCCGGACTGCTTGAGTGCGTCTGCGATTTGATCAAAAGAGCGTTTGGATTCGTCCAGTGTCAAGCGCACTTTTTCTGTGCCGAAGTTTACTTCCGCGGTAATCACGCCGTCCAGATTTTTTAAAATGCGGTCTATATTGTTTGCACAGGCGGCACAGGACATGCCGCTGATGTGCAGTGTCATAGTTTTCATATTGGGCTTCCTTAGTTAAGTGACTCTATAATATTGTATCCCGCAAGGCGGAGAGCAGGGCGATGGTCTCTTCAGCGAGGTTGATAGCAAAGAATACGCTCATAGGCTCTGTGGGGGTCCGTGGCTCATGACCAGTCCTCCAGGCGCAGTTGATCTTGCAGCGCTTTTAGCCGCTCCCGGCAGGTCTCGTATTCCGGGAGGGTCGCCTCCACCAGCGCCCAAAACTGTGGGCCGTGGTTGAGCTCTTTCAAATGGGCCAGCTCGTGGATCACGATGTAGTCAACTTCTGCCTCGTCCGCCATCATCACCTGCCAGGAGAAACAGAGATTGCCCCGGGCGGAACAGCTCCCCCAGCGGGTCTTTGCGCCGGTGATTTTGACATTGCGGGGGAGGACGCCCATCTGTTCGGCGAAGCGCTGGACTTTTTGCGGCAAAACAGACTTTGCGGCCCGGCGATAGATTTGGATACAGGCGGCCTTGATCTCCTCCGGGGTGAGGTCGGGGGACATGAAGAACCCATCCGGAGAGAGGCCCATCTGTTTGCCCGGCTGTGCCAAGATCGGGTACAGGTCGCCCAGATAGCGGACGGTATCGCCATAGGTGAGGGCGAAGCTTGTCCGTTGCTCCAGCAGGGCGGTGGACAAAGCCAGTTTCTCTTGAATCCAATCGGCTTTTAGGGCGAGAAATCCCTCGATTTCCGACAGGGGCATCCGACGGGGCGCGTGGACCTCCACAGCGCCGTCTCGCACATAGATCGCGCAAGTTTTGCGGTTTGAACGGGTCAGTGTATACGTCATTTTGCCCACCTCCGTATAATAACTACACTATAATTATACCATAAATCATATGACAACTACATGCCAATGATAAAAAGAACCGCCTCCCGCCGGTGATCGACAAAAAAATTCCCATATTTTCAGCAAAAGAACAGCGAAAAACACTTGCAATAGGCCAAAAGATATGGTAAGATGCAATAGATTAGAGTAAGTAGGCTGTTGTATGGAGTGGGTGTTGCCCACTCCTTTCTTTGAGCCATTTTCAGGAGACAAAAAATGAGTAAAATTGTCGATCAAATCACCCAAGTGGCAGCACCCATCGTCCGGGAGGCCGGGTGCGAACTCTGGGATGTGGAATACATCAAAGAGGCCGGGGCCTGGTTCCTCCGCGTCTATATTGACAGGGAAGCGGGCGTATCCATTGACGACTGTGAGCGGGTGAGCCGCGCCTTGGATCCCAAACTGGATGAGCTAGACCTCATTCCAGGTCAATACACCTTCGAGGTCTCCTCCGCCGGAGCGGAGCGGCAACTCAAACGACCCCAGGATTTCATGCGATTTATGGGCCATCTGGTAGAAGTGCGACTCTACCGTCCGGCCTTTGGCACCAAAGAGCATCTGGGTACCCTGACCGCCTATACAGACGGAGATGTAACTCTGGAAGTTGCCGGGGAACCCCGACAATTTGTAAAGAACGATATCGCAATGGTAAAACTACGCATTGCGTAATGTGATTATGGAGGAGATAACATAATGAATGCAGAGTTTTTTACCGCGTTAGAAGAGATCGAGCGAGAGAAGGGGATTAGCAAGGCGTATATGCTGGAGAAGATCAACCAGGCGCTGTTGGCGGCCCTGAAAAAAGATCACCCCACAGCTGCCGAGGCGCTGTTTGTCCACGTGGACGAGGAAAAACGGAAGATCGAACTTTACATCCAAAAGACCGTGGTGGAGGAAGTCGAAGACCCGGACGTAGAACTCCTCCTAGACGAGGCGAAAAAATACAACAAAAAGGCCGATCTGGGCGACACGGTCAACGTGCCGGTAGAGACAAAACGATTCGGACGAATCGCGGCCCAGGCGGCGAAACAGGTCATCATCCAAGGCATCCGCGAGGCGGAGCGGGGCATGATCTTTGCCGAGTTCACCTCCAAGGAACACGAGATTTTAACAGGCCAGGTCACACGGGTAGACCCCCGCAGTGGCAGTGTCTCCATCCGCATCGGCTCCGGCAGTGAGACCACGGAGGCCATGCTCTCCCCGTCAGAGCAAGTCCGGGGGGAGACCCTGCGGGACGGTGAGCGGGTCAAGGTCTACGTGGTGGAAGTGCGCCGCAGTACCCGCGGCCCCCAAGTCCTCATCTCCAGAACCCATCCGGGTCTGGTCAAGCGGCTCTTTGAACTGGAGGTGCCGGAGATATTCGACGGCACCGTAGAGATCATAAGCATTGCCAGAGAGGCGGGTAATCGCACCAAGATGGCCGTGTGGTCAAATGACGACCAAGTAGACCCCGTCGGGGCCTGTGTCGGCCCCAAGGGGGGCCGCGTGGCGGCCATCGTCGGGGAGTTAGGCGGCGAGAAGATCGACATCATCCCCTACAGCGAGGATCCGACGGCGTACATCGCAGCGGCCCTGGCCCCGGCCCAAGTGCTGGATGTGACCTTGACCGGCGGCGAAAAGAGTTGCCGTGTCGTGGTACCGGACGATCAGTTGAGCCTAGCCATCGGCAAAGAGGGCCAGAACGCGAGACTGGCCGCGCGGCTCACTGGGTATAAGATTGATATCCACCCCGAAACCCAGGCCGACGGCGGAGAGAACGAAGAGGACTTTGTGGAATAGTATAATCACAGGAGGCCCACCATGCCGAAGAAAATCCCCATGCGCCAGTGTACCGGCTGTCGGGAGATGAAACCAAAACGGGAGCTGATCCGAGTGGTCAAATCTCCCGAGGGAGAAATTTCCTTGGACTTTCAGGGTAAAAAGCCCGGCCGGGGTGCGTATGTGTGTGCGGAGCCGGACTGTCTGAAGCGATCAGTCAAAACCCGGGGATTAGAGCGGGCTTTTGGAAAGAGCATCCCGGCGGAGATTTTAACCCGGCTGGAAGCGGAAATGACGGAGGATGCACCATGAGTAACGGACTGGGGCTTTTGGGCCTCGCCCTCCGGGCGGGAAAGCTGGCCGCAGGGTATACGGCGGTGTCGGAAGCCGTCCACACGAAGAGAGCCCGGCTCATCTGCACGGCGGCAGACGCCAGTGAACGGGTACGGGAGAGCGCCAGGCACATGCCGGACCGGTGTAACGGTCTCTACACAGACACCGGCTTCACCCAGGAACAGTTGGGTAGAGCGCTGGGCCTAAACGCCTGCGGAATCGTGGCTTTTTTAGACCCGGGATTCGCGTGGGCCTTTGCGAAGAAACTAGAAGAAAAGGACAGAGAGCGCTACGGCGCCCTGGTGGAGGCCTTAGCCCACCGGAAAGACCGGGCGACAAAGCGACAGATAAAAAAGAAGCAACGATCCAGAAAACCGGGCAAAAAACCGGGTGGGAATCAGGCAAGAGGAGGACGAAGCAATGATTAAATACCGCGTACATGAGGTGGCGAAGGATTTTGGACTGGGCTCGAAGAATGTCTCTGAGATTTTGACCAAATACGCCACTACGCCCAAGAACCACATGCAGGTTCTGGGGGAGAGTGAACTCGACCTGATTTTTGAATATCTCACCCAAAACAACCAGATCGAAAGCATTGAGGAGGTCTATGCCGAGACCTATGTGGCCCCGCCTCCAACAAAAGAGCCGGAGAAACCGGCCCCGCAAAAAGCGGCGAAAGCGGAGCCAAAGACCGAGGGTGTCGACCAGAAACCCCAAACCGGCGCACCCCAGGCGCCCCCGACACCAAGCCAGACCTCGAAGCAGGGCAGAGGTGCCGACAGTCCGACCCCGCAGAATACGAAGAAACCGGAAAAGCGGGTCGTCGATACCTCCGGTGCCACCATCAACATCGACAAGTACGATGAGCGCTTAGATACGCTGGTACCCAATCGCGCCCAGGGGATGAAACAGGGCAAAGAGAAGTTTGGCAAACGCAATCAGAGGGGCAAAGTTCCCAGCGCGAAGCGGCGACAGGAAGAGCGGGACAAGATGCTCAAACTCCAGATGGAGGCCGCTAAAAAAGCCCCCACCAGAGTGCTCATCCCCGACGAGATCGCCGTAGGCGAACTGGCCATCCGGATGAAGAAGACCGGCGCCCAAGTTGTGGCCCGTCTGGTGAAAATGGGTACCATGGCGTCCCTGTCTGATATTATCGACCACGACACAGCTGCCCTTGTAGCCATGGAAATGGGCTGTAAAGTAGAGCGGGAAGTGGTAGTCACCATCGAGGAACGGCTCATCGACGACACGGAAGATAAGACAGAGGACCTGGAACTCCGGGCCCCCGTGGTGGTGGTCATGGGCCATGTCGACCACGGCAAGACGAGCCTCTTGGATCGGATCCGAAACGCCCAAGTAGTAGAGGGCGAGGCCGGTGGCATCACCCAACACATCGGGGCCTATCAGGTGGAGGTGGGTGGCAAGCCCATCACCTTCCTGGACACCCCCGGCCACGAGGCCTTTACCTCCATGCGGGCCAGAGGCGCAAAAGTGACAGACGTGGCCATCTTGGTGGTAGCCGCCGACGACGGGATCATGCCCCAGACGGTGGAGTCCATCAGCCACGCCAGAGCGGCGGAGATCCCCATCATTGTGGCCATCAATAAGATGGATAAACCGGATGCCAATCCGGATAAAATCAAGCAACAACTCACGGAGTACGAACTGGTCAGTGAGGACTGGGGCGGCGAGACCATTATTGTACCCATCTCCGCCAAGACCGGTATGGGCGTGGATACACTTCTGGAAATGGTGGCCCTCACCGCCGAGGTGCAGGAACTGCGGGCCAATCCCAGCCGGGCGGCCCGGGGTACGGTCATTGAGGCACGTCTGGACAAGAGCCGCGGCCCTATTATGACGGGTCTGGTACAAAACGGCACTCTGAAACAGGGGGATATTATCATCGCTGGCACCTCTGTGGGCCGTGTGCGGCTCATGACCAACGACAAAGGCGAGAAAGTATCAACTGCCGGGCCGTCTGTACCCGTGGAGATTATGGGTATGAGCGAAGTCCCCAACGCCGGGGATACCTTCAACGCCGTCGCCGATGAGCGGATGGCCAGAGAACTGGTGGATCAGCGCAAGAACGAGCAGAAACTGGCGACCCAAGGCCCCGCGACCAAGGTGAGTTTAGACGACCTCTTTGCCCAGATTCAACAGGGGGAGTTAAAGAATCTCAACCTCATCGTCAAGGCCGACGTCCACGGTTCCGCCGAGGCCATCAAAGCGTCTCTGGAGAAGATCACCAGCGACGAAGTCCGCGTCCGGGTGATCCACTCCGGCGTGGGTGCCGTCAATGAGAGCGATGTCATGCTTGCGGCCACCTCCGGTGCCATCATTGTGGCCTTCAACGTCCGCCCCGACGCGGCGGCCAGAGACAGCGCCATGCGGAGCGATGTAGACATCCGCACCTACCGGGTCATCTACGACTGCATCAACGAGATCGAGGCCGCCATGAAGGGGATGTTGGCCCCCAAATTCAAAGAAGTGGTCTTGGGCCACGCCGAAGTCCGGGAGACCTACAAAGTATCCCACATCGGCACCATCTGCGGCTGCTACGTCCAAGACGGCAAAATCGTCCGGGGATGCCAAGTGCGCTTAGTCCGGGACGGCGTCGTCATCCACGAGGGCGCCATGGCCTCCCTCCGGCGCTTCAAGGACGACGTGAAAGAAGTGGCCACCAACTACGAGTGCGGTATCGCAATAGAGAACTACAACGATGTCAAACTGGGCGACATCATCGAAGCGTTCACTATGGAACAGATTCAGGTCGTGTAGGGGCCGATATCCAAGACGCCCCGTAATGTACAACCATCTGCAATGGGACGGGCGCACAATGTGCGCCCCTACAAGGGCAGTTTTTCGTAGGGGCGAACAGCGTTCGCCCGTGTTGTACATCGTAGAATGACGCCCGTAGCGCCCCGCATGATACGCCATTGAATAAAGAGGTGCAAAACTATGTCATCAAACAAAATACAGCGGATCAACGGGGATATCTCCCGTGTCTTATCAGATCGTTTGCGAACCATCAAAGACCCCCGCATCCAGCAGGGGATGCTCAGTGTCGTGGCCGTGGACACCACATCGGATCTGCGCTATTGCACAGTGCACATTAGCGTTTTGGGCGAGTGCGATGAGCGGCGACTGATGAAGGGCCTAAAATCCGCCACGGGTTTTCTGCGCCGTGAGTTGGGCAGCGTCCTCACCATCCGCCACACCCCGGAGTTGATCTTCAAATTGGACAAGTCCATGGAGCACGGCGCCCATGTATCGAAAATCTTGCAGGGACTAGAAGTGACGCTTGAGGAGACAGACCATGAACAAGACCTGGAGACTGACGAGTAGAGAGACGGCGGACTGGCTCCGGGAACGGGACAACTTTCTCATCTTGACCCACACCCGGCCCGACGGCGACACCCTGGGCTCGGCGGCGGGCCTGTGCAGCGGCCTGCGGGACCTGGACAAGACGGCCTATGTGCTGGAAAACCCGGAGACCACAGAGCGCTACCTGGACTATGTGGCATCCTATCTGGCCCCCGTGGACTTCGCCCCCGATTTCATCCTGGCCGTAGACACGGCAGACGCCGCGATCCTGGCGAAAAATGCCGACATCTATCGGGATCAGGTAGATCTCGCCATCGACCACCACCCGTCCTACACGGGATATGCCAAATACACCTGCTTAGAGGCGGATCGGGCCGCCTGCGGGGAGGTGGTCTATCACGTTCTCATGGAACTGTCAGGCGCAATCAGCGCCGAGACGGCTCTGCCCCTCTATGTGGCCCTATCTACGGATACGGGCTGTTTTGCCTATGCCAACACAACAGGGGAAACCCTCCAAGTGGCCGCCGCGCTCCTAGATGCGGGTGCCGACCACCGCTCCGTGAACAAACAACTCTTCCGCACAAAAACAAAAGCCCGTATGGCCTTGGACGGGGAACTCTATACGTCTCTGCGCTACGCTTACGGAGATCGTGTGGCTGTAGCTGTGGTCACACAAGAGCTACTCGCCCGCACCGGAGCGACAGAGAACGACCTGGATGATATTGCCGCCATCCCCGGCCAGGTGGAGGGGGTCTCGGTGGGGATTACCATCAAAGAGCAGACCGATGGAACATGCAAAGTATCCGTCCGTACCAGTCCGGGTGTGGACGCCAATCGCATCTGTCAGAAATTCGGCGGCGGCGGTCACGTCATGGCGGGGGGCTGTACTGTGGCCGCATCTCCGGAGGAGACCGTCACGGCCCTGCTGGAAGCTGTGGGCGAGGCCCTGTCATGACGGGGATTCTGCTCATGGACAAGCCCCGGGACTGGACGAGTCACGACGTGGTCGCAAAACTCCGGGGGCTGCTCCGAGAGCGGCGCATCGGCCACGCCGGGACACTGGATCCGTTGGCCACGGGCCTGCTCACCATCTTTGTGGGCAGGGCCACCCGTGCAGTGGAGTTTGCCGAGGTCCAAGAGAAGACCTATATCGCCCGCCTACGCCTGGGACTCGTCACAGACACCCAAGACATCACCGGACGGATATTACACACCTGCGATACCCCGGTATCCCGTGGGGAACTGGAGGCCGTTTTGCCTCGATTTCTGGGAGAGATTCAGCAAACTCCCCCCATGTACTCTGCGATCAAAGTGGACGGACAACGGCTCTACAAACTGGCCCGCAAGGGCATGGAAGTGGAGCGGAAAGCCCGACCAGTAACCATCCGCCGCCTGGATATTTTAGCGGAGGGGCCAGACGGGTTCGATCTGGAGATCACCTGCTCCAAAGGCACCTATATCCGCACTCTCTGCCACGATATGGGCCAGATGCTGGGCGTAGGCGGCGTTATGACCGCCCTACAGCGCACCCATGTGGGGGCATTTTCCCTGCAGGAAGCGCATACCCTCGCAGAGATCGAAGCGGAAGCAGACGATCGGAGCCGATTTTTACGCCCCGTAGACACCCTGTTTGCATCACACCCGGCTCTGGCGCTCAACGCAATCCAAGAGCAAAAACTCCGCAACGGCCAGACCATCCGCCTGACGACAGACGCGCCGGGACCGGTGCGGGTCTACAGCCAGACGGGAGAATTTCTGGCCCTGGGCGAGGTCACAAATCGAAGCGGCTTGGAACTCCGGGTGAAAAAGAGTTTTTTCATGCCGGCAGATAGCCGAGCAGGCAAATCATAGTAAATGTTATATATAAAATGAAAATAGAAAGGTTGGTCACGATGTTAAATTTTGATTTCTACGCTCCGACACGCATTTTATTTGGAAAAGACACAGAGAGGGAAGTCGGCGCCCTACTCAAACCCCGTGCGAAAAAAGTGCTGATCCACTACGGCGGAGGGAGTATCAAGCGAAGCGGCCTCTACGACACCGTGACAGCTTCTCTGAAGAGCGCCGGTGTAGCGTTTGTAGAACTTGGCGGCGTTATGCCAAATCCCCGGCTCTCTCTGGCCCACGAGGGCATTGACCTGTGCAAAAGAGAAAATGTCGATTTCATCTTAGCCGTCGGCGGTGGCAGCGTGATTGACTCTGCAAAAGCGATTGCCATGGGCGTCTATTACGACGGCGACGTCTGGGATTTTTATGAAAAAGGCGGATCACTTGAGCGGGCGGTGCCGGTTGCCACGATCCTCACGATCCCGGCGGCGGGCAGTGAGTCCAGCGGGGACACCGTCATCACCAACGAAGAAAAAGCGCTGAAATACGGCTATGGAAGCCCCCATTTGCGCCCGGTATTTAGTATCATGAATCCGGAACTCTTTTTCTCACTCCCCAAAGAGCAACTCGCCTATGGTGTTGCAGATATGATGTCCCACGTCTTTGAGCGCTACTTCACCCAAACAACCCATACCGATCTGACTGACGGCCTGTGCGAGGCGACTTTGAAAACATTGATGAAAAATGCACTTCTGGCAAAAGAAAATATGACCGACTACAACGCGTGGAGCGAATTGGGCTTTGCCGGAACCGTTGCGCACAACGGCTTACTCGGCATGGGCCGGGAGCAGGACTGGGCCTGCCACGATATTGAACATGAACTCTCGGCCATCTACGATGTCCCCCACGGCGGCGGACTCGCCGTTGTGACACCGGGCTGGATGCAGCACGTCTATCAGGAAAATATCAATATGTTCGTGCAATTTGCGGTGAATGTCATGGGCGTCGAGGGCAGTTTCCGCGATCCAGATGCCATTGTACAAGAGGGGATTTTACGCCTGCGGGAGTTTTTCATAAAGATGGGATTGCCTACAACGCTGTCAGAGTTGGGAATCGGCGAAGATCGGTTGGAAGAGATGGCGCAGAAAGCCACAAAAGCGGCCTTTGGCAAAGAATCACCCCTGGGTGGATTTAAAAAGCTATACTGGCAGGATGTCTTGGCGATCTATGAACTGGTAAAGTGATCGTGTAGGAGCGATAGAGACAATGGCGACTGATAAAAAACGGGTCATCGCCCTGGGTTTTTTTGATGGGATACACCTGGGCCACGCCGCCCTGTTGGAGAAGACGAAAGCGCGCGCCAGTCAATTGGGCGCAACGCCCTCGGTACTGACCTTCGATACCCACCCCGGACAACTGGTTACCGGTGAGCGGGTTCCCCTCATCAACGCCCCGGCGGGGCGGGTGGATCTCATTGAGCGGCTCTACGGGATTCGAGACGTGTTGATTCTCCACTTTGACGAGCCATTCCGGCGTATGAGTTGGATGGCGTTCATCACGGCGCTCCAAGAGAAATTCGGTGCGATTCACGTGGTCTGCGGCCACAACTTCCACTTCGGCTACGGTGGGGCGGGGACACCCGATCTCCTCCGGGCGCGATGCGCCGAACTGGGGATCGGCTGTGACGTGATCGGGGAGGTCTCTCTAGACGGCCAGATTGTCAGTTCCACCCATATCCGGCAGTTGCTCCTGGCCGGGGATATGGAACGGGCCAATCGTCTATTGGGTCACCCCCACACCCTGGTGGACACGGTGCGCTACGGATATAAGCTGGGCCGCACCATCGGCGCGCCTACGATCAACATGACGTTTTCAGACGGGGTGCTCGTCCCCGCCCGGGGCGTATACGCGACTCGTGTTTACTTAGAACAGCCCCACATCGCCGTGACCAATATCGGCCTGCGGCCCACAGTCGGCGCAGCGGATCAGATGACGGTGGAGAGTTACATTCTGGATTTTAGCGGCAATCTCTACGGCAGGCAAGTCCGGGTGGAATTTTTCCACTTCATCCGCCCGGAGATCAAATTTGACGGCATTGAAGCGCTCAAGCGCCAGATTCAACAGGACGCAGAGGCGGCCAGAGCGTATTTCATGTGATGGGCCGGCCCTACAAAATGCTGTGCCACCTGGATAGCGAAACGAACCCCGCCGCATATCCCTTTTGGGATACACGGCGGGGCTTTTCTATATGCGTCTGATTTTTATTTGCTATGCAATTCTCTGCACATACCGCATGAGGATGGTCGCAGCTTCCGCTCTGATGGCAGAGCCCCACGGCAACACGACGCCTTCGCCCGTGCCTGTAATCAACCCCGTATGGAATGCCCAGGCCAGGGCGTCTTGCGCCCAGCTTCCTGTAGTGTCCGCATCGGGGAACTGATCGATGAATTGGAGGATAAAGTCATCCGGGACGCTGGTATCTGCTCCCGTGAAGCTGGCAAACCGGTGAACCAGCACGGCAAAGTCCTGTCTCGTGACCGGGTCCCCTGTGCCGAATGTGGTCGCCGTTTGCCCGGTGACAATGCCCTGTTCAAATGCCCATGCAATGTATGGGGCGTACCATCTGCCGGGGTCTACATCGGCAAAAGGCGTCGCCGTGGGATCACTGGCGTTTGCGGGGCGGCCGTGGTACATGCGGAACAGGGTGGCGACTACCTGCTCCCGGTGGAAGTCGGCCATTGGATCAAATGTGGTTGGAGATGCGCCGCGCATGATACCTTCGTCGTAGACGAATGCCACGGCGTCGTGGAACCAGGCGGTGGGAGGGACATCGGTGAAGCGATCCGGTGGGGGTGGTGTTCCAGCGTCCGGAGCAACTCTCCAGGTAATACCAAAATCAATAAAAAATCCGCTTAGATTTGTTATGATAAATGTACCGTCTGACATGAGTGATACACTACCGCCACCTGCAAAAAAACTATAAGTTACTCGTTGGAGCGTATATCCAACTGGAAAATCAACGGTTATGCGCAAAGTTGTTGTTCCACTTGGAAGTCCTTCCGTGAACAATATTCGTCCAATAGTAGAGGTATTGCAACGAAATATTTCAACATCGTCTGCATAGATTACAACAACAGCATTTTCGATGCCGATATGTTCGTCTGAATCAGGAATTTCTTGGACAACAAAGAAACTGAAGAATGTCGATGTTCCAGTTTCCGCCGAAGCAATCGGCGCCATGCTGAGGATTAGAACGAGCACGAGCAACAAACTGATGAGTTTTCTTTTCATAAAGCTACAACCCCTTTTTCAATTCAACAAACAGTCAAAACCTATAGGTTTTGACAATGCCCTATCCGCCAAAAAGCCGGTTTCAAATTTTCTACAAATTTGAAAAAACAGCTTGTTTTTGCAAGATATTTGTGCTAAATTAATTATTAACAACGACCCGTCAAAACCTATACCTTTTGACGGGTCACTCCTTTTTCCGCACAATCCCATGCTCCCGCAAGCGTCGATATAGCGTAGTTTCCGACAACCCCGTCTGTTCCATCAGCGCCGTGGTTCCCAATTTCCGGCGGGCCCATAACCGGCCCAACGGGACAAAATCAGCAGGGGGCTTTTTGACGGGCCGTCCGAATCGCACTCCTCGGGCCTTTGCGGCGGCGATGCCCTCGGCTTGTCGTTTGCGGATGGTCTCCCGCTCGTTCTGGGCCACGAAGGACAGGATTTGCAGCACCAGATCGGCGATGAAGGTCCCCATCAGGTCTTTGCCCTGCCGGGTATCTAAGAGCGGCATGTCGAGAACAACGATATCCACGCCCTTGTCTTTGGTCAACACCCGCCACTGGGCCTGGATATCCTCATAATTGCGCCCCAGCCGGTCAATGCTCTGGATGTAGAGCGTATCGCCCGGTTTTAGCTTTCGCACCAGTCTCTGATACGCCGGGCGATCAAAATCTTTGCCGGAAAGTTTGTCTGTGAAGATGCGGGAATCGGGAATGTCCAATGCCGCCATTGCGTCCAGTTGGCGGTCTTCGTTTTGTTCCATGGTTGAGACACGGATATAGGCATATGTTGTCATTTGCAGTTCCCCCTTTGTGGAACCATTGTAGGGGAGGGCGGCAGTCAAAAACGAACAACGGCGCATCAGCGCCCTACAAGTGCTCTATAAGCGTCCTATGAGTGGGGCATAAGCGGACTATAAGCAGCCTATGAACGGCCTATAAGTGGCCCACAAATGCGTCTTGCCTGACAGGACGAGACATGCTATACTGACTATAGAAGATTTTTTACTGTACAACAGAGGAGACCCGACAACATGCTAGACCAGTTTTCCCGTACCAGAATGCTCTACGGCAGTGCGGCCATAGAGCGGTTATTTCAGAGCAGTGTGGCCGTCTTCGGCATCGGCGGTGTGGGCGGCCACACGGTGGAGGCCCTGGCCCGATCTGGCGTGGGGCGGCTGGCCTTATTCGACGACGACAAAATCTGCCTGACCAATCTAAATCGTCAGATTATGGCAACACGTGCAACCGTAGGAGAGTACAAGACAGACGCCATGGCCCGGCGGATTTTGGAGATCAACCCAAATGCCCAGGTGGAGATCCACCGGGTCTTTTATGGGCCAGATGTGGCGGAGCAGTACGATCTCTCTCAATACGACTATATCGTAGATGCCATAGACACGGTGACGGCGAAGCTGGAACTGATCGTTCGAGCCGAGGCGGCGGGAGTACCCATCATCAGCGCCATGGGGGCCGCCAATAAGATCGACCCTACGGCCTTTGTGGTGACGGATATCTACGCCACGGAACAGGACCCCTTGGCCCGCGTCATGCGGCGAGAGTTGCGCAAACGGGGCGTACCCGCCCTCAAGGTGGTTTACTCCAAGGAGCCGGCCAGAACGCCCATCGAGGACACGTCGGCGGATTGTAAGAAAAATTGTATCTGTCCCCCGGATGTGGCCAGAACCTGCACCATCCGACGACAGATCCCCGCCTCCAACGCCATCGTCCCTGCCGTGGCGGGGCTGGTGATCGCGGGAGAAGTGATCAATTTTTTATGTAAACCAGCGTAGAGGCGGCAACCTGCCGCCCGACTAAAGATAATTATATAGGAGGAACAACCAATGTCTGAACGACAATATCACATCGCTTGCGCGCCCGGAGACGTGGGTAAATATTGTATCCTGCCCGGCGATCCGGGCCGGTGCGAGGCAATTGCCCGCTATTTCGACGACGCGAAGCTGGTGGCGCAAAACCGGGAGTATACCACGTATACCGGCTATCTATTGGGAGAGAAGGTCTCTGTCGCATCCACAGGGATCGGCGGGCCGTCGGCGGCCATTGCCATGGAGGAACTTTTTGCCGTAGGGGCGGATACGTTCATCCGGGTCGGTACCTGCGGCGGGATCAATCTAAAGGTCATGGGCGGGGACTGTGTTGTGGCCACGGGAGCAGTCCGCATGGAGGGTACAAGCCTGGAATATGCTCCCATCGCGTTCCCTGCCGTGGCGGATTTCGACGTGTCCACGGCCCTAATGCAGGCGGCGAAAGACCTGGGACAGACCTGTCATGCCGGGGTGGTGCAGTGCAAGGACTCTTTCTACGGCCAGCACAGCCCGGAGCGGATGCCCGTAGCGGACATGCTGTTAAACAACTGGAAAGCCTGGAAGCGGCTCGGTGTCCTGGCCAGTGAGATGGAATCTGCGGCCCTGTACACCGTGGCGGCCAGTCTCGGCGTCCGGGCGGGATGCGTCCTCGCTGTGATCTGGAATCAGGAGCGCAAATTGGAAGGGCTCTCCGATCCCCACTGCCACGATCCGGAGCAGGCAATCCGGGTGGGTGTGCGTGCCATTGAGCGCCTGATCCAACTGGATTGCGGGGCATAATTACTGTGCGGGAGATTGCATATAGTGAAATAGGGTTGGCGGTAGAGTGGCTTTGGATCCGGGCGCGCACCTGGCTCCCGCCGGATATTGCCATGGGGATCGAATGCGCTGCCGACAGCGAGGAGAGGGAACCGGTTCGCTTGGAGCTGATAAATCTGCTGGAGCGTTTCCAAACAGTCACACAGGAGAGTGGAGAGATCGGCTCACCCGTACTCTTTGCCGACGTGGGAGATGCCGTCACGATTGTGGACGGCACCATAGAAGCTGTGCGCCGGGCGGGAATGGGTTATGGCATAGAGCCGACGATGCACACCCGTCAGGTGCCGGGAGATCAGATCGCCCTGCGGCTGATGTTCCACACAGCCCGACGGATTGAATCGAGCGGAGTTGTAAATCAGGCGGCGCTTGTAGAGTTTGTGAAGCAGGCGGAGATAGCTGCCGTCGCCCCGGTGATTGTCGCCATGGGTCTGGGGGATACAATCGCCGAAAGCGCAGTTCTGGCGGACTATGCCCTGGCTCGCCCTATTGATCGGCGCAATCCGGAGTCCGGCTGTGCGGCGGCGGAGCGGCAGATAAAAACGGCCACTGATGCCCTTGCGGTCAATATAGAGGGGCAGATCAATCCGGTGGATGGCAACGCCTGTGTGCTCTATATCAGCCCGCCATGTCTCCGTCGGGCCAGTTGTACCATATAGGGGGCGGCGCTATGATAGAACAGGCATTGCGCCATTGCATTGATGGGCGCATGGAAACCGGGGAGCCGATTCTCCTCGCCATTGACGGAGACAGCGCCGCGGGAAAATCCACTCTGGCGACGGCGTTACAACAGGCGTATCAATGCAATGTGATACATATGGATCACTTTTTTCTGCAAGCAGAGCAACGGACTGAGGCGCGGTTGGCAGAGCCGGGGGGCAATGTGGACTATGAGCGGTTCATCGAAGAAGTTCTCACCCCGTTACAGGCCCACAGTACCTTTTCCTATCGACCATTTGACTGCAAGACCATGGGGTTTGGCCCAGAGATCACCATCCGGCCCCATCCATTGACGGTGGTAGAGGGGGCCTATAGTCTACACCCGGTCTTCGGGGAGCCGTATCATATTAAGGTTTTTATGACTGTCGATGAACCAGAGCAACTGAGGCGGATCAAGGCCCGCAACGGGGGGGCGCAAATCGAACAATTTCAAACGAAATGGATTCCCATGGAGAAATGGTATTTCTCTCAACTCGATATACAGGCGCGATGTGACTTTGTATTATGAAACAGCAGGAACGGCAATTCCCCCCGCCGTAGGCGGGGGGAATTGTAACAGAATTTTCATTTGCAAATATAGGAAACTATGGTATAATAGAACGTGTACAAGTACCTTTGCACCAAAAGGAGTTGAGACATATGAAATTCACGTTTTATGAGAAGAAAGTCCAGCTGACAGACGATCTAAGAGAGTACGCAGAGAGAAAGATTGGGAAACTGGCCCGCTTTTTCAAGGAAGAGCAAGAACCGGAAGCCCACGTCACTTTCGCCACAGAGCGGGGCCGCTTCAAAGTAGAGGTCACCCTCCACGCCAACGGCATGTACTACCGGGTCTCTGAGGTCACCAGCGACGTGTTCGCCACCATTGATTCTGCCGTGGCCGCTATCGAGCGGCAGATCAGAAAGCACAAAACCCGGTTGGAGAAAAAACTCCGGGCCGGTGTCATCGAACGGGAGATCGGCGCCTTGCCCAGCTACGCTCGCACAGAGGACGAGGAAGAGAAAGAGTTCCGGATCGTCCGGACAAAACGCTTTCCCATCAAACCCATGGCACCGGAAGAGGCCATCTTGCAGATGAATTTGCTGGATCATGAGTTTTTCGTCTTCCGGAACATGAACGCCGGGGACGCCTTTTCCGTAGTCTACAAGCGCAGACAGGGCGGGTATGGACTGATTGAGTCCGGCGATATGTAGTCTAATTGTATACTAAAAATGCGCCGGTGCAGAAATTGCGCCGGCGCATTTTTTGTTGCTGCGATAAAGGGAAGAGAGGCGCACATGCTGTGCGCCTCTCTTTGGGTGAAGCAGTTCGTTAGGGAGTTGGTTCAAAGCGCGCCTCAAGGCTCAAGGCACCTGTTTGGACGAAGAGGAACACCAAGTCAGTTGAAAGCGGCGTAGCGTCGTCGTCTACATCGAACCAACCGAGGAACGTGTATCCTGTCGGCACTGTCGCCGTCACGGTGACGGCCTGCGGGACGACATTGACGTTCATCGACTGATCGCCGGGGGCAAAGGGGGCGGAGATCACAGCCGTGCCGCCGCCGACTGCTTCGACGGTGAGTGCGGCGGTGTAGCCGGGGTTTTCGCCTCTGTATCTCTGTTGCTCAACCATGGCAGAGCGCAGTGTGCGCAAGCCAAGGCCTTCCCACAGTGTGCCATCGGGCGGTACGTCGCTCCAGGGCATGGTTGTACCGTCTTGCATCAGAGCGACTGGCGGAGCAACGACTCTTTGGCCTAAGGCATTGCCCCACGGGTTGCCCGGGAACGGGAATCTGTCAGCTGCGGGGCCAGCGGTGAAGTTGGAGCCAATCACTCTGTAAATAGTGTCGTCATCCGCAATTGGTTCGCCGGTGGCGGTCAGATACCACTGGTATCTGGGACGGGCAACGCCCTCAAGCATAAACGGCTCTTCATCGGAATCAATGCGCTCGCCTCTAAATGCACCATCTACGACAGGCGGTTGGCCGCCGTTTAATCCGAACGATGGGGGGCTTGTGCTGGCGTCGCCACTTGGCTGCATGTTGAGGAGGGTCAAAAGCTCGCTGCCGTACATCTCATATAAGAGGATTACGTTGTTGAAGGGCATGGTGGCATACATCTCACGCATGAGGACGTCTGTCTCAGGGGTGAACTGGAAGGGGGGAACATTTCTCCAGCCGCCGAAGTTGGACACATAGACCCAGTCGTCTTCATCTGTGGCTCTTGTAACGTAGTCGGAGACAAGGCGGGTGGCCCAGACGTTTCTGTCATCACGGGTGTTGCTGTAGATGCTCCGTGTACCGAGGACCTCATCCAGATAATCCGCCGCATCAGCGGCAAAGTCTGCGATGATTGCGGCCATGGTGTCATAAGCTTCCTGGATAGATGGATACACCAAGAAATCGGGGTGCTGTGACGCCGGGAAATCAATGCCGTCAAATGTTGTGCCGGCAGGGCGGTTGAAGTCACGGATGGACTCCACATTGGCATTTGGATTGTTGAGTTGGCCCAGGGACGTAAGTGGGGGAGGTGCAGGACTCATCCACAGATCAACTTCGTCCAGATCGCCGTCTGCGTCAAAGTACAGGGAAATCCGGCCCATATGGCGGCCGTGCTGACCGGCCTCAATGATCGGGGTGCCGTTTACTGTGTCGGTATATGTACCGTGGCCGTGGCCGCCGATAATGGCGTCAAAGCCTTCGATCAGGTTCGCCAGGATTGCCGCTTCCGCACGATACATGTGGGTCACAGCGACAACGGCATCTGCACCGTAGGTGTCACGCATATACTCAATCAAATCTTCCGTAGCGGTAATCCATTCCGGGTCGGCGTTTGCCAAGGTCGGCGTTCTAAACTCAAAGGTAGCCATGACTGGATCTGCCACCAGGGTGGACATCAGTCTGGTCATCAAGCCGATGAGGGCGACGGTGATCTCGCCGTCTTCAAACTCAATAATGGCGTAAGGTTCTACAAAGTCGGGGCGCTCGCCGGGATATTCGCCCTCCTCATTGTAAAACAGATCGGAGGCCAGAAAAGTGACATGTTCGGACAGCTCCAGTGTGCGGGCAAAACCAAAGGAGAACTCGTGATTGCCCAGTGCCATGTACTCCACGCCGAGCTGTTGCATCATGGCAAGGGCTGGCTCACCCATCAGATAGTTCGACAAGGGGTGTCCGTGGAAATCATCGCCGCCGGGGACGACAATCACGTTCTCCGGATTCGAGTTCTGCTGTCTCAACCACTCGGCATAGGCGACAAACCGGGCCGCGCCGGGATCGTTGTCGTTCATCATGTTGTCGACAGTGCCGTGGAAATCGGCAAAGGTCAGAATGTCAACCCGAGTGGGTTCTGGGACAATGATCCACATCCAGTCGATCACGCCGTCTGCGTCCCGTGTCAGCAGGTGATCGTTGGTCGCCGCTACGACAGAGGCGAAATACCAGGCGTTTTCGTCGACATCGGGAAACTCGCGGGCGTCTTCGAGATTGACTAGGACATCGAGGAGTTCATTATTGTCGATCCGACCCAACATACGGTTGAGGACAGTTGCAACTTCAGCGCGCAGGAGGTTGTTGAGCGGGTTAAAGTAGCCTTCGTTGTTGCCGATCATCCAGCCGTTTTGGAACACGGTGTACACGTGGTTTGTCGCCCACGCGCTGACATCGGCCACGTCTACAAAGTCAGCTTCGCCGGTGAGCACTTCGTCAGTCCGTGCGACCATGGCGGCGAATTCTTCTCTGAGAACCAAGTCATTTGGTCGGAAGGTGCGCGTGCCGTCTGCGGCGGGCGCGTCACCGGTGATAAATCCGGCGTCATACGCCCAGGCGATGTAGTAGAATGCCCACGAATCGGGATATTGGACATCGACAAAGGTGTCAAATTCGGTCATGTCGTCCGGCAAGGTGCCTGCTTCAAAATCGGCAATTTGTGTCCGGACGAGAATCGCGGCGACATCAGCTCGCGTGGCGTAGTCGAGGGGCCGGAAGTTTCCGTACCCGTCGCCGCGCATAAAGGCCAGGTGAGTCTCTGGATCAACCGGTGGTTCGCTATTGTCGGCAAATGCGGCAAATCCGGGGAGAGATATGAGCATAGCCAGAACGAGAAGAAGTGCGATGAATCTACGCTGTTTTAAGTGTCTCATTGAGCAGTCCTCCCAAAAGTAAAATGATGTGAATCAAGATATCCTAACTATACCACAGATGGACATGGGAGCACAAGGAAAATTTGCTAAAAAATAAGAGACTGACGCAAAATGCGTCAGTCTCTGTGTTGTACGGTCGATTCTAGTCCAGAAGTCTCACGTTGTGGAAGAAGGGTGTGAAGTTGAAGTCCACGCCGAGGCCTGTGATACCGTTGGTAACAACAGGCTGGATGGGGTGGAACAGGAAGATCCACGGTGCCTCTTCGATGAGGATTTCTGTCAGCTCACGATAGATGGCATCTCTGCGGGCAGGATTGGACTCTGAACGGCCTTCATCCAGGAGCGCATCAACACGCTCGTTGGTGTAGAACGTACGGTTGCCTGCGTTGCCGTGGGTTGAGCTGTGGAAGAGGGAATACATGCCGTAGTCGGCGTCACCGGTCATGGTGACCCAGCCCAGGATGAACATGTCGTGCTCACCTGCGGCGGTGCGCTCCAGATAAGCGCCCCACTCAAGGGCCTCAATGGATACGTCAATACCGATTTGCGCCAGGTTGAACTGTACGATTTCCGCCATCATGGCACGGCCGGCGTTTCCGTAGTTGAACCAGATGTTCAGGGAGAATCCATCGCCCCAGCCGGCTTCCTCAAGAAGTGCTTGGGCGGCGTCCGGATCAAAGGGCAGGGGCGTTGTATCCGTTGCGCTGTGGAGTACATTGGGGCCGACGGGGCCGACGGCCAGAATGCCGTTGCCCTCTGCCGCTGCGTCAAGAATATCCTGGCGGTTGACTGCCATGGAGATCGCCTGGCGGACAAGCGCATCCTGTAACGCGGGATGCCCGGTGGAGCAGTTAATGCCGATATAGTTAATCGTTGTGGAGGGGATTGCCCACCAGTCCACGTGGTCGCCCATCATTTCGATGGTGGGCGTGTCGCCTGTCAGCGCAAGAGTGGCGTGAGCTTCGCCGGTGTCGAGCATGGCGAGCCTGGTGGCGGTCTCGGGGATGACGCGGAAGATCAAGTAGTCGATGTCAGGTGCGCCGTTCCAGTAGTTCATGTTGGCGGACAGTCTGGTGTAGTCACCGGAGACAAGATATTCAAACACGAAAGGCCCGGTGCCGATGGGGTTCTCGTTAATAGTCGTGCCGCCGGCAAGCTCTTCGGCCAGGGTCAAGGGAGACTGGATGAAAGCCGCCTGGTGGGTCAGGTGGGCAAGAATGGGAGTGAAGGGGAAGTAGAGGTGGAGACGGACGGTGTGGTCATCCACAACCTCGGTTTCACGGATCATATCAAGGATGAATCTGCCGGGGGCAGCCTCCTGGGGGTTGAGGATTCTATCCAGGGACATTTTCACGGCCTCGGCGGTGAACAGTGCGCCGTCGTGGAAATAGACGTCTTGACGCAGATCAAATTCCCAAATTAGAATGGAATCTACAAATTCTTCCAAGCGTGCGTCGGTGGGCATTTCTCTCAGAGTCGGCTGCGGTGCGTCCTCATCGTCCTCATCCACAGTGGCGAGGAGGGATTCGTTCTCCTGCTCGACAGATGCTTCAAATGCAGCGGTCAGCGCTTCCAGATCCATGCCGGCATCGACAGGGGTCATGGGACGGTAGGATTCTGCCAACAGAGGAACCAGATCACCTTCGACGGTGAACATCATCAGGCCTTCCATCATCTGGGTGGTGATGTCACTGGTGGCGCTGTCGTTCTGCCGGATGGGATCCAGGAACGGGGCCTCAGACATCTGGACGAAAATCACTTCGCCGCCGCCGCGGCCATCGGCCGGGGACTCACCGTTTTCGTCACCCGGGGTCTCGGCTGGTTGCTGTTGTGTGGGGGGCTCTTCTGCGGGGCCGGGAGCCGCCGGTGTGCAAGCCGTAACCAGCATTGCCATCATGAGAATGATTGCAATAAAGGCGAATGCTTTTGAATGTTTCCTAATCATACTTTTTCAAATTCCCTTCTATTATTATATTGTATATTTGTTAAAACAATCACTCCACCGTCATCTGGAGCGGTTCAGATTGCCGGAAGCACACCTGCCCTTGCCCAGGCAGAAGTGGTGCAACAATGTGAAAATTGCCATGTGACGGAAAAAAGATTGCAAAAACACAAGATGACAGTTTGGTGCAATAATGATTTAGTATACTACAACTGATTGTGGAATAGCAAGCCCATTTTCAATTTTTTCTGTATTTCTACAATAGATTTATATTTCTTGCTTTAAAGTCTTGCAGAATCTGATGTATTTTTACTAAAATTTGTTGATATCGCAGATAGTTGACAGAAAGGAACATACAATATATAATAAGCAACTAGCGAATCATACAAAAGCGATTTCATGGATTGTTTTTGTGGTTTGCACCGTGTCGGCAGGGGTCGGCACGGACAAAAATGAATCTTTCTCAAGGACACATGTCCCTGGGAGAGAGCGATTCTGTAAAGAATGAGGGAGAATTATGCAAGAAACCGCTGTGGGTGCCTCCAAAAAGCCAAAAAAACCCCTTTCTCACCGCAGGGTGATTTTAAGGCGGCTGTACAAGAACCCCCAGGTCATTGTGGGGGGAAGCATCATACTGATGTTTATTCTGGTGGCCGTCTTTGCCTCTTTCATTGCGCCGTTTGACCCCTATGAGCAAGTCATGGGCAGACGTCTGCAGGAGCCGTGTTCCGAGCATATCATGGGCACGGATTGGCTGGGCCGGGATTTGTTCTCACGCCTCATCTATGGGACGAGGGTCTCCATCTCCATCAGCCTGTCCGCTACGGCGATTGGCGCCGCCGCCGGCATATTGATCGGCCTGATGTCGGGCTATTACGGCAAGGCCTTAGATACTATTATTATGGGGATTATCAATATTATGATGGCGTTGCCCGCCATCATATTGGCCCTGACCTTGATCACAATTTTGGGGACATCTACACGAAATATAATTATTGCCATCGCTATCTTTGCCATACCCACCTTTGCCCGTGTGACCCGTGGCTCTGTCCTAGGGGTGAAAAAGCTGGAGTACGTGGACGCCGCCCGGGCGCTGGGGGCCTCGGACGCACGGATCATCTTTAAACATATTTTGCCCAACATTTCAGCGCCCCTCATTATTCAGTCCACCATATATGTGGCCTCAGCCGTTTTGATTATTGCAGCCCTCTCATTCCTGGGCATGGGCGTACAGCCGCCGACGCCGGAGTGGGGCGGTATCTTGGATGGTGGCCGGGAGTTCTTTGCGCGGGCGTCCCATATTATGATATTCCCGGGCCTGTTTATTCTGTTTTTAGTTGTGTCTATCAATCTCTTGGGCGACGGGTTACGAGACGCCTTAGAACCGAAACAGACGAAGTAGGGGTGACACGATGATTGTATTTATAATAAGAAAACTATTACAGACGATTCCGGTGCTCCTCGGCGTGACACTTCTCGTATTCTTGATGCTGCACCTGATCCCGGGGGATCCCGCCGTGATTATGGCCGGAGAGGCGGCAAGCCCCGCCCAGATTGAGCAGATGCGGGAGAATTTAGGACTTAACGATCCCTTGCCGACACAGTATTTCCGCTTTATTTGGGGTGTTGTGCAGGGGGATTTGGGTAGCACCATTCGAGGGGATCGTCCGGTAGTGGATGAAATATTCGAGGTTCGATTCGGAAATACCATACAACTGGCGGTCATGGCGACTGCCGTCTCCGTGCTCATTGGCCTTGCAGTGGGGATTGTATCGGCCACAAGGAAATATTCTATCGCAGATACCCTGCTCATGCTATTCGCCCTCATCGGCCTCTCTATGCCCACCTTCTGGTTTGGGATGCTGCTTATGACGTTCTTTGCGGTGAATCTGGGGTGGTTGCCCACGTCGGGTTGGGGGACTTGGCAGCAGATGATTATGCCCATCGCCATGCTGGGGATCACAGGCTCTGCGATTATCGCTCGCATGACCCGGGCCAGCCTCTTGGATGTATTAAATCAGGACTATATCCGCACGGCCTATGCCAAAGGTCTGCCGGAGCGCAAGGTGATTTACCGCCACGCCCTGCGCAACGCCTTAATCCCCGTCATCACGGTGGTGGGCTTGCAGTTTGGCGGCCTTTTGGCCGGGGCGGTTATTACGGAATCGGTCTTTGCCATTAACGGCGTGGGCCGTATGATCGTCCAGTCGATTTTAACCCGGGATTTCCCATTGGCCCAGGGGGGGATCATGGTCATCGCCTTTATCTTTGTGGTGGTGAACACCATTGTAGATGTTCTATATCGGGTCGCCAACCGTCGCATTGACGTCACTTGAGGAGAGAGGAGAGAGATACTATGATATTGGAAGTAAAAAATCTTTGCACCTCTTTCTATACGGAGCAAGGGGAAGTAAAAGCCGTCAACGGGACCAGTTTTTCCATTGAAAAAGGTGCAACTCTGGGTCTGGTAGGGGAGTCTGGGTCGGGCAAATCCATCACGTCCCTTTCGATCCTGCGCCTGTTTGCCGGCACGACGGGGAAGATTGTTGACGGTGAGATTCTCTTCAAAGGCGAGGATTTGCTGAAAAAAACGGATCGGGAAATGATGAAGATCAGAGGCAACCATATCTCCATGATCTTCCAGGAACCTATGACCAGCTTAAACCCCACCATGACCTGTGGCAACCAGATCGCTGAAACCCTCCGCACCCACCAGAAGCTCTCCAAGAAACTGGCCTGGGAGAAGTCCATCGAAATGTTGCGATTGGTCGGCATCCCCGAACCGGAAAAGCGGGTGAAACTGTACCCCTTTGAACTCTCCGGCGGGATGCGCCAGCGTGTGATGATCGCCATCGCCCTGGCCTGTAATCCAGAACTTCTCATCGCCGACGAACCCACAACGGCTCTGGATGTGACGATCCAGGCACAGATATTGGCACTCATTAAGAATCTGCAAAAGGAACTGGGTACTTCTCTCGTTATGATTACCCACGATCTGGGCGTCATCGCCGAGATGTGCGATCACGTGGCGGTGATGTACTGCGGTAAAATTGTGGAGTACGCGGATGTCCGCACCCTGTTCACCGCCCCCAGACACCCCTATACCATCGGATTGCTCAACTCGATTCCCAGTCACGAGGTGGACAGTGACGAGGAATTGCAAATTATCTCGGGTACAGTTCCCAGCCCCTATGAGTTGCCGCCGGGTTGCCCCTTTGCGCCACGGTGTCCTTACGCCAAGGATATCTGCCAAGAGTCACTGCCGGAATTGAAAGATGACGAACACGGTCAGGTCCGCTGCTTCATCTATGAGGGCGATCAGTGGCAGGAAGGGGAGAGACCATGACGGACGGAAAAGTTTTGCTGGAAGTGCAAAATCTCAAACAATATTTTCCCATCAAAGGCGGCATATTGGGCCGCACGGTCAACTATGTAAGAGCTGTGGACGATATCAGTTTCGTTGTCCGTGAGGGGGAAGTATTGAGCCTCGTAGGTGAGTCCGGTTGTGGCAAATCCACCACAGGGCGCTCCCTCATGCGCTTGGAAAAGCCAAATGGGGGTCAGGCCTTTTTTAACGGTGTGGATTTATTCAAACTCTCCAAACGGGAACTCAGGAACCTGAGAGGGGATATCCAGATCATTTTCCAGGATCCCTACGCCTCCCTCAACCCCCGCCGGACGGTCTATCAGACCATTGACGAAGCCATGACCATCCAAAAGATCGGTGAGCGGGCCAATCGCCGCCGGGATGTGGCGGAGGTGTTGCAGGCAGTCGGCATCGGAGAACATCAGATGGATCTCTACCCCCACCAGTTCTCTGGCGGCCAACGCCAGCGGATTGGCATCGCCCGGGCCCTCTCCGTCAAGCCGAAGCTTATCATCTGTGACGAGGCGGTATCGGCACTTGACGTATCCATCCAGGCCCAGGTGCTCAATCTGCTCATGGATCTCCAGCGACGGTTTAAACTCACCTATATCTTTATCTCCCACGATCTGGGGGTTGTGCGGCATATTTCGGATAAGATCGTTGTTATGTACCTGGGGGAGATTGTGGAAGTTTCCGACCAAAAAGCCCTATTCAACACCCCCGGACACCCCTATACGTATACGCTGTTGACCTCGATCCCCAGCACAAACCTGGACGAGAAAAAAGAGCGGATCATCCTCACGGGCGACGTGCCGTCCCCTGTGAATCCCCCTGCGGGTTGCCGGTTCCATACCCGTTGTCCCTGGGCCTATGAGCGGTGTAGCGTGGAAAAGCCCAGCTTTTATCAGTTGGGTGATGCCCAGTCCGTCGCCTGCCATCTGTTGCAAGACGGCAGAGTGGATTTTAAAAATCTGCCTTTCGAGAACAAGGCGACGAAAGAATAGAGCTAAACAGATAGATTTTGCTTGGTAGGTGTCATGCTATAGGCAAAGTAGTTTATTTTGTGCGCCACCCTGCTTCGCAGTTGGTGGCGCAATGATTTTTATAAACTGTGTGCAACAGTAGTGGAGGGTGCTATGTCCACAGCGAAAAAGAAACCCTGGAAAAAGATAACGCCCTTTGCCGCGCAGATATTACTGGTTTTGTTCGCACTGTCTGTGCTTGTGGGCGGTGTGTTTGCTTCGCGGATGCTGGAAGAGGCCCGGCGGCCTGACGCAGTGCAAGCCGTAACAATGGGCAGTCACCACACCGTGGCCATCGCAGCCGACGGGAGTCTTTGGGCCTGGGGTTCAAATGTCAGAGGCACGTTGGGAGACGGCACAACACGTTCCAGGAATAGGCCTGTGCGGATTGGCACAGATAGCGATTGGGTAAGCGTGGCGGCAGGAAATTCTCGCACTATGGCGATCAGAGCCGACGGCAGCCTTTGGGCTTGGGGGGAGAACCGGCGTGGCCAGCTTGGCGACGGGACGGAGGAGGAGAGAGCCGCACCGATACAAATTGGTACAGATAAAAATTGGGCGAGTGTGTCGGTGGGTAGTGATCACACCGTGGCGCTCAGAACCGATGGGAGCCTTTGGGCCTGGGGGGAGAACTGGCATGGCCAGCTTGGCGACGGCACAAGGGAAGCGAGAGCCACGCCCGTACAGATTGGCACAGACAGAGACTGGGTCAGTGTGTCGGTGGGTAGTGATCACACCGTGGCCATCGCAGCTGATGGGAGTCTTTGGGCTTGGGGACAAAATAGGCATGGCCAGCTTGGCGACGGTACAGGGGAATCCAGCGACACATCTGTGCAGGTTGGCATAGACAGCGATTGGTCAAGTGTGTCGGCGAGATTTTGGAATACCGTGGCGATCAGAACCGACGGCAGTCTTTGGGCTTGGGGAGTTTCGTTTGGCGGCGGGCTTGGTGACGGCACGAGTGAGCGTAGAATCACACCTGTACAAATTGGTACAGATAACGATTGGGCAAGCGTGTCGGCGGGAGTTGGGCATACCATGGCGATCAGAGCTGACGGCAGCCTGTGGGCATGGGGAGATAATTGGATTGCTCAACTTGGCGACGGGACACGAGAAGTGCGTCTCACTCCCGTGAGAATACTGGGGGCCTAGACAAGGGTCAGTATGTGGCCCAGTAGTGCCTTTAAAACGTGATCTAACCCACCACAACATTGTAAAAAATTCTCCCACTAGGCGCAACCAACCGATCTATTTTCCTGTCTATTATGGTATGGTAGGAGGACAATATGGACGACCACATGATTCTCGATCTGTTTTTTGAGCGCCAGGAATCGGCCATTGTCGAGACCAGGCATAAATACGGCCTACGGCTCCAGAGGACGGCCATGAATATTCTACATAGCCATGAAGATGCGGAAGAGTGCGTGAGCGATACCCTGTTTAAAGCTTGGGAGACGATCCCGCCCAGTCGGCCCGTGTATTTTGGCGCATATTTGGCGAAGATTACACGGAATTTCTCCATCAACAGGTGGGAGGCCAAAGGCGCCGCCAAACGGGGTGGCGGCGAGATGGATTTGCTCTTAGACGAACTGGAGGCGTGCATTGCCGCTCCGGGCGGTCCGGAAGAGGCGTATGAAGCGGCCCTGGTGACCGAGGCCATCAACGCTTTTTTAAGCACTATAAATCAAACGGCCCGAGTGGCTTTTGTACTGCGGTACTTCCACGGGGAGAGCATCCGTGCCATTAGCGAACGGTTTCGGGTGAGTGAGAGCAAACTCAAGTCGATCCTGTTTCGCACACGGAAAAAACTGGGTGCCTATTTGGAAAAGGAGGGAATTCAACTATGAGTACAGATCAACGAGACAAAGCCAAGCGGCTCTTCGCCGCATTGGGCGGCGTGGATGACTCGTTTCTGGACGAGGCGGAATCGGCGGACATTGCATCTGTCCGGGCGGCCCGCAAGCGGGTGATCGGGTACAGTGCGCTGGGTGTCGGTGTCGGCGCGGCGGCCTCCATTGGGATCGCTGTGGCGGTTCGGTTACTTCGTCCGAAGCGGGCGGCTGCGCATACGTGAGTATGATGTTATCGTTAAAAAAAGGAGAAAAATGAAATGGCTGAATTCAAAATCTTTTGCAACAACACCGCGGATTTATCTGAAGAAAAAGTAAAAGAGTTTGACCTAAATGTCATGGAACTGGTCATCAACATCGCAGACAAGTCCTATCGGCACATTCCCGTCGATACATTTTATCAGGCACTCCGGGCAGGTGCGCTGCCGACCACAAGTGCGGCCAATATTGGCGAGGGGATCGAGGCCTTTGAACCGGCTCTGCAGGCGGGATACGATGTGTTGTGTCTCGCGTTTTCCTCTGCCCTTTCAACGACATACAATGCCCTCTGTATGGCGGCAGAGGAGTTGGGCGAGAAATATCCGGATCGCAAACTCTACGTCATCGATACGGTGGCGGCCTCCTCCGGCGAGGCGATTTTGGTCCTAAAAGCCGCCGAGATGCGGCAGGAGGGGGCAAGCATCCAAGCGGTTCGAGATTGGGTCGAAGAAAATAAGCGAAACGTCGTCCATTGGTTCAGCGTGGACGATTTGAATCACTTAAAACGTGGCGGCAGGGTATCCGCTACCACCGCTGCTGTCGGCGGGGTGCTGCAGATCAAACCGATCCTACACGTGGACAACGATGGGCGCTTAGTAAAAGCAGATAAAGTGCGGGGGCGGACGAAATCTCTGGCTTATTTGGCGGAAAAAGTAGAGAAAACCATTGTAAATCCAGAAGCGCAAGTTGTCTACATCCCCCACGGAGATTGTGAAGAAGAGGCCAACTGGCTAAAAGATCAGATTTTGAGCAAAGTAAAAGTGAAAGATGTCGTCGTCCAACACTTAGGCCCTGTCATTGCGGCCCACACGGGCGTGGGACTCGTCGCGGTGATCTATATGGGTGCGGAGCGGTAAGGGCGAATAATCCCTGTCATGATATTTTCTCAAAAAAGTGCAACGCCCTGGTATGACGTGGTGTCATGCCAGGGCGTTGGGTTTAGAAATGTCTATATTTTCAGCCCGTACTTGCTTTTATCGTTTGTTTGGTGGTAAAATATATGAAAAGTTCTTATACGACTGGAGATTGTGATGCAAGCCATTCGGCCATTTATTGTATTAGTGCGTCCAAAACATTGGCTCAAAAACGGTTTACTTTTTGTGCCGATTCTGTATGCCCGCAATTTGTTCGAGGTGGACTTGTTCTTGGGCGTTGTATGGGCGTTTATCGCCTTTTGTCTGCTATCTTCCGCTATCTACGTGGTGAATGACCTGGTGGACGTAGAACGGGATCGTCGGCATCCGATCAAGTGCGGGCGGCCCATTGCATCCGGGCAGGTGGGGCGCAGACAGGCCGTATGCCTGACGATTCTCCTGTTTCTCGGCGGCTTTTCGCTGGCGATTTTGGGGAGCGATACGATCTTTGTATTCCTGTTTGCCCTCTGCTATGTTCTGCTCAACTTGGCGTATTCGTTTCGGCTGAAGCACTACGCCATCATCGACTGCTTTTGCATTGCGGCGGGATTTATTCTCCGGATCTATGCGGGGGGGGCTGCGAGCCATGACGGGATCACTGAGTGGCTGTTTCTCACTATGACGGCGGTATCGCTGTTTCTCGCCTTTGGCAAGCGGCGGGGGGAGATGCTCTGCGTATCCGATGCCGGGACGACGCGACAGGTTTTGACCCGATACAATTTGCAATTTCTCAACGGGATCATTTTCGTCACAGCCGGACTTGCGGTCATATTCTATGCCCTGTGGGCCATGGCCAACGCCGCGGCCATGGTATATACAGTGCCTCTGGTCATTTTCATTGTCTGTCGATACTTGCTGATGATACACGAGGCGAACGCCCAGGGGGATCCCACTTCTGTTATTTTAGGCGATAGTGTGTTGCTAACGGCCCTCGGTGTGTTTGGGCTTCTTAGCCTTGCCGTGCTGTATCTGTAGTAGGAATTGGCCAATATGAGTGAGAGCAGAATGAGCAAGTTAAAGGCTATATTTTGGACGCCGAAATTCTTCCAATTCGTGCTCTGTGGCGGCGGGGGAACTTTGGTGAATTTCTGTGTCTCGTTGTTGGCTTCCCGCTATATGAACGCTACACTGGCCTATGTCATCGGCTATAGTGTGAGTTTATTTGTGACCTATGGACTCAATACTTGGCTCGTGTTCAAGCAACGGTTTTCCATGATACGCTTTGTGAAGTTTGTCATCTCCTATATTCCGAATTTTTTGATCCTGTTTACCTTCGTTGCAGTGCTCTTGAACCGATTCCACTTGCCGGAGGTGGTTGTCTACTTAGCGGCGGCGGCTTTGGGCCTGCCTGTGACCTTTGTCATCGTGAAACTGTTTGCCTTTGGCACTAAGAAAGAGAGAGAGGAAGAATAGCCCCATGGCCAAGTATTTTATTACCGGCGGCGCCGGATTTTTAGGGATCAATCTCATCCGGTACCTGTTAGAGCGTGGACACACAGTTGTGTCCTACGATATTGAGGAGGTATTTGACTACCCTGAAGCAGAAGATGAGCGGGTGACGATCTATGGCACGAAGAAGAGCGACATCCGAGACCTTGCGTATCTAACAGAGGCTATGGCGGGCTGTGATCTAGTTGTCCACTGTGCGGCGGCCCTGCCTTTATACTCACCGGAGGATATTTACACGACGGATTTGGAGGGTAGCCGCAACGTGATGCTGGCCGCCCAGAAAAATGGGATCCGGCGTGTGATACAGATTTCTTCCACGGCAGTGTACGGGATTCCGGATCACCACCCCCTACTGGAGACGGATCAGCTTACGGGGGTTGGCCCTTACGGAATCGCAAAAATTGAGGCGGAAGAGGCCTGTATGGCCTTCCGCGAGTCGGGGATGGTTGTGCCGATTATCCGACCAAAATCCTTTATCGGGCCGGAGCGGCTGGGCGTCTTTGCCCTGCTCTACGATTGGGCGCAAGACGGGCGGGGGTTCCCCATGATCGGAAACGGGAAGAACCGCTATCAGCTTTTGGACGTATACGACCTGTGTGCGGCAATTTATCTATGCGCCACCTTGCCGGACGACGCGGTCAATGATGTGTTCAATGTCGGCGCAGAAGAGTTTGCGACCATGCGGGAGGACTGGCAAGCGGTGCTGGACGAGGCGGGATTCGGCAAGAAAATCATACCCTTCCCGAAAACGCCTGTGATATGGGCGCTGCGATTTTTGGAAGCGCTACGGCTCTCCCCGCTGTACAAATGGGTCTATGAGACCGCCTCGGAGGACTCTTTTGTCTCCATCGACAAGGCCAAGCGTGTCCTCGGCTGGCGGCCCCGCTATTCCAACAAGGACGCCTTGCTCCGCAACTACGCCTGGTATTTGGAACACCAAGAGAGATTTCAGGGCGCTTCTGGCGTATCCCACAGGGTGCCTTGGAAGCAGGGCATTTTGGGGTTTGTGAAACGGTTTTTTTAAGTTTACTTGTGATTCGTATAAGTGAGGAGTATCATATCGTGCAAAAATACATCTGTCGTATACGGGCGTATATTACCGGGAATCTTTTGACCATTAGCATACTCGGCGGTGTCTCTCTATTGATTTTGGCGCATTCGTATTTTTACGGGTTCTTTATTAGCTGGGACAGCACCCACTATCTGCGGGCGGCGCAAGAGATTCTGGGCGGCAACGGATTTTTTGCCCACCCGGAATGGTCTCATTTCTACGGGGACGGCTGGTTTGGAGTGTGGCCCATGGGCTACCCACTTTTGATCGCAGTGGTGGCCTTTGTTACCCGTGCAGAGGTCTATCTGGCGTCGGTCATTCTCTCCATTCTGGTTGTGTGGATTATGGGCCTGACTTTTATCAAACGCTTTAGGCGATGTGCTTGGGCCTATGCCCTGGTGATGTTGAATTTCGGGTTTTTGCACATCTTGTACTTTACGTGGAGTGAAGTGCCGTTTCTTTTGGGACTGGTGCTGTTTTCCTTCTGGACATCTGATGTGATCACGGAGGATACAGTCAAAGTCTCCCAGTATATAAAACTCACTCTTGCTGGGATACTCCTGTTCTTGTCACGGTATATTGGTGCGTTTGCCGTCGGGGTGATTGGGCTGCTGTGGCTCTACAACCTATATTTATTCTGCAGGCACAGAGACAAAACCGTTAAGAAACGCTTGGTAGGCCTCACTGTATCCGGCGGAACTTTGAGCATTTTTATAGTTGTATATCTGCTCGTCAACCAAAGAATGACGGGATATATCACCGGGTCGCCGACCAGACCGGCCACCAATCTCAGATGGCTTGTAAACAACCTCTACGAGGCGCAGTTGACGGAGATGAACAATGTGTTCCACACGTTTTTTCGGATCGAATCATTGGGCTTGGCGTTGCCGCTCTGGTTTTTGTTCATCGGGTTTGTCGTGTATACGGTTTTCAAAGGCGGCGAGGCGCTTCGGCGGCGAGACAGAGAGATACTTACACCGCTGGTCTTTCTGGCCATGGGCGGGATATACTGGTGTGCCATTGTCTCCATGCGGTTTTTGACGTTGTTTGATGAATTTTCTTATCGGCTACTCCTGCCTGCTACGGCGCTCTTATTCATTGGATTCATTGGGCTTTTGATGCGCAATCAAAAGCTGGGAGCGACGTTTGGGAAAGTCCCCCAAGCCCTCGCGGCGGGGTGTATGGCGTTGTTCCTCTTATCCGCCCTGGTGCCGACAATCACGAACCCGAACCCTTGGGGATACCGGGAAATGCGAGAGACCACCCTAGTCAACCATGCCCATATCCCCGATGGGGCGGTGGTCGTATGGGGGGATCCAAATCTGATGTTTTTACGGGATAATCTGGCTTTTTCTTTCGATCTCTCGGATCGAATTCCAGCGGATTTGGACGTAGCGGGCTTTTTTGCACTCCATGAGGGTTTTAGCGAGATACACGTGTATATTCCCCGTATGCGGGCGCGTATCGACAATGATTTGAGTGGCAGCCCGGCGCTTTTGGAATTTTTTGAGCAGTATCGATACAGTGATGAGGTTTTTGTGCGGTTGCGATAGATGGGAATGAAAAAGTGCGCTGTCACTGCCAGAGGCAGTAATGATAGCGCACTTTTTTGGTGATTGACAGCAAGCCATATTCACATCCCAAAATACCCTTCCGTTATCTGCACAAGAGGGGCGTACCGCCAATATAGACACTCCCCAATGAGCGCATATTTTACGACAGTGCGTGGGCCACCTTCCGGCGCAAACATATAGAAATTACTGCTTGCGCATATCTGGAGATGGCCGGCGGCGTCATAGGATATGACGGGGACGGTTTCAATGGGGAAAAACAAATTGACCGTCTCCCCGTGCAACATGCCCTCGTAACGCCAGCCCGTCGCATCCAGCCAAAGGGTGCCCTGGCCGCATTGCTTCATCTCTTTGCCGGGCGCTGCCGGCATCCGCACATGAACCGGTATTTTGATTGGTGCCATATTCTCATGGATTGCTTGCATTTCGTGCGCGATTTGCGCCCTGTGCCATTTATCTATGGTTTCTGGTACGGCGCTGCCGGGGAGGGGATTTAACTTAGCGGTGCGATCCATCTCCGCTGCGTTGCCGCAGGCCGTACAGTGGATAATATTTCCTTCGGTCTCTAAGGTGAATTCCCGCTTACAGACTGTACAAAAGTACAGGACATTGTGAAGCCCTTCTGCCAGACGCCTTGCCCGGAAGAGTGTGAGCGGTTTTTCCGGGATCCTGGAATCTGCGCCGGAGAGGCGTGCATTGATTTGATCGTTGAGTTCATCAACGGTCAGGCGCTGGGTGTCCTCGGGGTCGAACAAGTTGGAGAGCGTCACCCGCAAACGGCCCAGCCGGATGCCGCGACGCCAATAGGGCATACAGGTATAGGCGCCGTCAAGTTGGCAGCTAACCACCGGCACTTCCAGCTTTTTCACCAGCTTTCCAGTGGCTTTGAGCACCCCCATATATGCGCCGTCTGTAGAACTGCGCCCCTCCGGGAAAATCAGCACCCGATTACCCCGCCGGATTACCTCCAGAATCCCTTTCACCGCCTGGACATCCGGGGCGAATTGGGTTTTGGGGATACAGCCCATAAAGGGCAACAGCCGGTGGAGTGTAGGGTAGAAAAAATATTTCCGTGCCGTCACCGCATTGAGGCGGTGGGGGTATACCGCCAGCATGACCAATACGAAATCCATGTAAGCCAGGTGGTTGGCGAGTATGAGGAAAGGGCCCTTGGGCGGATGGTACTCACTGCGGTCAACCTCCAGCCGGAAGAACAACTTGAGGAGGGGATAGAACAGGAGATACACGATCAGATACAGCGCGCCATTGGGCGTTTTAACGGTTCGGTTGCGCCGAGTTCGCTTTTTTTTCATCTGGTCTCCTCCGGGGATATTCTTTGGTTTATTATAAGGCTTCTGTATACTTTCGTCAACGGCGGCAAAAGTAACGTGCCGGCTAGGGTTGATTTTTTGACCAAAAAGAGATACAATCATAGCCGATTAGGCGGACGTAAAAAACATAAACCAAAGGAAGAAAACGATGAAACTGAAATATCTGCCAAACGCTATCACCTTATCGAGGGTTGTTCTGGTTATCTCCCTGATCTTCATCCCGCCCCTCACCCCGGCGAGTATCATTATATTTCTCCTCGCCGGGGGGACCGACATGATTGACGGAGCCCTGGCGCGCAGCATTAAAGACGCACACAGCGAACTCGGCGCGGAACTTGACAGCCTTGCGGATATGCTTATGGTGATTGTCACAGTTTTCTTCATCATGCCCGCCATGCATCTGTGGCCGTGGCTATGGTACGCGATTCTAGCTGCTCTTGGATTCAAATTGTTGTCCGCAGTACCCGGCATTATCAAACATCGTAAAGTATTTTTCTTACATACCATCTCAAACAAAATATTGGCAATGCTGCTGTTCATCGGTGCTATTTTGTACTTCATTTTCGGCGGACACGCGGCGGTAAACGGCTATATCGTATTTTTATTGGTGGCCGTGTTTGTCATAACCATCGAAGAAATGGTGATCATCAGTATGCTCGACTACCCCAACAAGAATATAAGAGGCTTCTGGGAGATCAATCGGGTCAACAGAGAATATAGAGAAACAATTGTGAAATAAGCCTTATACAGCGTTTTTTTGGATATACCAAAAGGCCGTCGATTTGTAATCGACGGCCTTTTGACTCGAGCAAGAAGCGCAAAAATTGCGTTGATTTCGCATTTATTGCGCAATATTTGCGATTTATGCTTGTGTTTTGCGAAGCCTTTGTGTATAATGAAAAAAGCGGAGGTGACAACATGAACTTGGGAAAGAAATTACTGGAGGTTCGGGAGGCTGCAAACCTATCGCGGATGCAATTGGTCCAACTGTTGCGCCAAAAGGGGATTGATGTCAAGGCGTATACCATCGGCAAATGGGAGACCGGTGCATCCAAGCCCACCGTTGAGACGTTTCTTGCCATCTGCGATATTTGTCGTGTCATGGATATACGCCAGACCTTTGCTGGAAAAAGGCTTCTGCGCGTATACGACACGCCGGTCTCCGCCGGGATTGGCAATTACCTGGATGATGGCGCCCACGAGATGATCGAAGTTGACAATACAGTGCCGGACACAGCCGATTACGCAGTCAGAGTGAGCGGCGACAGTATGATGCCACGCTTTGTAGACCAACAAATCATCTTCGTCCACGAACAACCGACACTGGACGAGGGGGAGATTGGTATTTTTTGCTTCAACAATGATGTCTACCTGAAAAAACTCGGGCGCGGATGCCTGATCTCCTTGAACAGCAGCTACGAACCGATCCCCATTTGCGAGTATGACGATGTCAGGATATTTGGAAAAGTTGTCGGTTGAGTTTTTTATATTTGAAAAAGGATGCCAAGATGGATATCTTAGAAAAATTAACAATATTAACTGATGCCGCCAAATATGACGTGGCCTGCACCTCTTCCGGTGTGGATCGCAAAGGTGCGCCGGGCTCTATCGGAAATGCGGCCGCCTGCGGAATCTGTCATAGCTTTTCGGCGGATGGCAGATGTATTGCCCTGTTGAAAGTGTTGATGAGCAATGCGTGTGTATACGATTGTAGCTATTGTGTCAATCGAAAATCAAACGACGTCCCACGGGCGACCTTTGAGCCCCGTGAACTGGCGGAACTGATGATCCAGTTCTATAGGCGCAACTATATCGAGGGGCTCTTTTTAAGTTCCGCCGTTGTGCGAAACCCGGATTATACCTGTGAGCAGATGATTGAGGTCTTGTCATTGATTCGCAATACTTATCGTTTCCGGGGATATATCCATGTAAAAGCCATACCGGGGGCGGATGATAAACTCCTCACCGCCTTAGGACTTTTAGCAGACCGGATGAGCGTCAATCTGGAGCTGCCCTCCCACGACAGCCTGAAACTGTTAGCGCCGGACAAGAGCCGGGAGAGCATTTTGGTGCCCATGGGGCGGATCAAGACGGGAATCCATGAAAATCGGACAGACCTGGCGAAATACAGAAACACCCCACGATTTGTCCCGGCAGGGCAGAGCACACAGATGATCGTCGGGGCGACACCGGAGACAGATTATCAGATTATCAATCTATCTGCCGCATTGTATAAGAAATACGAACTGAAACGGGTATTCTACTCCGCCTATATGCCCGTTATGACAGGGCGCAATTTGCCATCCCTAGACACCAAGCCGCAACTCCTGCGGGAGCACCGGCTATATCAGGCGGACTGGTTGCTCCGGTTCTATCAGTTCGACGCCACGGAACTCCTAGATGAGAAAAATCCAAATTTCAATCCGCTCATTGATCCCAAGTGCAACTGGGCGTTAAATCACTATGATTTCTTCCCCGTGGAGGTCAACACAGCTCCCTACGAGACCCTGCTCCGGGTGCCGGGACTGGGGGTAATCGGTGCAAAGAAAATCATACGGGCCCGGCGGATGGGGTCGCTGGATTTCCCCGATTTAAAAAAGATGGGCGTGGTCTTAAAGCGGGCCCAGTATTTTATCACCTGCCGGGGCAAGACGGCGCTGGGGCTTCCAAGCAATCCAGAGGCCGTTTTGCGGGGGCTCTTATCCGAACAGGGGGCGGCATTGGCGCAGCCCCCTATGGAACAGTTCTCGCTGTTTGATCATACCGACAGCACGAAAGAGGATTTGGTAAAATGCCTTACAGGACAGATATAGCCTATCTATACGACGGCTCCTTTGAGGGACTCTTGTGTTGTGTCTATGAGAGCTACTATCAAAAGGAGCTGCCGTCTATGATTTTCAATTACGAGGAAGCCCAAGAGACTCTGTTCCCTGTGAAAGAAATTGTGACGGATCGCACCGCCGCAAAAAAAGTGGAATACTCCATTGGACAGTCCATCTCAAAAGGGGCGTTGCGCCTCGTGCGGCTGTGCTATTTTTCCCACATGGCAGAGCGGGAGGTGACGATCCTCAACTTTTTGCGCATGGGCTATAAAATCGGCCCCAGGGTCACAAATATGCTGGCCCATGACACCGTGCGGGCCATTACGAAAACGGCGCAAAACGTAGCGAGTGAGAGCCATTTTTATAAAGAATTCTTGCGTTTTTCCGAATACAACGGGGTTTTAGTGGCGATCATTGAGCCAAAAAATTTTGTGCTCCCCATGACATCTCCTCATTTTTGCGACAGATTCCCCAGTGAACAATTTTTGATCTATGATAAGACCCATAAAGTCGCATTTGTCTATCAAAACGGAGAAAAGCGCCTGATTCCGCTAGAGGGATTTGAACTCCCGGAAGCTGATGCGGAAGAAAAACAATATAGGGCGTTGTGGAAGCGGTTTTACAACACAATCGCCATAGAGGGCAGGAGTAATCCGAAGTTGCGGATGGGGAACATGCCAAAGCGGTATTGGGCGCATATGACGGAGTTTATGGAGTGAGGGTGCGGTAAAAAAGTAAAAAACAGTCTTACAGTGTTGAACTGCTGTAAGACTATTTTTACTGGTCGGAATTGAATTGTATTTTACCCCATACAGCGCAACATCTCCGCCATCTTTCGTCTGGAAACTGGGACAATTGCGCCGCTCACCATTTGGACCTCACGATTAAATGTGTCCACACGCTGTATATGGTTCAAATTCACAATAAAAGATTGATGACACCGAAAAAACGGCAGACCAAGATTGGAGACATCGTTGATTATCCCGCGAAATTCTAGTTCGCAGTTTGCCTTGTGCAAAAGAAGATTTGCTACAAACTTTACAGCAGGAAGGCCTTTAATCATCTCGGAAGAACCCAACAATGAGTTTTTTGTAACTGCTGCATCTGGTGTAGATGTCGTTAACCTTGATTTTACTTGGATCGCTCTACCAAGTACAGAGCCGCCCCCCTCTCCCCGCTTCACGCCGCAATTCCTCGATGCGGGGGATACCGGAACCTGGGCGCAAGACGCCCTGGCCTGGGCAGTCTATACGGGGTTGATTACAGGCACGGGCGAAGGTGTAGTGCTGCCCTAGGGCTCTGCCATCAGAGCGGAAGCCACGACGATTCTTGCGCGGTATGTACAGACAGTTGCAGAGTAGATCAAAATCAAGCGCATATAGAAAACCCCCGCCGTGTATCCCAAAAGGGATATGCGGCGGGGTTCGTTTCGCTATCCAGGTGGCACAGCATTTTGTAGCGGCCATTGGCCGCCCGTCTGTTCGGTATGTGGCTGTCATGAAGCGGGCGAACACTGTTCGCCCGCCCCATTGCAGATAGTCATACATTGCAGGAGAATCCGCCGGTGCAGACGATCTCCGCCAGGAGCCGTGATTCCGCCGCCCTTGGCGGCCAAGAGTTTTGAGGAATTTCTCGGAAAAATTTGCAGGAAGCGCAAAACAGCGTTGATTTGCAGGTGATTTATTTGATATACTACATATACGATAGCGGATTAATTTTAGATAATAAAAAGTAGGCGGGGTGATATGTATGAGAAATGACTCGAATGAATCCGGCATTTGCAACTCAAATCTGAGCGCACAGGACATGCCCCGTTCCCGCCTGGATGACATATTGGACCAGGCGACCCGCTGCAAGCTGGTCTATGTCATTGCCGGCGCTGGCTATGGAAAGACCCGGGCGGTGCGCCATTATATCGAACAGCGGCAAGACGCCGTTGTCCGGTGGATACAATTGACCGAAAGCGACAATATGGGCCCCCGCTATTGGGAAAACGTTACACACAGCATCTCTAGTGACAATCCGGATCTGGCTGCTAAACTACGTGAACTCGGTTTCCCGGAGACTCTGGCCCGGTTCAAGCAATTCGCCGAACTTATAAGAAATGGGGAACACCGCTCACATAAAACAGTTCTCGTACTCGATGATTTTCATTTAATCCACTCTAAAGAGGCGCTTCTCTTTGCGGAGCGCTGTGCCCATCTGCAGATTCCCGGCGCCTGTGTGATTATCCTCTCCCGAACAGAGCCCGAGCTCAATGTCGTCTCCCTGCGCTCTAAGGGCAGTATCAGTGTGATAACGGAAGATGCGTTGCGCTTTACGGCTGCGGAGACTGGGACATTTTTCCAACTGCACAGAATCCCGCTTTCCGCACAGGATATTTCACAGTTGATGGATGCGACAAAGGGCTGGGCGCTGGCGATCAATATGTGTTCCGCTATACTGAAAAGAATACCGAATAATTTTAAATACGCACTTGACACTGTGCGGCAAAACATCTCCAAACTGTTAGAAATCGAGGCGTGGGATGGGTTTTCAGAAAACATACAAAAGACACTGGTTCAGATATCTCTGTTGTCCGATTTGCCTGTTATATCGCTACAAGAATTCTCTGCCGATACGGATTTTTTGCAAACTGCGCTGGGACTTACGTCATTTATATGGTTCGACAGTTTTACCAATGACATTAGAATCCATCCGCTCTATTTGGAATTTTTGCAGGGCAAGCAGCATATTTTATCGAATAAGGAAAAGCAGGAGACGTATGAACAGGCGGCCCGGTGGTGTTTTGAAAATGGCTTCTATATGGACGCCCTACACTATTACGCAAAGTCGAACCAGTTTGAGCGCATGGTTCAAACCCTTCTCGCCTATCCGTTTAAACTGTCCCGTGATACCAGTGAATACTTTTTGCGTATTTTAGAAGACCTGGACCCGGAGAATGGAGCGGAAACCGATCCCCACGTATTATTTTTAAAAAATTGTTTCATCCCCATACTGCTTACCGGAGCAGACCGATACGAAGAGGCGCAAGTACGGGCCCACGCTGTCATCCGGGAATGGGAGCACATGGATACGCCGCTTGCGATCCTATTTCTCCATATGTCTTACAGCAATCTGGCGTATATCGATATGTATACCTGCACGGTTACCCACACATACAATTCTCCGATGCATTTAAAGAAATCAGTGGAGTACTTTAAACGCTCGTCCATTCCGCCGGCAAAAGTGAGCAAGTCGTTTATCAATGCCGACGTCCGCTCCTTTGCCTGTCTGGTGGGAGAGGGGGCGGACCTGACGGAGTTCGATCAATTTCTGGAGGCCGCAAGGCAAACGGAGTTGTACACGGAGGAGACGCCGTATCAGATTTATGCCGGTTATGCGGAATTGGTGGCCTGTGAGATCGCATTTTTTAAAAATCAACCTGATCTCGCACGAAAGCATGCCTACAACGCAATCCGAAAGGCACGGGAGAAAGAGCAGTACAGCATTGAGGCCATGGCGGAGAAATATCTGCTCCGGATTGCAGTGCAGGAAGGAAACGCAGCCCTGGCAAAAGAACTGCTCAAACAATTGCGCATGCATTTGGACAACCCAGATTTCTGGAACCGCCAGTTGTATCACGATGTATACACCGGGGTATTCTATGCGAAAATCGGGCGGCTCGAACTGGTTCCCCGGTGGTTTGTCATGGATGAGGCAGAGACGGCGTCTGAGATCCGCATTCCCGCAAGAGAGCTGTATGTGAGTGCTTTGTATTATATCACTGCCCAGAAATATCACCAGGCGCTTACGATTTTATCGAATTCTTATCCGAGAGAGCCGGAGGAACGGTTCTTGTTTGGAGAAGTGAGATTTTCCTTGCTGACGGCAGTGGCGCAAATACACACCGGTGACATTCCGGGTGCAATGGCGGAGTTTGAAAAGGCATACCGGCTGTCTTTTCAGGGTGTTTTTGAACTGTTTTTTATGGAACTTGGAAAAGAGTTACACCCCCTGATTGTCACCGCATTGCGGCAGGCAGACTGCGGCATACCGGCGGATTGGCTGAAGACCATTGACCGCAAGGCCTCTATTTATGCGAAGAAAGTTGCAGTTGTTGCAAATGCGTTTCAAGACAGAGCGGACACGAAAGAATCCGTGGCCCTGTCGGAGCGGGAGCGCGAGGTGTTACTCGATCTCTATCAAGGTCTCTCCCGGGAGGAGATAGCGGTAAATCGGCATCTGTCCATCAACACGGTAAAGAAGGCGCTGCAATCTATATACATCAAACTGGACGCACAAAACAACGTGGACGCTGTCCGGATTGCGCTGGAGAAAAAGTTAATTGAATAGCGTTACATCGGCCGATCTGACACTGAAAATCCCTTTCAATCTAAGGAGATAGATTGAAAGGGATTTTTTTGTGGTTTTTGTCTGATTTTTACCCTTTTGGGTGTAGTTGAAATATGTAATAAACGTATAATAGAAGCATAACAACTTTATGTCAACCGTAACGTTTGCATGGCCAAACGCTGCGAAACAAATGGAAGGGAATGAAACACTACAAATGAAAAAGGGTGCAAAAACAAAACAGATCGTAGTCAGATTCGATCATCATTCCTATACCAAAATAAACAACTACGCAGAAATGGAACATCGGGGCCTGGGCGAGTTTGTCAGGCACACGGCTTTGGTTTATATCGAGCGTCTTGAGCGGGAAAAAGAACTTTTAAACGAGAAAGGGGGCTCACGACCATGAAACGCAGTATATCAATCCTCTTATCGTTGAGCCTTTTACTTAGCGCCTTTCTGCTGACGACGGCCTCGGCTGCGGAGGCCGAATGGGTAGAAAATGACGAAGAATGGATAGAGGCGGTGCCTGCATATCAAGAGATCGCCTCGCTGTCAGCATCCTTTAGCCAGGAGGAGATAGACGATCCCAACATATGGTATGCCGATCCCGACCATGTGGTCACCCTGTCGGCAGCAGGCACAACAGTTACAGATTCCGCTTACAGGAGGCTAATCAATGCAATCCAGGCGGCCCCGGCCCATCAGGTAACACATATTATTATCCCGTTTCACATCAACGTGGGAAATGTCAACACGACAACGTTTACCGTAGTTGGTGTCAGAGATGGGGCTACCGTTGTTCTAATCGGTGCTCATCCCGTTGCCGAGAACGGCCAATCGGTAATCAGTGACACCCATGGCAATAACGGCTTGACACGGACGTTCCGGGTGCGTGGCGACGGTGCCGAACACTCCGGTCTCGTGCTTCGGAATATTATTTTGCAAACCGCTGCCCAAGCGGCTGCCAGCACGCCGGCCACCGCTCCCGCCCCCCTCGCACTGACTCAGCAAACAGGCAACGCCAGAGGCGGCGGGGTCGCAATTGAACCCGGAGCCGTTACTGGGGTCACCGGTGCCGGCGGTGGCGGGCATTTGATCCTATGCCGTGACGGCGTCATCCGAAACAGCACTACGGACAACAACGGCCCCGTCGATATCCAGACGGATGGCAGATTCACCATGATGCCGGGGGCCGAGATGCACACAAATGCAGCCGCCAACTCCGGTGGCGCAGTCCATGTAAACACCCGTGGTACATTTACCATGCACGGCGGTGTCATTCGGGACAATCTGGCCAGGGGAGAGCGCATAGACGCAGGTCAAGCGATGCAAAGAGCCGTTGGCGGCGCTATATTCGTACAAAACGGCGGCACATTTAACATGTACGATGGAGAAATTTTCAGAAATCGGGCCAGACTGAATGAAATCGCAGCGGCGCCCACTGCCACCAATGCAATCGTCACATCCAGCGGCGGCGGCGTGTTTGTCACGGGAGCCGCATCGACTTTTAACATGTACGGCGGCACCATTCGAGACAATGAGGCCATACGGACAAGAACCTCCGGCCTAGCGACAGGTACGGGTGCGGCGGCAGTCAATAACAGAAATGCCTATCGGGCCGGAAACGGCGGCGGCGTATATCTGACCGGCGGTGCTACTTTTCATATGCGAGGCGGGACGATCCGTGACAACACCGTCACAAACGAAGGCGCTGTCATAAGCACAGGGGCTGCCGTGAACGGGCTAAACTTATGCAGGGGCGGCGGCGTATACCTCACAGGTACCGGCACGAGTTTTGTCATGCACGGCGGCGAGATTACGAGCAACCAAGTGCTTCAAACCGTTGCGGGCCCGATCCGTGGCGGCGGCGGCGTGGCGATTGATGCGGGTGCGGTCTTTGAACTGCACAACGGTGAAATTACATGGAATACGGCAACCGCTACGGAAACACAGATTTATCAGGGCGGTGGTGGTGTGCTGGTTGGCGGCGACACAGGGACAGCCACATCATACTTTTTCATGCACGGGGGTAAAATTGCAAACAACACAGCAACTCATGCCGTCAATCCACAGGACGTTGGTGCAGGCGAAGGCGGCGGTGTGTTTGTCAGCCCGCGCGGTGATTTCACCATGTATGGCGGTTCGATTACAGATAACTTTGCACGTTCCAATGGCCGTGGCGGCGGCGGTGTGTTTGTGTTGGGCGGCAGATTTACAACAGCGAATCCTACGGATACAGTTGGGAATGTGATTGAAGTCACAGAAAAAATTATTGAAAACAACCGCGCCCGTGGCGGCGGCGGCGGAATTATGGCGTTGCGGACAGACCCTAGCCCTGGTGTTACCATCCCCGGTGGTATTGCCGGAGAAGTGACCATTGTCGAAGGGACAATCATCCGGAACAACAGGGCTGGATTGACTGAAGATATTACGAACGGAGCTGGACTTGGCGGTGGCATTCATATGCGTTGGGGCGGCAATTTAATCATTACGGGCGGTGAAATTTACAATAACACTTCCCTGCGCCCCGGCGGCGGCGTCGCGGTGGGGCATGACACACTGGACGGTACTATAGTGGTAACAATGAGCGGCGGCAAAATCTTTGACAATCATGCCCGCGGTGATATTGCCACGGCTGTCGGTGCAGACCGCGGCAATGGCGGAGGCATTTCAGTGGCAGGCGCTTCCACATGGAATATGACAGGCGGCGAAATTACAGATAACAAAGCCGACAACAATGGCGGCGGGGTATGCGTAGGTGGCGGCGTATTTAATATGCAAGACGGCTCTATCACCAACAATATTGCCAACGACGGCGGCGGCCTATTTGTACCACATGCCAACCTTGGCAACGTCACCATAAATTCGGCATCCATATTTTACCACAACGTGGCACGTAACGGAGTGCGTATTGATAACGCCCTGGCGGCGGCCCACAGCGGGCGGATCCGCCCCGGCACAGTCAGTGTCAACTGGATACCGGAACTGATCGGCGCACCCCCCCACGCATTTACCAATTTCGACATCAATGCAGACGGCCCAGGGCTCTGGCGCATCACCTACGCCACCGGCGCACACCCAGGCGATATTTTAGCCAGGGTCTCCGGCACAGATACCCCTGTCCCCAGCGGCGTATTTGTACTTGAGGACACACGAATCCAATTCGACGCTAAACCGGCAATGCTGTTCGACTGGTGGGACTTGGGAACCCGAGAGCAGGAGAACGCTGAATTCGTCTATGAATCCGGCGGCAGAGCGCCGTCTCTGGTACATACCGTCGTGCGCCACACCCATATAGTGGGCAACTTTTTAGAGGAATTTTCCATCACATACGACCCCAACGGCGGGGCGGGAGACCCCTATGTCCAGCGGCTCCCGGCGGGATCGCACACTGTGACCCATACGGCGAACCGCCCGGACGAATACGGCCTGCCCTTCCAATTCCTCGGCTGGAACACAGCATCCGACGGCAGCGGCACGTTTTATGCCCCAGGCGACGCCATTGACATTGGGGCAGACGTGATCCTGTACGCCCAATGGGGGCAGGAGAAAACCACCCTTTCCGTCTCCAAAACCGTAACCGACGATTTCGGCGACTTGACTCTGGCGTTCGAGTTTGCAATCCGTTTTCTGGGGACAGATGCGAATCCGCTGCCCGCCGGTACGCAATTTCCCTACACGGGGCCGGGAGATGGCATATTGACTCTGGACAGTGACGGCACGGCAACCTTCTGGCTCTCCCACGGCCAGACCATTGCCATCGCCCAGGTCCCTGTGGGCATATATATCCAAATCATCGAGACCCCGGACGTACACTATGAGACGACCTTTACAGACAGTGAACAGGCCCATGACTCTTTCTTTGGAAACGACACCCAAAATCAAAAAATTGCAGAAAACCACGCATTTCACTTCTACAACGAGCGGATCGTGGCCCCGCCGATGGGGGTGACCCTGGGCCATATGGGGGCGTTCCTGTTGTTACCCGCACTGGCAATCTTGTCTGCCACAGCGGGGGGGATCCTCAAATCGTTCCTCCGAAAAGCACCCTTTCGGGTGTAGCGGCAAATACGCAATTGCTGTATTATGTAAACACAAGGGAGGCGAAACAATATGCGGACATATACACAGAACAAACCGTCCACGGCATCCACTGTTCAGGTCAGAGAGGTTCCGGTGATGGACTTGGAAAAACAGCCCCGGACGCACCCGGGTGAACCCTCGGTCTGGCGGGAACTGGGCGCTCTGTTGATTAAAATTGCAGTGATTGCCATCGCTTTTGCACTGATCTTCACTTTCTTTTACGGGTTCCACCGAAACACAGACCCCGATATGGCGCCCATGGTCAAGACCGGCGACTTGGTACTGTTCTACCGCCTGGATACAGACTATGCCGTCGGCGACCTGCTCCTACTGGATTTTCAGGGCCATCGCCAAGTGCGGCGGGTGGTGGCCAGGGCCGGGGACACAGTGGATATCATAGACGGTCACCTGGTCATTAACGGGGCCATGCAACAAGAGCCGGAGATCGCGGGGGAGACCCATCAGTATGAGACCGGCGTCGCTTTTCCGCTCACCGTGGGGCCGGATCAGGTATTCGTCCTGGGGGATGCGAGAGAACATGCGACAGACAGCCGCATCTACGGTCCCGTGGATACAGGGGACACCTTAGGTACAGTGATTACTGTGATCAGACGCAGAAATCTATAGAACAGTTAATTTTTCAAGGAGGTATTTATCATGTTAAGAAAATCGAAACTCAGAACCCTATTCCTACTCACCCTCGTACTCGTGGTAAGTCTCGCCGGCGTTACAACGGCATTTGCCCAATCGCCCAACGACTATGGCGCCATTGTAGCACCGGATGAGGACAATCCGGTACAGGCGACCATCACCAAAAATCTGCGGATGCCAATCGGCACCACTACCCCAAGTGTTACCTTTCACTTCCTGGCGACGCCAATCAGCGTGGACGGCAGGACAGACGAGACAGACCGGAATACCATGCCGGATCTCAATCCCGCCGCTTTGACCGTCAGCTTCACTGCAGCGGACGTAGACCCGACTGATCCGCCCACCAATATCATGTCTATTCGGAAAGAGACAGGTGACCTGTTCTACGGCGTCACATTCCCCCATGCAGGCATCTTTGTGTATGAAATCAGAGAGCTTCGCCCCACAAATCTCGGCATTGATGCAAGCCAAACTGAGTGGCTGTATTATTCCGAGGCGGTATATACCCTTACGGTCTATGTGAAAAACCATTCAGACGGCGGCACCTTTGTCCACGCCGTCGGCACACGTATCATAACAGACGATCTGGGAGAGCCGGGAAACGGCAAACTGGATCCCACCCCCGGCGGCAACGGGGAAGATTACTTCTTCAGCCAGATGGCTTTCCGCAACGATTACGTGAAAATCGACAACCCAGAGGACCCCGACCCTGTTGAAGATACCACCCTGTTCGTGAGCAAGACAGTGGCTGGTGACTTTGGCGACAGAACACAATACTTCGATTTCACGATGACACTCACTGTTCCTGAAATCGTACGAGATGCCCCGCCTCACTACAGGGCGTACATCGTTGAAAACGGTGCGGTCATCGATCCCTCCAACAATACTGCCGCCGGACTGATCGGCACCGATGCAGAGGGCCTCCGGTACATCAGAGTATCCACTTCCGGCGAGACGGATTTCACTTTACGGCATGGACAGAAACTGGTGTTTGTTGACACCCCGGTTGGTACACGGTACACCGTAAATGAAGATGTGGCAGCCAACTACACGCCAAATGTCACTGTGACAACGGACGGCGTGGGAGTAAACATCCCCGGCACGATAAACAGCCCCCTCTCCACAGGCAATCAGTTTGCCGGTGAAGGCCTGAACAGCGCCACCTTTACAAACACCCGTGACAGCGTGACGCCCACCGGTCTGAACTTAAACAATCTGCCCTTCGTCGGCCTGATCGCCCTGGGGATCGGCGGGCTGGTGGCCTTCCTTGTTGTGAAATCTCGCAAGAGAAAATACTACACGATCACCGATCAATAATCTTCAGCCCCCGCGTATGAGAGAGGAGAGTCCCATATGGGCGCAGCAGCTAAAATCGGACGAGGTGCGATACGGATTGCAAATACGCTTGTCAATGTATCTGTGCTGGCGGCCATCCTGTTGCTGCTCGCATTCAGCGGCTACGCCATATGGGACTCCGCCCAGGTGATCAATGCCGCAAGCCCGGTGCAATATGAGCGGTATCACCCTACAATAGAGAGTGAAACGGCGTCTTTTGCGGACTTGCAAGCCATAAACCCAGACGTGTTCGGCTGGCTGACTGTATACGGGACGAGCATCGACTACCCGGTGGTCCAGGGACAAGATAACCTCAGATATATTAACACAGACGCAAGGGGCAGACACGCCCTCTCCGGTGCCATTTTCCTGGATGCCCGCAGTAGCCCAAATTTTGCGGATTTCAGCAGCATTCTCCACGGGCACCATATGGAAAATCAAGTCATGTTCGGGGAAATCGGACTATTTTCCGACAGACATTATTTTGAAGCCCGCAGATACGGGATGCTGTACTTCGACGGCCAGGAGCACGGATTAGAATTTTTCGCTTTTGCACACGCAGATGCCTATGACCGCCAGGTATACCGGGTGGGGATCACAAAACCGGAAGAACAGCAGGCCTATTTAGACCTGCTCCTGGAAATGGCGGTTCACATCCGTACAGATGTGCTGGTATCAGTGGAGGATCGAATCGTCCTGCTCAACACCTGCTCCTCTGATTCCACCAATGGGCGGGATATTCTCATCGGCAGAATCACCGCCGAGGCCCACGGCAATCCATTCCCGGCGGAAGAGGTACGAGGGCTGCAGGCGATTCCGATTATAGACGTACTGCCCGGTCTATGGGCACAGATTGGCCTGTGGGGTCAGATCAGTACAGCAGTATTGGCACTTCTGATTTTATTGGCGGTTATCCTGCTGTATACAAAGCGGAGACATGCCCCCAGGGAAGTGCGGTACGAGATCAGATGGCAAAGGAGGTGAGCAATCATGGGTAGGATTGTAAATAAAAGCAGATTTCTTTCGGTCAGCCTGGCGCTGATCTGCCTGGTGGGCGCTCTGTTCGCTCCGGCGGCGTATGCCGCAGAGACGGGGCAAGTCACGCTGACGGTCCGGCAGACGTTTGTCAGCGGCGGCCCACCCGCCCCGCCGATCCAGGTGTTCACCTATGAGCTGACGCCCCAGACGGCCGGCGCCCCCATGCCCGCTGGCGGCGATGAGGGGGGATATACATTCACAATCGCCGGGAATGTAGAGATGCAGACCAGACCGATCAACTTTCCTGGGACGGGGCTCTATGTCTATACGCTCAGATGTGTGACGGAAGACCGGCCCGGCTACACCATAGACCGGCGGGAGTATACGGTAGAAGTCTACGTTACAGAACACTTGGAAATTTTCCTGATTTATGTCAGCGATGGCACTAAGGTGACAGAGCTGTCCTTTGCACACAGTTACAGGACACCAGAATCGTCGCCCCGTCCACCGAGTCCGTCGCCCGGCCCGCCAAGTCCATCGCCTGATGGGCCAAAGGGAGGCGACGCCCCGAAGACGGGAGATGACAGCAATCCAATCCTTTGGATCGCATTGATTGCGATTAGCAGCGCATCATTGCTCTCCCTCATTTGGGTTGCTTGGAGATTGCGAGACAGACGGAGGTGGGAAGATTGAAAAAAGTCTTGTTCCTGAGCGCTGTACTCTTTTTACTTGCCGTAATCGGCTACAGCGGCTACCAACTGTGGGATATTCACCGCAACCAGGTGCAAGAGGCAGAGATTCACAGCCGGATCATGCGGTATCGGCCAACATTACAGATGCCCGTCTCAACCCACCCCATTGACGGATCCTACGCAGAGCGCTCCGGGGAGTTCCCAGAGGATTACGCTCTTGTACCGAAAGCAAACCAGAGCATTGTGGATTTACAGGCGGAACACGCCGGTGTAGTCGGCTGGCTGACGGTTCCAAACACCAAAATTGACTACCCCTTTGTACAAGGGGCGGATAATAATCACTATCTGCACCTGGATTTGGATCAGAGGTGGTCGGCGGCCGGCACGATTTTCATGGACTTTCGCAACAACAGCGATTTTTCCGACTTCCACACCATCGTGTATGGCCACCACATGAGAAGCGGCAGCATGTTCGGCACACTGCAGCAGTTTAATAATCAGGCCTTTTTCGAGACCAATCGGACAGGCACGATTTTTCTGGCACATGCAACCTATGAAATTGAATTTATGGCCTTTGCCGTCACAGCGCCTAACGACACAGTGATCTACAATCCGACAATCACCACGGAGGCGGATCAAATTGCGTTTCTCGACCACGTGAAACGCACCGCACGGTATTACCGTGACATCGGCGCCACGGCGGAGGACCGTATGATAACGCTCTCCACCTGTAGCTATGAGTTTAACAACGCCCGCATGGTACTGATCGGCAGGCTGACGGAAGTTTTTTTGAGCGAATAGCAGGGCGCGTCGACAGGATATAAAACGTGTGCAAGGAGTTGAAAAACTTGCACACGTTTTTGTCAATTTTTTTCATAAAAGCGAGCGCATCAGAAGTTTTAGTAATTGTGGGAGTAGATACGGAGTACCGTTTTCTGATTTGCGGGAAACATCTTGCGTTCTACCGTCCGCAAGATGGTCGAAATGGTGATACAGAACTTTTTAAGAAATCCAGTAGTATCAATGCTTTAAGCGCAGTCGATAAGCTGAAATAACATCAAAAAGTGATCTCCGTCCGAAGCAAAGGACGGGGATTGCGCATTTATACGCTTTCCCCAGCCCCTGTTTTTAACATTATACTAGCACTTACCCCCTCGTCAATCATTTCGTACATCTCGGCTGCTGACTTGCCCGCTCATGTCGTACATAGACCATATCTCATCACTCATAAGATAAGGCGACAAGTGCGTAGATACTGTATGT
>WRAB01000008.1 GCA_009780435.1 Oscillospiraceae bacterium | reverse complement strand
GTAATACCCATACTGCGACGTAGTAAAAACTATGTCCTCACGCCATACACGCTTGTCAGGGATAGCAGGGATGTGCTATACTGGGGAAGCGGTGGGGCCCGTGAGGGTCATGCATGGGGTGGTTTCGTCACCCTGTGACATCGGGAAGCGCTAACTTGCCCGGTGCCATCGCGTTTTTTAATTTTGCTAGGACTTTCCAGCCCTATAAGTAGTGTATCATAGGTTGGGCGATAAGGCAAGGGAAAAGTTGAGAGAAATCGTCCCTATATCTGCCTCACCGCCAGCCGGGCGGAGGAGAAGGCGAATTGGAGGTTATATCCCCCCGTGTCGCCATCCACGTCCAAGACCTCCCCGGCGAAATAGAGGCCGGGATAGCGGCGGGACTCCATGGTGCGCACCTCTATTTCATCTAAAGATACGCCTCCGGCGGTGACCATGGCGGTTGAAAATCCCCCCGTACCGCTGATCTCGTAGGTGTCCGCCGTGAGAATCCGGGCGATCTCGCCCAACTCTTTGCCGCTTAGCCGGGACGCCTTAGTATCCGGCGCAACGCCCGCCCGACGGCAGACAGCGTCCAGAAATCGCCCGGGCAGATCGGTAGCCGCCTCCAAGACGGTGCCGATCTGCTTGGCGTTTCCGGCGGTCAGTTCCAGTAACGTGCGGCGCAGGGTGCCGGGGTCACGCCCCGACAGATAGTGGACGGTCAAAGCATCTCCCTGGGCCACGTAGCGGGCGTGGTTGAGGATCAGCGGCCCGGAAAATCCCCGGTGGGTCAAGAGCAGGCTCCCCCGCCCCATGATCCGGCGGTGATCCGCTCTCGTCGTCAGTGTAATCGCCGCCTCCGGGACGGATATCCCGGACAAGTCTCCGTAGGGATAGTCTTGCACGTAGATGGGCGCCAGGGCCGGACGCCGTGGGACGAGGGTTATACCCAGCGCCTCCAAGCAGGCGAAAAACGCTCCGTCTGATCCGGTGTTTGGATAGGACGCCCCGCCCGTGGTCACCAGTACATTGTGCGCCGTGTACGTATGGGTCGGGGTTTGCAAGATAAAGTGATCTGTTTCCGCTGAAATCTCCGTGACAGGCGTATCGCAGCGCACGTCTACCCCGTTTTGGCGACCACGGGCCAAAAGCCGCTCCGCCACATCTCGGCTGTCCATCGATGCGGGGAACACCTTGCCGTCCTCCCGTGTGACAAGGGGCAGGCCCAGCCCGTCAAAATAGTCCATCAGCGCCCGGTTGCCAAAGGCCTTGAGCACCGGGCGTAATCGTTTGCCATTCGCCCCGTAGCGGCCGGAAAATGTCGTCATGGGTTCGCTGTTGGTCAGATTGCACTGGCCGCTCCCGGCCAGACGCAACTTCTGCCCCGGTGTATGGGTCTTCTCCAGGAGCAAGACCCGCAATCCGGGGCGCACATTGGCGGCGGCAAAGAGCCCTGCGGCTCCCCCGCCGACGATAATGAGGTCGTAGTGCATGGAGGCTCTCCTCTGGTTTTTCTGTGGTTTTAGATGTGTCAAGATGATTGACAATACATCCACTTGACTGTATAATAAAGATACAAAAAGGAATTGCCGCTTGTAACGGGGCGGCTCGGTCCTTGTTAAAGGGTTTGAGACGCCTTATCGCTAAGGCGTCTCGTATTATTTACGTCTGTGTAAAAGACACAGTGAAATAACAGCTACAATCAATAGGCCGAACTGAAACAGTTCCGCATATGTAACCATAGCATCACCCCCCTTCATCAGGGAGTGACCGGGCCGCCTGACGGCAATTCCTGATGTCATTATACAGACAAAAATATCCTGTTGCAAGTCCAATTTGGGCTTGTCATAGGATATTTTTTGTGCTATACTTCCCCTAGCTTTAAGTGTCGGCGCACTGCCGATGAAAAGGGAAAGGGGTGCAATTCCCCTGCGGTCCCGCCGCTGTAAGCGGGTAGATTCGTCCCCAATACGCCACTGGAGGTTACTCTCTGGGAAGGCGGGGACGATACCAGGCGTCACGCTTGATACCCGTAAGCCAGAAGACCTGCTTAAAGCGCAAACCACAAGCCGCGTGGATACGGCCCAGGTGATGCGTTTTGCCCTTTTCCAATTGGATTACGTGCAGATACCCGTCTCCTTATCGTAGCTACCAGGCTGCGGTATTTTTGTTTTTCGGAGGAAAAAACATGAGACGACTACTGACAATGATCCTGGCACTGGTTCTGCTGCTCGCCGCCTGCGGCGGAGGCGACTCCGGTGGAAATCCTGCTCCACCGCCCGGCACCGCTTACGCCCAAGAGATCGGACAGGGCGGCACGGTTTTTCGATTTGAAGCCACCGATAACACCGGAGCACACACCGCATGGGATGTCCGTACCGATGAGGAGACCGTCGGCGCCGCACTGCTGGCCGTCGGCCTGATCGCCGGCGATGAGACCGATTTTGGTCTCATGGTCACCGAGGTCAACGGCGTGACCGCCGATTGGGATGCAACTCAGGCCTTTTGGGCATTTTACATCGACGGCGAGTTCGCCATGACAGGGGCAGATACAACCTACATTGAATCCGGAGCGACCTATGCCTTTGTCTACACGGAAAGTTAAGCTCGCCACCCGGGATTTAACCGTATTCGCCGTACTCAGTACAATTATGTTCCTGTCGAGAATCATGCTACAGGGGATTCCCAGCGTACATTTGTTGGGGCTTTTCATTGCTGCGATTACATTGACGTATCGGGTACGGGCGTTAATCCCGCTCTATGGATACATCATGCTCGACGGCGTTTTTGCGGGGTTTTCCACGTGGTGGATCCCGTATCTCTACATATGGCTCCCCCTATGGCTCACATTTATGGCCGTGGGAAGAATAAACCTGCCGAGACGGATACAGCTCCCGCTGTATATGGTCTTGTGCGGTCTCCACGGCCTGTCGTTCGGTCTGTTATACGCGCCTGCCCAGGCCTTGATGTTCGGACTCAGCTTCCAGGCCATGATCGCCTGGATTATAGCGGGATTGCCATTTGACATCATCCACGCCCTGGGAAATTTCGCCGCGGGAGCATTGATTATTCCGCTCTCATCCCTTATGAGAAATCTCGATAGCGGACAGTATCGGGCGTGAAAATAAGTTGACATTTACCTTAAGATTCCCTATGCTATTACTTGGAAAGTGTTCCCCCCGCCTGCGGCGGGGGATCGCAAAATAAGAGAGGCGAATGAAACGCCACACCAAATGGGGATACTTACGGGTATGAGACAATTTTTCAAACATCACAAAGCACTGCACCTCTGGCTGATTATCGCCGGGGGCGTTGTCGTGCTGTTTCACTTGCTTAAATACGTCCGCCCCGTGATGAATTTCTGGGTGGATCATATCGGTGTCCCCCTCACCCAGGGGTTTGCGGTAGTCGCTTCGCTCGCCCCCTTTTCCGTGGCAGAGTTTTTTGCCCTGTTCGTGGTCTTGGGGGTAATTGCACTTCTCATCCGAGAGATCCGGCGGATTCTGCGCAAAAAATCCATGGTTCACGGTATGTATCGGATTGTCGCGGGGTTTTTGGCCATCGTACTCAGTATCTACGGCAGTTTCAATCTGCTCTACGGGGCCAATTTCTACGCCGACGATTTCCAGGTGCGTTCCGGCATCCACGCCCGTGGGGCCACAGTTTACGATCTATACCGGGTCACGGCCCTCTTCGCCCAGGGACTCAACGACACGGCCCATCTGGTGGAGCGGGACGAGAACGACGTATTCGCCGTGTCTATTGACCAGATTTTTTTAGAAAGCGTAGGCGTATTTCGGAATCTGGAGACCCAGTTCCCCTTCCTCTCCCACAGAGATGTGCCGCCCAAGCCCCTGCTCATCTCCAGATTGATGCGCTACACCGACTATGTGGGCTTTTTCTTCCCCTTCACCGGCGAGGCCAATATCAATATCCTGGCCCCCCGAAGCCAAGTTCCCGTCACCGTGGCGCACGAAATGGTCCACCAGCGGGGCATCGCCTCGGAGGATGAGGCCAACTTTGTGGCCATCCTGGCCGGCGTCAAGAGCGAAAACCCTGTCTTTTCCTACTCCGCCTATCTCATGGGCTACAGCTATTTGGCAAATGCCCTCCGCCGAGTAGCACCCGAGCGATTCCAGGAAATCCACGCCACCCTGTCCGATCTCGTTCTGGCCGATCTCGCGGATATCCGGGCCTATCATGACCGGAAAAACCCCGTGGCCGTGCAGGTGACCAATGCCATCAACGACAATTTCCTCCGCAGCTACGGCGAAGAGAGCGGGATTCAGAGCTACGGCGAAGTCGTGGATTTGCTGATTGTATTTTTCTAAATGCCGCCCGATGGGCGGCATTTCCTCGTCTTCCCCTCGGCAATCAGCCATATGCAGAGTGTGCCCTCAACAAGACAACCTGCTTTTTTGCTTCATTCTTATTTGCTTACCGGCAGAACGCAATCGCTCTGTTACACGCTTAATTCAACCGTAAAAATCTCACCGCCGCCGACTCCAACCGTAAGACTGTCACCGGACACCGCCAAATCTCCCAGCCGTTCCTCGTTCAGTTTGCACTTCCATGCTTTTTTTACAGGGAAGCCGAGGGTAATCGTGCCTTCTTGCCTGTCACTGGTCGGGTTAAACAGGCGCAGAATCATATTTTGTCCGTTTTCTGCCCGCTTGTAGGCGGAGAGAATCATGTTGCTGTTTGAAATCGCACAAAAACTTTTCGTGAGCGGCAACTCTCCCGTCTCCCCGCCGGAGAGCTGCCAACAACCTGTAGCGGCATTTACACCTTGCATCTGCCGGTATACAGTTCCGTCACTCCAATCTCCGATGTGGGGGTAGATCGCATAATGGAACTCCATTTTCCTAAGAAGCTGACTACCGTCCTGACTATCGTTTTTGCCTACAGCTTCCCACCACGTGACAATCATATTCCCCATGGCCCGGAACAATGTGAGGTAGAGCGTGTTCAACTCATCATTTGCCAGTTCATACTCGGTCAGACAGTCGTTTAGCAGTGCGAGTCCCTTCTCGCCATCGCTCACATCGACGAACCCTTGCATCGGAAGCGTTTGCATCTCAGGCCAATAGCTGCCATCGGCGGCGGGCTGGTTTACCTTTGGCCGCTGATCCACGGTGAAATGTCCGGCGGCGTGGGCGCACTCTGCCTGTATACCGGTGGGAAACGCAATGCGAAGCCGATGATTTTTTGCGTTATTGTCAATCGTAGTATGCACTTCCAATCGCTTTGCATCCCTTGTAAGCGTGAACCGGGAGACGATTTCCATTTCAACAAGTTCATCGCTACGCCTCCCTCTCCCCCTCACGCCATAAATCGATTCTTCTGCGCCGGACGGAATCCGCATTGTATATTCTACTGCGACCGTTGCGCTGAGTGGCCCGTTGTCCTCGTTCCAAAGCCGTGCGGCCGAGCCTTTTGTCGTGTGTATCTGATTGTGATATGGCGGGTAATACGCCCAGTAGTTCCCCACATCGCCCGCATCCTCGAAGTAATGCAGATCATCATAGACTTTGCCGGTCTCCTTATGTGTCAGCCGTATGGTGCCATTTGGATTAAATTCTGCGCGCAGATGTTCATTTTCCAGCACATGGTTACCCACAAGGATATTCCCCGGCACTGCACGGCGCATGGGGAGCCAGTAAAATTTGTCCGGCCCAAACCGCTGTTGTGGGACAATTTCAATGACTTTATACCCCATGGCAGGTAGTTTTCCAAAGTCAATATAACAGAGGTGTCTGTGTGAGATGAAAGGCCAAGGCCGCGCTTCCGCATCATGTACGGGATATGCTTTTTCATCACGAGATATCTCTTGTACCTGCAACTGCTCACCGGTTGTTGTATCGTGCGCAGTAAAATCCCACACCTGATCACATGCGGGCGTTGCAACACAAACCTTGCCGATTTCCTTGACCGGATAAGGGGCGGGATTGTAAACAAGCAGCAGGATGGCATTTTTGTCAAAAGCAGATAAATCCAAGCCCCGTGCCAAATCCGCAATGGCCTCATCAGTGACAACTTGCCCGATTTCCAATGCCTGCGCCAGCCGATACTGCACATCATCTGCGGTCTTGTCCTGGGTTACACCATTGATTGAGTCGTGGGGATGAGATTTGAGTAAATAGTCCCAAGCTTTTTCTAACATCCCGCCCTGATATGCGCCACCCAGCGTCCACAGTGCGGTTGAAAGAGGTTCCGCCCAAACAAGCAGGGCATTTTGCGCACGTTTGTTGGCTATTTTTAAATAAATACGAGAAGAGAGTGCGTTCCCGGAGCATTCACCGGCAGGGCCATCCCGTAGCTCACCGCATATTACCCGTAGCTGTTCCAGATCGGTGTTCTCTCGGAGCACTTGCGCATATTCATCTAAGCGGCAGTGTAAGAAATCAGTATCCTGTACCAATTTGCTCAAATCCGAACGCATGGCTGAAATCTGACTTTGCGGCGTAGAAAAATCAGTTCCGTCGAGGAATAGGCGATAATTTTCAAGCACACTGTCGTCAGTGGCTTCCCATGCATCGGCAAATCCCTCTGCGAGCGCCTCTTTGTCATAGGAAAGTTTTGGTCGGATGACAAAGAAATCTTCGTCCATACGATCAGATGCCGCATTGTGTATCGCAGCGCCTGCTCCTTCCGGGTCATATCGGAAGTCGGCGCTAAAACAGTTGACGTTATACTTCCCCTTCAGATAGGCGTTAAAATAGAAATTGGCGCGGGCGTGTTCTCCAAGCCTACTGGTGAGCACAGTTGTACCGTCCGGTGCTTGCCACATGAATTCACTTTCAGGCGCACGCTCGGTTGATACCCGTTTGGCGCAGATGATGAAATCAATCCCAAATCCCGCATAAATCTGCGGGAACTGCGCAGTTTGCCCCCAGCCAAAAGAGTTGTAGCCCACCCCAAGGCAGCCTCCAAGTTCGCTTGCGACACGGGTTCCCCACAGCAAATTTCTGACCAGACATTCGCCGTCAACGGGATAGAGGTCTGACAAAGTATACCACGGCCCTACAGCGATTCGCCCTTGACTGATATATGCACAAACCTTTTCCCGGTTTTGCGGCTTAATTTCCAGATAATCCAAAACGGGCACGACCTGCCCGTCCATCAAAAAGCACCGATATTGCTCGTCCTTGTCAAGTATCTCCAACAACTCATCCATAAAGCGGACAAGAAGCGCCCGGGTTTTCCATATGGGATATCGCCACTCTCTATCCCAGTGGGTATGGGGCAGGATATACGCCTTTTTGGGTCTGTCACTCATGTCGCATTCCCCTTTATGATCTGTAAAATTTCCTCAAAGTTGTCACAGTAGTGATCACACATGCCACGTGTTCCACTTTCCAATATGTTGCCGCCGGAGATACCAACTGTGTGATATCCAGCCAGACGGAGCGCACAAACGCCTGCGCCACTGTCTTCAATGCCGATGACTGCGCTTCTGTCTGCAATATTCAATCCAACCCGGCAGGCTTCGGCATACAGCCACGGGTGGGGCTTTGCCTCCAGTTCGCCAAGTGTCCCCGCCTTTCCTCTGCCGAGTGGATATCCCGCTGTTATGATGCAGTCGTAAAACTCTTCCGGGTCCCCCAATCCAAGCGTTTGAAACGCTGAAAGTATCTCTGGGAACGCTTTGCGATATAGCCCCGATGTAACCAGTGCAATTTTGATGCCCAGTTCTTTTAATGCAAGTAAAAACGCCTTGATACCCGGTGCCGGGGCGAAGGCGTTCGGTCTCCCTTTCCCCTCCAAGATCAAATCCATTTCCCGGTCAGTGTGCTGCATGTAATAGTTCCGCGCATCGGCCAGGGACGCACTCTGTGCATATTTGTCGATACAATAGGATAAATGCTCCGATACACTGTGGCCGGACACATAGGGTATGTCCTCGGGATTAAAGCGGAAACCATCATCTTTTAGAAGACTTGCCACCGTCTGTTCAATAATCCAAATCCAGAACGCCTCACTGTGTACAGTGGTGCCGTCGAGGTCCATGAGTACCGCTTGAATTGGTGGATTCAGTGTTTTCGGGCAGAGCGGATAGTACGCCGGATAGCCCATCTCTGACTTTACATAGGCAAGTGTCTGTTGCTCAAAACCGATCAACTCCACTTTGCGATCACCCGTCGCAAGGATATGTCGGACGCCGTTTTCACCGGCTTTGTGTAACCCATCGGCGCATTCCTTGAGAATCTGCCAACCGTGGGCGGGATCGGCATCTCCCAAACCCGGCAATGTAACTCGCTCACTCATTCTTTCACCGCTCCTCCGGTTAGCCCTGCGACTAAATTGCGCTGCAAGAAAATATAGGCTATGATAATAGGCACAATGGAAATCATGCCCACAGCGTTCATCTGCCCCCATCTAACGCCTGCTCTTCCGATTGAAGCACTGATCCCCGCCATCAACGGACGCATAGCATCGGTGGTGGTAAAGGTCATGGCCAGCATTAGCTCCTGCCAAACCCAAATAGAAATACTGAGTCCTACCGCCATAAGCCCCGGTTTCGCCAGCGGCAAGATAATCCGAAGCAGTACCTGTAGGCCTGTGCAACCGTCGATACGTGCCGCTTCGTCGATTTCCTTTGGGACAGAGTTGAAATAGGCGAGCAATAACCAGATCGCAAGGGGCAACTGGATTGCAGAATAGACTGCAATCAGTGCGATACGGTTATTTAATAGCCCAAAGTTGCCAAAACTCACAAACAGCGGCACAATTAGTGTTGTCATCGGCATAACTTGGGTCAGCAAAAGAATCAACAGGAAAGCCGGTTTGCCCCGAAACTTAAAGCGACTCATCCCATAGGCCGCAAGGCTACCGCAAATGAGCACAACCACAAGTGTACCGAGCACATAGGTGACAGAGTTTAGAAAATAGATTGGGATCTGTGCCTGCGTCCATGCGAACTCGTAATTTTCAAGCACAAACGTCTCCGGCAAAAGCGTGGGCGGAAGTTGAAAAATCTCCGCCTCCGGCTTTAAGGAAGTGGACAGCATCCAATATAGAGGGAAAAGGATGAGTAGCGTAGCCGCAGCTACAATGAACAAAGTTGCCAAGCGGTGCGCTGCACTTTTCTTTTTCACAAGGCACCCCTCTCTTTCAGATTAGAAAATATTTTGATGATATAAGGAATGCACATAATGGATACGAGAATCAGCGACACCACAGCCAAGGCGGCAGAGCGTCCGAAATCGTTGAACTCAAATGCCAATCTGAATGTATAAACGGGTAAGGTTGAAGTGGAATCTAACGGACCCCCTCTTGTCATCACCCAGATAAGGTCAAAGTAATTGAGCGTCCAAATAGTGGTCAATACGCCAGTCGTGGCGATGACCGGTGAAAGATAGGGCAAGAGGACATGGCGTAGGATAGTCGGATACCGCGCACCATCAAGGGTCGCAGCTTCGATCTGATCAATCGGTTTGCTCTGCAGAGCCGCCGTGATCATCAAAAACCAAAAGGGCGTCGCCCGCCAGAGGTTGACAAAAATAACGCTAAACATAGAGATGTTTGGGTCAGCTAAAAACAAAATGTTGCGATCAGTCACACCGATTGACATGAGCACACTGTTGATGATCCCCACATCCGCTTGAAACATAAAACGCCACATGAGCGCCGTCACAACGCCTGGAATTAGCCACGGCAAAAGCGCGATTGTCCGCATATACTTCTTCCCACGTCTCATGCTGTCGACAAATAAGGCAAGTGCTATGCCGATAACCATCTGCAAAACCACGCCTAAAACTGTCCAGACAACTGTATTTGTAACAATCATTGGGAATCTGTGATCGGTCAGAACGCGGATGTAGTTGGTAAACCCGTGGAACGTTATCTCCGGATCTCTGAGCGTCCAATTAAAAAAGCTAATTACAAAATTATATATGATGGGATACCCAAGCATCACCAACATGATTAGAGCGGCCGGTAATACATACAGGTACACGCCCAGTTTGCGCAAAGAACCCAATGACCCTTTCATTAAGTGGAACCCTCATTTCGACAAACGGGGCAGAGGGGCGATTTCAGCACCTCTGCCCCGTTTGGTTTTTAGAAGTCTGTTTTTAAGAAAAACAGGTAACTTTATCCATTTACAACCGCTGTAATTCGGTTCGTCAGCTCTTCGACAGCTGTGTCAATATCCATACCGCCGATCAGAACCGCTGCAACCACTTCGTGTATCGCCGCTTCGATTTCTGCGTAGAACAAGGTTTTGGGCTGTGCTTGGCGTGCGTGTGGCAACACTTCGAGATATACAGCGAAGTTCGGGTCTGCCGCAAAATCGCTCACTGCAATACCTGCCTCGCTTGCAGGGAAGTCGGAAATCAGGCGAGAGTTGAACTCGGCAGAGGTCAGTATTTGTGCGAAACGGACAGCCGCTTCCGGTGCCGCAGTGTTGGCACTCACGGCAATGCCGAATCCGCCACCGAATGAGCCGTGCGGCGCCGTCGCATTCATACGCGGGACAAAGCCTTGCCCCCAGAAATCATGGTCGTAGACGTCGGTTTCAACGAGCGTGTTGCCGATGATCATCCCAAACTGGCCTGCTGCGAACAAGCGGGCAACATCATGGTGGTTCGTCACTGCAAAGTCAGGCTGGAACGTGGGTTGCAGGTCAAGCAACATCTGCAAGTAGGCTCTAAATTCCGGCGTATCCACGGTGGGAGTGATACTGCCATCGGCCGCAACGTCCAAGACGGAGCCGGTGCTTGCGTTAAAGAGTGCCTGTGCCGGGAACTCTGTAAGACCAAGATCCATCCCAAAACCGTGGCTGCCGGTGTTTTCGGTAATTTGATTTGCAAACGCTATGAGCTCATCCCATGTTGCGGGTGGTACGTCAGGGTCGAGCCCTGCCTCTTCAAAAATGTCTCTGTTCCACCAGAGGATACGGCAGTCGGTGGTGAAGGGAATAGCCATCGTATTTCCCTGCCAAGTGTAGAAGTCGAGTACGCCGGGGAAGAACTGATTGAAGTAGCCAGGCTCAACAAAATCATCTAGATTCAGCAGTGCGCCGCTGTTGGCGAAAACCGGGAAATCAGGATTGTTCACGATGAAGATATCAGCCGGATTCCCTGCTGCAAACATGGCTCTGTACTGCATTTCCCAGTCGCCCCACGGGTCAGATTGGAGTTCAATTCTATAGCCGGGATTCTCGGCCTCGAATTTAGCCACCGCCTCCTCATATACAGCTCTAAACGGATCAGAATCGGTCCACTCCGAGAAGCCGTAATAAGTAAGGGTGATGATTTGCGCAGGGGGATCATCCTGCGGAGCTGGTGCGGGGGTCCCTGTCTCGCCGGGATCGGCAGGAGCTGGAGTCGTAGCTGTTTCGCCTCCGCCGCCGCAAGCTGCGAGACCTGCAACGAGGACAAGTGCGAGCAATAGAGCAAGTAGTTTCTTCAAATTCATTTTTGATTCCTCCTATTTGTAGTGGCCTTGAGATAGCGTTATTATCTCATGAATCGGCACAAATTTTTATAAGGTGTTTTTATTATTTCTTGTGTTTTCATATGGAAATATTTATTTGCGTGGAAATGCCGCTCAAAATATTGTAATATAGGTATACGCCGAGGGAGGGAGGGCTTTGCCACATGAATGGCCTGAAAGCCAATAGTGTGATTGTGCGCTTCGCTGGTGTGATGCTGCTTGCGCTGGTGGTTCCTTTTACCATTTTGCTGGTGCTAACCATGAACAGGCTGGCCGCAATTGAACGAGAAGATGCAAACCAATATCTCTCCAGCAACCTAAGAACCGTCTCTTCCACTGTGGATCAGGTTTTGCGCAATCTTGAGTTTTCACATGTCCATATGTTCCAAGACAGGGCATTTACAACCGGAATTCGCCGCTTGGCTCCCTATGACTACCGCGAAGCGTACAGCGATTTCCGAAACATTACGGGCATCAGAAACAGCATCTCTGAGGTGGCTGTGGCCAATGCCTATATTCACTCGATTTACGTCTACTCCTTTCGCGCCCAGAGGATGTTCTCATCCCGCATTAACTGGGATCCCGCCTTTAATCACTTTGACGGCATGGATGTTGCATGGTTGAACACATATTTTTCCAACGATCTTCGCTACCCTTGGCATATCACCGGGGAAATACGAGAAGATTGGACAATCCTATCCAGTTACCGAGATATATGGACTTATGGCGATGACTCGCCCATTGCGTTGGTATCCATTAATGTCGATGCTTCGAGTATCACGCAACAGCTTTCCGAAGTGACGCCGGACGGCGTTGGCTATGTTTTCATCATGGACGGCAACGGAAATGTAATCAGTCAAGAGCGGTATCAGGACGTTGCATTTGAGGAAATCATTGCCCATATGCCGCTCATCGAGTTGGAGGGGTATTTTAATTTCCAATTTGAAGGGCGCGACCTTTTCGTGTCATTTTATACTTCATCATATAGCGGCTTTCGCTATGTCATCGCCACCTCCTTGGATCAAATAGAGACCTCTGTCCCTGTAATGAGACAACTCATTGCGCTGTTTTTTCTACTAATCGCTCTCTTGGCTGTTTTGGTGATGTTTTTGGCGCACTATTATCTTTACACGCCGATTAGAACCCTGTATTCTGGGATGAACCGGCTGCACGATGGAGATTTCACTGTGCGGTTGCCGCAAAGTCCGACCTCTGAGTTTGACTATATCAACCGTAGCTTTAACCATACGGTGGAAAACATTCGCAAGCTAATCAACGAAAACTACGCGAACAAACTGGTAAATAAGGAAGCGGAACTGAGAAATTTACAAAACCAGTTAAACGAACACTTTCTCTACAACACCCTGGATTCCATCCGTTGGCTTGCCAAAAAAGAGAACGCACCAACAGCCTCAGACATGGTGTTCGCATTGGCTAATTTTTATCGGCTTTCCCTATCCTCTGGAAAAGATGTTATACCGGTCAGCGGTGTGTTGGAAATGCTTAAAAATTACTTAAACATCCAAATGTACCGGATGCGCGATGCCCTTAGCTATTCCATTGATTGCGAGCCGTCTCTTCTAAAGCAGCGTATATTAAAAAATTTATTGCAACCAATTGTAGAAAACGCAATTATCCATGGCGTATCGGGTTTGGATCGTCCCGGCGTAATTGAAATACGTGTAATGCGCCAAGACCAATGGATGCGTATTGAGGTGCGCGATAACGGCAAAGGCTTCACCGAGGAAAAATTAGAACAGGTGCGTCAACAGCTTGACCTACAAGATCCTTATTGTGAACACAGCTTTGCATTAAAAACCATACAGTCACAAGTTCAGATTTTTTACGGGCTGGATATTGTCCTACATATTGATACAGTTTACGGGCAAGGCAGCTCGGTTTGGTTTGATTTGCCCATTGTGCCGGAAGGAGCTGAACATAGGGATGAGACCACTCAAGATGATCATTGTGGATGATGAGCGTATCATCCTTGAAAGCCTTGAAACACTGATTGATTGGAACGCCATCGGGGTCGAAGTGGTTGGGATCGCCGACAATGGGACGACCGCTATCAATTTGGCGTTTCAGCTTCAGCCGGACATCATTCTTTCCGACATTTCCATGCCTTCTTTTTCCGGGCTGGAGATGCTGGAAACTTTGCGAAAAGAACAACTGCTGGTTGAAGTGATTTTCATAACCGCCTACAGTAAATTTGACTACGCAAAGGAAGCTCTAAAATATGGGGCGTACGACTATCTCCTGAAGCCAATTGACGAAAACCTGTTATTAGAGACGGTATCCCAGTGTGCAAATAAAATTCGCTCTGAACGATCACAGCCGCCCTTCGGATCTGGCTCAGAGATTTGGGCAGAACATCTTAGCCAAGGGCGTTCGGCCTATTATGATGGCATTGCGGAGGAACCTACACGAGTTTATCATAACGACATGTCGGTGAAAACGGCTATTTTAGAGCAAATCAAAACAGGCACCCTTGAAAATGTCCAGGATGTACTGCTTGATTTTTTTAGGTTGATTGCACACGAAAATGGAGTGTTTGAACCGGAGACCATCCGGTTGCATTGCTTTGAACTAGTAGATCATCTGCTGCGCGAACTCAGAGAGTACCAGCTTCAGAAGTATTTAAATAAATCCGACAAGGCGTTCAATCTCAAAAAAAGAATTGCTTCTTGCGCCACCTTGGATGATGCATTTGAAGTAACTCAAAATCTGATTGTAAACTTTGGCCATTGCGTGAGGGAAATACAAAACAGCGGCACCAAGCGCCTAGTCCATGCGGCAATTGATTATATCCATGACAATTACCACACAGATATTACTTTGTCGCAGGTTGCAGAGCACCTTTTTATAACGCCCCCTTACCTGAGTAAACTGTTCAGCACCCAAATGCATGAAAGCTTTTCCCAATATCTGCTTTCCTACAGGATAAAAATAGCGAAAGAACTGCTGCAGGATACGCATTGCAAGATCTATGAGGTCGCCGCTCGGGTTGGTTATACCGACATCGCTCATTTTAGCAAGCTCTTTAAGCGAGTTACCGGCCAAACACCCAAGCAATACCGAAAAACATGATTCACAGAGGCAGCTCCAAAAATGGGCTGCCTCTGCTTCATTATGGGCTCCGCTTCTTCACCTTCCCCTCAACAATCAGCCACATGAGCACTGGAATCCCCATCTGTAGTACAGGGGCATAGCGCAAATATACGCTGGGAAAGGCAAAGAGACTTGTGAGGTTCGGAAATAAACCCATCGCCAGAATAAGCGCCATTGCGGTTACAAGAAACAGGAGAACCTTCCGATCTAATCGGCCCCCAATCCGGGTGGCCCCGTTTGCGGCGGCCACAAGACAGACCGCAATCTTTGTAATCCCTGTGAGCAATGCAATCAAAAGCACAAAACTTTCTATCCGAATCCCCAATCCGCCCAGATCCAGCACCCCGGCGGCCTTGTAGGCGGGGAAAAATACGGTGTCCATACTCCCCTGCCCCAGAGTGGCCAAATCCCGCAAAAAGGTCAGAGCGAAAAAGACGACGGCTAAGGCGGCGGAGAAAAAGAATAGTCCATAGGGGTTTGCCTTTTTATCCAATCGCCCCGCCAGGGCCAGGAAAATGATTGCGTTCCCCAAAATCAAGACGGCAGAGCGGTAGCCGCCCCATAAAAGCCCTTGTCCGCCGTGGACGCCCAGGGGCAATAGGTGATTGAGCCGCATGGCGGGGAGCGCAACTACTGTCATCCCCACGGCGAAGAGTACCGCCAGAATAGCGATCAGAACGCTCCACTTTCCCAGGGTGATGGCCCCGCTTTTGGCCAGGTAGATACACACGGCAAATACTACCAATAGCAGGACGATCAACGGCGTGTTGGGCAGGGTGGTCAGATGCAAAAATGCCCCGTGATAGCGGCCCGCCAGGGCGGCCATAGCGATGAAATAGACGCAGTATAGGACGGTAATAAGCGCACCCAGCACCCGGCCAAAGGCGTATTCCAGCATGTCGAATAAATTCATGCCGGGTAAGAGGCAGATGAGCCGGGCCAGGATCAAAAAGAGGGGTGCCGCCACCACGAGGCCAATCGCCGCGGCGATCCAGCGGTCAGATGCCATTCCCATGGCGTGGCCATACACGTTGCATCCGCTGATATAGACCACTAATAGGATCGCCATAGCCCCCCGTAGGCTGAGGTGGTCCAGTGAGAGCTTATTGTCCATACCGTACCCCCTGCTGTCCGCTGACCATGCCGGTATTTTGAATCCGCACGCGTACCTGGGCTGTCACTTCGCTCTCTTGGAGTAGCCTTTCCCAATCTGGGTTACTCTCATTCCACAGGTGGGGTGCAAAGCTTTGCACGGTCTCTGCCATGCCGATGATATCATAGCCTGCCTCTCGCTGGCGGTCAATTAGTTCCAGCACCTGGCGAGACAACTCCGCTCCGGCAGTCCGTTCAATCTGGCGGAGGGCCGCCTGGTCCAGGGTATTCCAATTTGGCGGGAGCTGCGCCAAATGGGCAGTCATGGAGATGTCCAGGTGGAAGGCGAGGCCATCGCCCGCCCGGGCAAAGGTGAGCCGGGGGCGGCTGCGGCGGTTGGCTAGGATCACCCGTCCGGTGTCGCCGTCTGGGCAATCCATCTCCACGGGGAACGCGTGACCCCGCAGTCCCGTTGCGGCCAACAGATAGACGGGCATGTCGGTCTGATCCAGCATCCCGGTCATTTGGCCGTCGGTGAAGAGGGCCATGCCGTCCAATTGAAAGGGCCTGTCATCGGCCTGGTTGGGGGCGATGATGGGTAGCGCCAGGTTCGTGGTATTCGTGGTCAAGATATGGCGGATTTCATAGGCGGCTTTGACGTGGCTCGTCCCCCGCCGGTGTTGGGACAGGCCCTCGTTTAGGGCGACTGTGAAAATCAACTGATGCTCCTCTTCCCCGCTCTCCTCACCGGGGCGGAGGAGTTCTGCCGCTGTGTCCGTGGCGGCGATTACCATGCGGAGGCTGTCCCGGACGTGTTCCTCCCGGATCAAGAAGTCCATCAGGGGTTTGATCCCCGCTTGCTCCGCCATGGCCCTGCTGACTAACACCACCTCGGTGCCGCCGAAGTACAGGTTGCCGTGGAGCTTTGCATAGGCGTCGTATACCGCCTCGGCCACGGTGTCCCCCGTGGTGGTCAGGAGCAGGGAGCCGGGTTGCTGGGCGTTTTCTGCGTTGAGGTCTAAAATCTCAAAGGTCAGAACCACGCCCTGGCCACCCTCCCCCTGGTCTACGGCGACCCCGGCCACAATGGTCAGCTCGTTTAGGCCCCGGTAGTCCCAGCACCCGGTGAGGGTGAGGATCAGGAGGCATATAAGGAGGAGTGACCGCGCTTTTCCGCTCATCTGCGGCCTCCTTTGGCTGGTTTCTCCCGCACGGTGTTATAGCTCAGGGGGCTGATCCGCCGGAGCATCTTCGGCCAGGAGGTGCGGACAAAGGTGTCTTTTACCTCCTGGCTATCCAGCTTGCCTGTGGGCATGAGGGCCGGGACGCCGAAAGTTTGCAAATTTAGCACGTGTATTAAAAACACAGAGAGCGTCAGCAGGAGGCCCGGCAGGCCGAATAGGCTGGCGGCGGCCAGGGTGCTGTACCGGGCTAAAAGTCCCGCCAGGGTCAACCGGGGGACGATGAGGATCGTAATCCCCGCAAAGGCCACTACCACCACCATGGGTCCTGCGATGAGATGGGCCTCCACCGCCGCCTGTCCTACGACGATGCCGCCGACGACGGCCAACGCATTTCCCACGTATCCCGGTGTCCGCACCCCCGTCTCGCGGAGAATATCAAAGAGCACCAGGATGAGAAAACACTCCAACGCCGCAGGAAGGGGTACATTTTGCCGGGCGACAGTGAAACTCTGCATGAGGCCGGCTGGCAACATCTCGTGGTGATATCCCACCACGGCTACAAAAGCGGCGGGAACGGAGACAGTAAAGAAGAAACTGACAATCCGAAGCAATCTGGAATAGCTGGCGTAGAGGTTGCCCATATAGTAGTCTTCACTGCTGTGGAAGTTCTCCACAAAGAGATACGGAACGGTCAGCACCACGGGGGAACCGTCGGTGAAGATGGCGATCCGCCCCTCTAGGAGCCTACCCGCCACCACGTCGGGCCGCTCCGTGGATCCCACGGTGTGGAATCCCAGGAGAGACCGCTCGGCGATATATTCGTTGATATACTCCGCGTCCAGCACCGCGTCCATGTCGATCTCCCCCAGGCGGCGTTCCAGTTCCTTGAGGATTTTCTTGTTGACGATATTGTCCATATATGCGATACAAACAGCCGTCTTGGACTGGTGGCCCAGAGAGGAGAATTTCAACTTCAACTGGTGGGTCCGCAGGCGGCGGCGCACCATGGAGAGGTTGCCCATGATCCCCTCGATAAACCCCTCTCTCGGCCCGGACAGGACGTGCTCCACCTCCGGTTCGGAGACGCCCCGGAGGGTAAATCCTTTGCTGTTGATAATGAGGGCCTTGTCACTCCCCTCTACCAAGAGCAACGTGTCGCCGTAGGTGATGGCCTCTACAATCTCCTGTACGTCCTGGGATTCCGCCATCTCCGCCACCAGTTCCACGTGATCCCGCACGGCCTGACAGATATCTGTCCCCATTTGGAGGTGGTCGGCTAAAATTAACGGCTTGATGATCTGCTCACCGATCAACATGGAGTCGCTGACGCCGTCGCTGAAATAGATGCAAAAGCGCAAGTTTTGATTCTTGGCATTTTGAAACTCCCGGTGGCGCATCACGTCCACATCCTGAAACAGTTCATCGAAAAGCGCCCGGTTCTCTTGAATCGTCGGCCGCAATTTGGAAAGCGCCGCCGGCACATCGGCACCGCAGGTGGTGTTTGATTGGGTGGTTTCTGGCATGTTGTATGCTCCTCCTGTCGCGCAAGTTGCAGGACATCCGCTGCGCGGAGAAAACACCCGCCGCCTGCGGGCGGCACCCTCTTTACGAAAGAGGGTAAGGAGAGGTGCGGATGTCTTTCATTTTTTTCAACCTGCGATGGTCGCAATATCAGTATTTGCAGAGGAGCGGGGTTTATGCGGGATTTGGGCGTGAAAAAGCGGAGCTAAGCTCCGCTGGGGTGGTTTGAAATTGTTTGGGCCTATTGGCTATTTAGTGTATTTCAAAGAAATGTACCAAGGTAACTACGATAGGGTAACTAGGAATCCGAATGACTTTTTAGAGGTCTTTCATTCAACGCTAACATATATCCACTTCCTTCTTGCATCCACTTTATTGGTCGCATAATGTCTATCTCATTATTCGTTTGTTTCATTTTGCTTCTAGCAATGGCGTTTTTTTCTAATGAATTGCAAAATACTTCCCAGCGAATCACAAATGCATTGTCTCTTTTTTCTCTCCTATCGTCTATAGATGCCTTTAACGTAAAATTTTCACATGGATGCTTAAACCAGTAGGTTTGAAAAAACATATTATACTCGGTTCTGTATGATGTGGTGAACTTAATATGATTATTTATTTCTTTGCTAATATCAACTGTTATCTTCTTTCCAGCTACATATAACGAATTAGTATGTGCAACTTTAGGTTTCTCAAGATACTTCCTATTACTGTCAATTAATGGTTCTTCACTATAAAAAAATTCATGTAAGTTATAAGAGGCAAATTCTTTTTTAAGTCTAAACATGGGGTCGTGAGTAAATTTTTCATCTTCATTTGCAGGATTGATAATCGTTAAGTTAGTAGTTGTTATAATTTCAATATCATCATCATGTAATATAATTCTAACATTCCTACTAAAATTTTCGTTATATCTACATGATTTCATTTTATTAATAAAATTATTTGCGATATCTTCAGATAGCAGTTTAATGTTCAAATCAAAAGCACCATCATATTTTTTATTTTTATATGCTTTTTCAAAAAAAGTCTGCTCAAACATATTTTTTAAAATTTCTTTTTTTGATTCATCAGATAGTTCAAGAAAATCAGTGTCTTTTGAGACTCTCAATTGGATTTTTTCTATAATATTGTTAATAATATCTCCTTTGTTAGAAATTGAGATGATAAACTGGATCATTGAAATAGACATGAGCACTAAACAAAGTTCTCTTATCAATTCTCTTGCTATTTCCGGGATAGTAAATACATCTATAACTAATCTAATTGTTAGCGCTAATAAAAAAATCAGCAATAAGACAATCCACATAGGAGAGGAAACTTTCCCCAAGCTAATTTTTTTCACAATATAACCCTCCTTGCTTGCTTCTTAACACAAATACTCTTTAAAACTACTTGAACCATCAATCCCTGCAACACTTCATATTCCTACTATATTTTGCATCATATCACAAACTTTTACAAAAAACCAACATTTTTTCCTAAATTTTAAAAAATTCATCACACAGTCCACCCATTGACACTTTGTACGCTCCTCTCGCTAGGGGGTTGGCAGTTCAATATTTGCAGAGAAGTGGGGTTTATGTAGGATTTGGGCGTGAAAAAGCGGAGCTAAGCTCCGCTTACTCATTCCGTTTTGCTGCGATCTCATAGACTGCATCATCTGCTCTGGCCGCAATCACAATAATCTTCATCGTTGTGCCTGTCCTGACAAGTTTGTACACGATACGGATTCCGAGCTTCCGCAATTTGATTCTGCATAGTCCTGCAAGATTACCGCCCAGCGGAGTACCATATCCGCCTTCTGTCTTGGGAAGCGGATTTTGCGCCACTTTGTAAATGGCGCTTTCTACTTGGGGTTGTATGGAGCCATCAAGTGCATCATAATCTTTTTCGGCCTCTTGTGTGAAGACCACAGTCCACATCATTCAAAGTCCACCCCATATTCCATTGGGATATCTTTTAGGTCGTCAGAAGTACGACCACTTTTGGCCAAAATGTCCTCAAAAGAATAGGTCTTTTCGGTGTCGCTTCTCAGACGCTCCTCTGCTAAAGCGAGCAAATAGTGATCCTCTATCATCTCCACCATTTCTTGATACCGCTCGGGTGTGAGCATGACACAGGTCGGCGTGTTGTTTTTCACAACAATCTTGTATCCAGACTCCCGGACTTCTTCAAAAATCTTATTCGCTTCTCCTCTGTTAAATCTTGTAATTGGAACTAATGCGTCTAAGACGTTACTAGGATAAAACATATTTGACATTGTCGTTCACCTCACATTTTTAATGAGAGTATTCCTCTTTTTAATCTTATTATATGCTAGGTCTATAAATTTGTCAATATATTTGTAGACTTTTTATCAACCACTTTATACCAGGCCACAACAATAATTTGACGTGCCTGTCGATTTCTGGTACATTGGGTAGGCACTGTGAGAGGGGGCGGGAATCATGGGCCGATCTGACGGCAAGTTGGTAAAAAATATCCCCGCATTCGACAAAATCATCCCGCACATTATGAATCGACGCTACGACGCCACAAACTTTGCCAAAGTCGATTTTGACATGACGAATCTACAGGAGTTCTTGCGTGGGCTACGTGCAAAAGGACACAATGTGGGTGTCATGGACGCGATCATCACCGGCCATGCGCTTATGATCAAAAAAATGCCCGAACTCAACCGGTTCGTTATAAACAAAAAGATTTATCAGCGCAACCACGTATGCGTATCCTTCGTGACCCTCAAACGCCGAGAGGACGAAGAGGTGGAAGAGACCGTCGTCAAAGTGTATATAGAGCCGGAGGACGACCTGTTCTCCATCTCTAAGAAGATCCGAGAGCTCATCCGGGAAAACGAAAAACCCCAAGCCAAAAACAACATGGACAATTTTATTGATCGGCTCATGTCTCTGCCCCTTTTGCCGGGTTTTCTGGTTGGCCTGATCAAATGGGCGGATCGGCGGGGCATCTTGCCCAAGAGCATTATCAAGCTCAGTCCGTTCCACACGTCTCTGTTTATCTCCAACCTGGCATCCATCCAGATGAATTATATCTACCACCATCTCTACGAGTTTGGAACTACGAGCCTGTTTATCGCCCTGGGGATGCCCAGCCGTGAAACCGGCGTAGACGGCAGAGCAAAGCGTGTGATGCCCTTCGGCGTCGCCATGGACGAACGGATCTGTAAGGGCGCAACCTGGACAAAAGCGCTGTTCGAGTATAAGCGGCTCCTGGAAAACCCGGAGCGGTTGTTGGGTGAGTCTAAGGCAGTTCTTGACGATTGAATAAAACATACAAAAAGCCAGACAGGAGGGCTGTCTGGCTAAGAATAGGCATTTAAGTTTTTCTGTTTTATGCGGTTCTGACAGGTCTTTCTATCTCCTCAAACACACTAACAATATCATCCTTTCCTCGTTTTAATATACGCACTTACCAAGCGGATTTCCCCAGAAATCCTGTCGTCTATCCATGCGGTCATAACATGCGCTTTCCTTCCATTCGGACCCTTTAACTCCATTAAAACGGCGTAGGTTTCACCATAACCTTTATTACCCATACTTTCAACAGAAAAGTTTGCTAGATTTCCCTTTATATTATCTATCAACATATCTGCATTATCTAGATGATACCCCAAAGCACTCCGATCAAAAGCCACTTACCCCGGCTTTTGATCGGATGCAAGACATATTCCGTGAATTTTTCTCTCGGAATAATGGCCTTTTCAAAGTTTGGCAACAGATTCATTTTTCCACCACCTACTGGTATTATACCATTTTATGCACCAGTGTCAAACGGCTATCGCAAAGCAATAATAACAAACCCCCACAGAAAGCGGCATCTCGCCGCTCTCTGTGGGGGTTTGATCAATCGCCGTGTTTACACTGTCAAATAATACGGATACTGCGTTTCCGTCACCCGGATCAGATGGGCCAACTGGGATGAGATGGACCCGTCTCCGCTCTGATATCCCGCAATCTGGCCATCTTCCGTCCGAACCCGGTAACGTCCGCCGCCCAGGGCCAGGAATCCTGTGTTTTTGCTCTCCAAAAAGCCCTCTTCCGACCAGAAAATCGTGACCTTGTCCAGGTAGGGGCTGCCGTCATGGGGGCAGAAGGTGGCGCAGTTTCCACACTCGTTGCACATGCCGTCTATGTGGAGAATCTGGTGGGGTTGCGCAAAGTGATCCCCCTCTACTCGCACATGGACATTGGCCCGGTTGGGGCAGACATCGTTGCAGATTTCGCAGAGTTGGTCACAGACCAGACAGCGGAGATGATCCTGTCCCGCCTCCGGACTCTCGGTAAAGCAGACTCCCTTGCGGTCATATAGCGTGGCTTGATCCCAGAGACGTTCCACCCGGACAAAATCGTGGGATACTCCCGCCTTGTCCAAGATATCCGCTACGGCGACTTTTGCGTCACCCATGGCCTGGACAATGGTGGCGGGGCCGCATCTGCCATCACCGATCACATATACGCCGGGGAAATTGGTCTCGTGAGCCGCCGACAAATCGGCGCATCCACGGGCATCCAGGGCGATCCCATTGGCGGTGATGGCCCTTGTATCCACCGTGGCACCCACGGCGGTGATGACAGAGTCGAATGGGAGGGATATGGTCTCGCCTGTGGCATCGATCCCCCGGCGGCCTGTGGCGTCGTAGCCCCCCAGGGCCATTTTCTCACAAGTCAAATGCGTGCCGTCATAGGTGATCGGGCTGATGAGTTCCATGACTTGGACGCCGTCTTCCAACGCCAAGCGGATCTCCTCTTTTTCGGCGGGCATGAACGCCCTCGTCCGGCGGTAGACGATGACGGATTCTTTCGTGCCGGGATTCCGGGCCGCCACACGGGCGCAGTCCATGGCCACGTCTCCCCCGCCGATGACGGCTACCCGCTGGCCCAGGAGGTCGCTCACGCCGCCTTTGGCCTTGGCGTCGGCCAGTAGATCCAGGGCGTCAATCAACTTGTCGGCCCCCTCTTTCACGGAGGCTCTGCCCGGCCCCCAGGCCCCGGTTGCGATGATCGCGTAATCATAGGTCTGCCGGAGTTCGGCAATCCGATACTCCGGGTCTACGCCGAATTGGAATTGTACGCCAGATTTGATCGCCAGTTGATAATCCCGTTCAATCTGCTCTGGATTGATCCGAAATTCTGGGATCACGTGCTCCACCATGCCAAAGGGGCGGTCTTTCGTCTCCCGCACCGTCACGTCCATGCCGTTGCGGCGCAGATAGAGCCCGGCGGCGATCCCGGCGGGACCTGCTCCGATGATTACGGCTTTTTGATCTGTTTTCAGCGCCGCCGGAACCGTCTGTTCCAGGAACCGATCCATTGCCGCCTCTACTGCCACGTGTTTGGCTGATCGAATCTGGATGGGGCTCTCGTAGTCCATGCGGGTGCACTTGCTCTGACAGGCGTGGTTGCAGATCGCGCCGGTAATGGCGGGGGCAGCGTTGTCCATGGCGATGACTGCCATGGCCTCGTCGTATCTCCCCTCGCCCACGAGCGCTACATATTCCGGAATCTGCTGTTCGATGGGACAGCCGCCGTCTTTGCAGGGGGCTTTAAAGCAATCGTATAAACCGAGTTTGCTATCCGTCTTGCGGCTCTCGTACTCTCTGGCCGATTTCATATAGGCGGCCTCGGTGATGATCCCACGGGCCAAATCCCCCACAGCGGTCACGTCGATGCGATCCCCCACTCGCTCCATCAGCGGCTCCAGCATTTGAGCCAGTTGGGTCAGCCGCTCGTAGCCGCCGGGTTTGAGTATCGTCGTCGCTACGGTAATGGGCCAAATGCCCGCCGCAAAAATCCGATCAATATTTCCCGCATCGGCGCCGCCGGAGTAGCTGATGGGGAGTTTGCCGTCAAAGGCTTGCGTCAATCGCTCCGCCACGGCCAAGGTCAGGGGCAGGAGCGCTCTGCCGGACATGTACATCTCCTCGCCGGGGAGTTCCCCCCGCTTTTGCTTCACAGGGAAGGTGTTGGTCAGCTTGACGCCGAATCCCAGGCCCAACTCTCCCGCCAGACCCTGCAGCCGCTCCAGCATGGGGACGGCGTCGGCAAATTGGAGGTCGGCCTTGAAGTGGTGGTCGTCAAAGGTCAGATAGGTGTAGCCCATGTCGTCTAGGAGGCCTCGTGCCGTCTCGTAGCCCAACAGGGTGGGGTTGCACTTGACAAATGTGGTCAAGCCCTTCTCCTCCAGGAGATACCCGGCGATCCGCTCGATCTCCTCCGGGGGACAGCCGTGGAGAGTGGACAAGGTGATGGACGTACACACTTGGGGGGAGATGTTCGCCAAATCTCCTCGGGTCAGGTGCTCGAAGCTGTCAATATGCGTCTCCAAGAATGCCATACAGGTCTTCCAGATCGACGTAGTAGAAGCGTCTTTCAGGCCTTCGATATACTCGTCAATCTTCGGGGATTTGATCCCCTCCAGATCGTAGCCCACGCTCATGTTGAAGGCGAAATCCCGCTCTTTGGAGATGCCCAGTTCCGCCTGGAGCACGTGGAGGGCGAACCAGGCCTTGAGATACTCGTCAAAGGCCTCCTGGACGGTGAGCTCCGTTGACCACTCCACGTTGTAGGCCTCGTCCTGGGCGTTGATACAGGGCCGCTGGATACAGGCCCGGAGCTCCGCCCCGTCCATCTTTTGGACGGTTTTGAGCTCTATGAACCGGCTGCCCGTCAGATAGGCGGCCACAATATTTTGCGCCAGTTGAGAGTGGGGGCCCGCCGCGGGGCCGATCACTGTACCCAACCGCTCCCCGAACCAGGATTTCGCCCCCTGGGCGGCGTAAAATTTATTCTTGCGGATGCCAAAGATGGCTCCCTGATCCGCATATTCCTGTCTGGCCCAGTGGATCAATTTGTCAAAGGGGATGGGGTGCATCAGTTCTCCCATACGATCACTCCTATTCTGATTCCAGCCGATTCCAGAGGCCCCTGGCGTATGTTCTGCTCTCGGCGTAGATTTTTTCCTCGTCCACTTTGGTAAATTGCCGATCCCAGTAGACGGTCTCCCCGGCGATGATGGTGCCGGACACCATGGGGCCGGAGAATCCGAAGGTCATGTGTCCCGTGTAGTTGACGCTATCTAGGGGCGTGCTGGGGATATAGTCCACCACCACCAGATCGGCGGCGCACCCCGGCACAAGCTGACCGATTGGCGTCTCAAAGTGCCGGGCGGCAATTTGGCGGTTATTGCGGAGCAATAATCCCTGTATCTCGCCGCCGGTGGCCGCCGGATCCCCCGCCACGTGCTTGTGGATTATATTGGCCACTTTCAGGGATTCAAACATGTCCTGGGTGTAGGCGTCGGTCCCGAGGCCCACCAGGATGCCCTCTTTTAAGAGCCGCGGCACATTGGCGCACCCTACGGCGTTGCCCATATTGGACTCCGGGTTGTGGATTACAGCCGTCCCGGTCTCTTTGAGGAGTGCGATCTCCTCGTCGTTGATGTGGATACAGTGGACGGCGATGCTCTTTTCCCCCAGTATTCCGTGGTCGTAGAACCGCCGGACGATGGGTTTGCCGTATGTGGTCAGACAGTGGAGCGCATCTGCCGGCCCCTCCGCCGTGTGGACGTGGAACCCCGCATCCAGTACCTGTCCCGCCTCGGCGGCTCGGATCATGGTCTCCTCCCCGACAGTGAAAGAGGCGTGGAGACCGAACATGGCGTGGAGCAGCGGATTTTTCTCCGCCTGGACGGCTTTGATCCACCGGATGTTCTCATCCAGGGACGCCTGGGCCAGTTCCGGCCCGTTGCGGTCGGAGACCTCAAAGCAGAGAGACGTCCGCACGCCCAATTCCCGGGCCACCTGGCCGATGGTCTCCAAGGAACCCGCCACGGCATCTCCCCGAAAGCTGGCGTGGTGGTCAAAGAGGGTGGTGACGCCAAATCGAATGCCCTCCATGTAGGTGTGGTAGGCGCTGTAGCGCACGTCGTCTAAGCTAAGCTTCCGGTCCAGCTTCCACCAGAGGTTTTCTAGCACCTGATTGAAATCATGGCTGACTTTGGCATTTTTCAAGAACATACCGCGGGCCATGGCGCTGTAGATGTGGGAGTGGGTATTGATCAGCCCCGGCATAACGACACGGCCCCCCACATCGGTGTAGGCCGCATGGGGATACTTGGCCCGCAGTTCTGCCGTATCCCCCACTGCGACGATTTTATCTCGCTCGTACAATACGGCTCCGTTGTGGAGCACGCCGACAGCGTCATCCAGGGTGATGACGACGCCGTTTCCTAGGATTTTCATAGTGTGACCTCCGTTCTTTGTGGGGTGCGGATGCCTCGGCATCCCGTGCGCTCCCTCCGGCAGGCTTCGCCTGCCACCTCCCTCAAATTGAGGGAGGCTTCGGGCCGTTGGGCCTAATCCTCGGCATCCCGTGCTAATGTACGATCATCTGCAATGGGACGGGCGCACAGTGTGCGCCCCTACAAGGGCAGCTTTCCGTAGGGGCGCACACTGTGCGCCCGTGTTATACATTGTAAACAATGGACCGATACAGACACCGCACCCTACATCTCCCAACCATCCACCATGGGTAATCCTCGCTTAATAAACCGGCCCGCGCCGGCCTGGCCGATGAATTGGCCATCTTTGGCCACGACCTTGCCGCGGGATATGGTCAGCACCGGCACGCCCTTGATGGCCAAACCCTCGTAGGGCGTATAGTCAACATTTTCGTGGAGATCGTTCCAGGTGATGACCGTCTCCCGCTCCGGGTCGAAGATCACCACATCCCCGTCACTGCCGGGCTTTAGGACACCTTTTTTCGGGTACATGCCGAATAGCTTCGCCGGGTTTGTTGCTGTAACGTCCACGAACTGCTCTAAGGTCAGCCTGCCACGGCTCACGCCCTCGGAGAAAGTGATTGCCATTCTGGCCTCCACGCCGGGTGCGCCGCTGGGAGCTAGGGTGAAGTCGTCTTTGCCCAGTTGCTTCTCCTTTGCGTAGAAGAATGGACAGTGATCCGTGCCGACGGTCTGAATCTCCTCGGTCATCAGCCCGTTCCAGAGGGCGTCTTGATTGTCCTTTGTCCGCAGGGGCGGGCTCATGACGTATTTGAGGCCGTCGGGCCGCTCGTATAGCGTCTCGTCTAGGGTCAAATACTGGGGACACGTCTCCGCGAAGAGGCGCTTTTGCCCCCGCGCCCGCCGGCCCCGGATCAGATCCAGGCCCAGGGCACAGGTGAGATGGACAATATACAGGGGCGCATCCCCCGCCAGGTGTGCCATGAGGGCGATCCGGTGGATGGCGTCTCCCTCCGCCTCGGGGGGACGGCTCTTTGCGTGGTATTCCGGGGTGAGTTTCCCCTCCCGGACGAATTTTTCCCGGAGATAGTTGACCACCCCGTCGTTTTCCGGGTGTACGCAGATCATAACCCCCAACTGGGCCGTACGCTCCAGGATTGCAAAAATCTCCCGATCCGGCAGTTTTCCGCCGTAGGTGGTATAGACCTTGTGGCTGGTGACTCCGTGTTCGATGAGAGTCTCCAACTCCGCTAAAATCTCCTCATCCACCCGGTTGGTGACCCCGTGGACACTGTAGTCGATGACCGCCTTGTCCCGTGCCAAATCCTGATAGTGCCGTACCTGATGTAAAATACTGCACCCGGGCGGCCCGAAGGCCATGTGATCCACAATGGTAGTTGTCCCGCCGCAGGCGGCGGCCACTGTCCCCGTATAGAAGTCGTCCGTGGCCACTACGTGGCCCAAGTCCAGATCCATATGGGTGTGGACATCCACCCCGCCGGGGAGCACCAGTTTCCCTGTGGCATCAATGACCTCTTCCCCGGGCAACGGCTCCAGGCTGGGCGCAATTTCCCCAATCACTTCCCCCTGGATCCGCAGATCGGCCACGCCGGTAAATCCCTCCGCTACAACTGTACCGTTTTTGATTAGCATAGAAACACCCCTTTTTCAATTAACAATTGACAGATAACAGATAACAATTAAATTGTTCATTGTTATCTGTTAATTGTTCATTATCACCGTTCCCGTCTCGCCTCGGATTCCCTCTTTTGCTTTCTCTAACTTGGTAATCAGCGCCCGCCGATTGGGGCCGGATTGGACGAACCCCAGGGCCGCCTCCACTTTTGGGCGCATAGAGCCTTTGGCGAAATGCCCCTCGGCCATGTATCGTTCCGCCATGGCGGGGTCTAGCTGATCCAGCCACGTCTCGTCCGGTTTGCCGAAGTTTATGGCCACCTTCTCCACGGCGGTGAGGATGATCAGCGCATCGGCGCCGATCATCTCCGCCAGTTTGGCGGAGGCGAAGTCTTTGTCCACCACGGCGGATGTGCCTTTGAGTCGGTTCCCCTCCACCTGTTTGACGGGGATCCCGCCGCCGCCCACGGCGATGGGGATCTGGCCCGCATGGAGGAGGGCTGCGATCACGTCTTTTTCCACGATGTCGATGGGCATGGGCGAGGCCACTACCCGGCGGTAGCCCCGCCCGGCATCTTCTTTCATGTCGTAGCCCCGGGCCGCCATCTCTTTTGCTTCGGCCTCGGTGTAAAAGGCGCCGATGGGCTTGGAGGGGTCTAAAAAGGCGGGATCGTCCCCGTCCACCACCGTCTGGGTGATGATGGTGGCCACGGGTTTGTCGATCCCCCGGTTCAACAGCTCCTCCCGAAGGGCGTTTTGCAGATCATAGCCGATATAGCCCTGGCTCATGGATACGCAGACGCTCATAGGGATATAGGGCGTCTTTGCCGCGGTCTTTCCGGCGGCTTCTAAGGCCAGGGTGATCATCCCCACCTGGGGGCCGTTGCCGTGGGCCACCACCACCTCATGGCCGTCCGCAATGAGGTCGGCGATGGCCTTTGCCGTCCCTCGAACTGCCAGCATCTGCTCGTGGAGGTTATCCCCCAGGGCGTTGCCGCCCAGGGCCAGTACAATACGCTGTTTCACGGGTATCTTCCTCTACTTCATCCAGCGTTGTTCGCCTTGCTTCGCCAGTTCTTGGAGAATCTGTTGGGGATTCTCGCATTTGGCCAAGAACATCATGGCCGCGATAATATAGGGTTTATATCCCGCCTCTTTGTAGAGGGGGACACGGTAGCGGTCAAACACAGAGGCCGATACTTCGCCCTCGGCGCAGGATACACCGGTAATATCGGCGGGCAGGCAGTGCATGTAGAGGGCGTCGCCGCCTTTGGTGAGGGCCATCCTCTCCTCGGTGCACTCCCAGTCCTTGTGGTTGGCGTTTTGGGCCAGTAACTCTTGCTCCAGGGCGGCGATGCCGTCCATATCGCCTTTCCCATATAAATCCGTCCGCTGTTCCATGGCGGCAAAGGGCGCCCAGCTCTTGGGGTATACGATATCGGCGTCCTGGAAGGCTTCTTGCATAGAGTTGGTCTTGGTGAAGGTGCCGCCGCTCTGCTTGGCGTTTGCCGCCGCCACCCGTTCCACTTCGCCCATGACTTCGTACCCCTCTGGGTGGGCCAGACAGACGTCCATGCCAAACCGACTCATGAGGCCGATGACACCTTGCGGCACCGACAGGGGCTTGCCGTAGGAGGGGGAGTAGGCCCAGGTCATGGCGATCTTTTTGCCCTTTAGGTTCTCCACGCCGCCGAAGTGGTGGATAATGTGGAGCATGTCCGCCAAGCTCTGGGTGGGGTGGTCAATATCACACTGGAGGTTGACCAGAGTGGGCCGCTGTTCGAGTACGCCCTCCTCATAACCCTCTTGGACGCTCTTGGCCACTTCCCGCATATAGGTATTGCCTTTTCCGATATACATATCGTCCCGGATGCCGATGACGTCGGCCATGAAACTGATCATATTGGCCGTCTCCCGCACGGTCTCCCCGTGGGCGATCTGGCTCTTGCCCTCGTCCAAATCCTGGACGGCCAGGCCTAAGATATTTGCGGCTGATGAGAACGAGAAGCGGGTTCTCGTAGAGTTGTCTCTGAAATTGCTCACGGCTAAGCCGCTGTCGAATATTTTGGCGGAGACGTTGTGCTCCCGCAGATGGCGGAGGGCGTCCGCCACGGTGAACAGGGCTTCAATCTCCTGATCTGTTTTCTCCCAGGTGAGGAGGAAGTCGTTTTGATACATGTCGTCAAATTTCAGGGCGTTTAGTCGCTCAATATAGGGTTTGATGTTTGGGTTCATAGGGGTGTTCTCCTTTTGATTATTTGTAGGGGCGAACAGTGTTCGCCCGTGGTTTTTCGGCTGGATAGGCTTTCACACAGGGCATAGCGGGCGCACACTGTGCGCCCCTACGCAAATTCTTCCACATACACCGTGGGCAATGCCGCATAGACGGCAGCGCAGAGGACGAGGTCGTCTTTCCAGGTGATCTCGTCGGGGGCGTGGGCCTGGGCCTCGGCGCCGGGGCCGAATCCGATGACGGGGATATGGTTTCTGCCCATGATGGATACGCCATTGGTGGAAAAGGTCCACTTGTCCGTGAGAGGCCGGGCTTTTCTGGCGTCAATGACCTTGGCTGGCCCCACCCGCTCCGGTCCGTACATGTCTGTATAGGTCTTCTCCAGTGCTTTCGTCACCTGGTGGTCCTCTGGGATCACCCAGGTGGGGAAGAAGCACTCTACGGAATAGACAAGACCTGTGAATGACGGGGTATTGTAGGTGTACATGGAGACGGTCACATCGTCGCCGTATTGTTGCACGGCGGGTAGATTGCGGATCTCATCCAGACAGCTCTCCCAGGTCTCCCCCGCCGTCATCCGGCGATCCAGGGAGACACTGCATCCGTCGGCCACGGCGCAGCGGCTGGGGGAGGTGTAGAATATCTCGCTGACGGTGACAGTGCCACGGCCTAAGAACCGGGCCTCTCGCCACTGGGGATTGTATGTCTCATCCAGCATCTTTACGAGGCCCTTGACTGCATTACTATCCGATGCGTCGTTTTCGTTCAATGCCCGGACATCTTGTAAGATGTCCGCCATTTTATAGATGGCGTTGTCCCCCCGCTCCGGGGCCGAGCCGTGACAGGAGACGCCCCGGACATCCACCCGAATCTCCATCCGGCCCCGCTGACCACGGTAGATGCCGCCGTCCGTAGGTTCCGTGGATACCACAAATGTGGGCTGGACGCCCCCCTCTTTGATGATGTACTCCCAACAGAGGCCGTCACAGTCCTCCTCTTGGACTGTGGCCGTGACCAGCACCGTATACTTGTCGCCGAGCAGTCCCAGGTCTTTCATAATCTTGGCCCCGTAGACCGCAGATACGATCCCGCCGGACTGATCTGACACGCCCCGGCCGCCGATCTCTTGGTTATCCTCGAATCCCTCGTAGGGGTCGAACGTCCAGTTCTCAATCTGGCCCACGCCTACGGTGTCAATGTGGCCGTCAAAGGCGATGAGGGTCTCGCCGGTACCCATGTAGCCCAATAGATTGCCCATGGGGTCGATCTCCACCCGGTCAAAGCCCAGGTTTCGCATCTCCGCCGCCGCACACTGGATTTTGCCCGCCTCCCCCGCGCTCTCGCCGGGGATTCGCACCAAATCTCGCAGAAACCGGGTCATATCCCCCCGGTAATTCTCCGCCGCTTCCTTAATTCTCTGATAATCCATAACATTTGCACCCTTCCTTGCTGCAGTAATCACCGTCCCAGACGATGTCGGTATAGGTTTGCGGGTCCGTGTCCCCTTCTGTACTGAAGAGGAGTACAACGGAATTTTCATCTAATCCCAGTTCGCCCCGCAGAGCGTCCAGTTCTATATCGCCGCCCTGTAGGATCGCAGACAGCAATCCCAGCCCTACGGCGCCGGATTCACCGGATACGATTGGCTCGTCCCCGGTCAGGGGTGCCGCCGCCATCCGCATCCCACGGGCCGCCACCCAGTCGGGACAGGAGACGAAGCAGTCTGTCCAGTTTTTTAAGATATCCCAACTGATTGTATTGGGCTCCCCGCAGGCTAAGCCCGCCATAATGGTCTGCATCTCGCCGCCTACAGTCCGGTATCCCCCGGCCACAGCGCTCTCATAGTGGCAGTTGGCCACATGGGGTTCCATCACCGTGGTGACGGGACAGCGCTCCCCGTAGACGTCGGCGAAATAGGCCTGGATCGTCCCCGCCAGGGAACCGACCCCCGCCTGGACGAAGATGTGGGTGGGCACATCCCCCGCCGCCCGGATTTGCGCATCCGCTTCCAGAGCCATAGTGCCGTAGCCCTGCATAATCCAGCCGGGGATTTCCTCGTAACCGTCCCAGGCCGTGTCCTGTACCATGACACCGTTTGGGGTCTGCTCGGCTCTCTGGGCGACGAGCCGGACGGCCTCGTCATAGTTCATGTCTTGGATGGAGGCCTCCGCCCCCTCGTCCCGAATCCGCTCCAGGCGATAGAGAGACGATCCGGCGGGCATGTAGACCACGCTCTTCTGTCCCAGCTGATTGGCCGCCCAGGCCACCCCTCTGCCGTGGTTGCCGTCGGTTGCGGTGAAGAATGTCACCTCGCCCAACTGATCCCGGATCTCCCGGGAGCCGAGCCGCCAATAGGGCAAGTCCGCCAGATCATAGCCCAGCCGATCCGCAATATAGCGGCCCATGGCGTAGGAGCCGCCCAGCACTTTAAATGCGTTCAACCCAAAACGCTTGGACTCGTCTTTTACATAGATGCCCCGCACCCCCAGGCGATCCGCCAGGTGTTGCAGGGAGACCAGGGGGGTCTCCGTGTATTGGGGGAAACTCCGGTGAAACGCTCTCGCCTCCTCGGCCTCTTTTCGCCCCGCAAGGGCGAGAGCCGCTACGGGCGCTTTGGTCTGCATCGGATTTTTCGTCCAAAGAATTTTGTCTGACATGTGATTTCACCTCTCAAATGCTCTGTAGCGGGAGCGGGCAACCGCACTGACAATTTTCCTGTTTTCCCCCGCCTGCGGCGGGGGAAAACAGGAAAATTGTCAGTGCAATTCACCCATTCCCCTCTGTAATTTCCTCATCCAGATAATTATATAACGTATATTTGGAGATATCATAAAACTTGGAGACCTTGTCCCCCGCCTTTTTGATTAGAAACGCCCCTTTGGCGTCCAGATAGTGGATGGCCCGGACTTTGTCCTCCTTGGTCATCATAGCAACGGGCTTGCCCACGTATTCGCAGGATTTTTCGATGAGCCGATCCAGGAGGTCTCCCACGTCGGAGAAGATCATCTCCGTGTCATCTATGGCCTCCCGCTTTTCTTCATCGGCGGCGATAAACTGGTTCAATATCCCCGTGGCGTGAAACATAGCCGTGATGTCGTAGTTGATCCCCAAGAGGGCCACCACCCGTCCGTCCTCGTCCCGCAGATAGATAGAAGAGGATTTGAGCAACCGCCCGTCAGGGGTGCGGGTGTGGTAGTTGAGTTGATCCTTTACACGATCCGGCTCTTTGAGGGCCTCCAGTACGATCTCACTGGCTCCGTCGCCGATCCGGCGGTCTGTGACGTGGCCGTTTGCGATGGCGAAGATGGTCCCCTCTGTGTCACGGGTCAGGTCGTGTACCGCCACCTCGCACTGGGGGCCGAATTGCTGGGCGATCCCGTGGGCCAGTTGGGCCAGAAATTGATTTCGCTGGTTGTGTTCCATATAATTCATCCTGTCTGCAAGCATGTCTTTTTTGATGATACCAAAATATCACAAGTCCGTTGATCTTTCAATTATTTTTTAGCACAAATAAAAATTTTTTATTTGGCAATGTTGTACAATGCTCCCCGCTCCCCCAGTCAGCTACGCTGACAGCCCCCTCACAACGAGGGGGCCGAAAGTCACGAGCTGAGGACAGTTCCAGCAACAAAGTCTCCCTCAATTTGAGGGAGGTGGCAGGCGAAGCCTGACGGAGGGAGTGTCCCTCTCTACAAATACGCATACACAAAACAAAAAGACAGCGGAACCTATGGCCCGCTGTCCTGCGCATTTATTTTGCTTATACTATCCCCCAACACCCTCCGGTTCGGCCATCTGATATCCCACGCCCACCTCCGTCAGGATATACTGCGGCTCCGCAGGGTTGTCCTCCAGTTTGCGGCGGATGTTGGCCACGTTGACCCGGAGGATTTGTCCGTCGCTCAAATAATCGTCCCCCCAGACCCGGCGGAGGATGAAGTCGTGGGTCAGCACTTTCCCGGCATTTTGGGCCAGGGTCACCACAATTTTATGCTCAATGGGCGTCAAGTGGATGATCTGACCGTCTTTTGCAATCCGGTGCTTGCTGTAGTCGATCTGCAAGGCGCCGTTTGTGAAGCTGTCGCTGACCTCCACTTTGCTACACCAGCATTTCCGATAGATCCGGATCGCCGCCCGCACCCGGGCCAGGAGCTCGTTGTTTCCAAAAGGTTTTTCGATATAGTCGTTGGCTCCGGCGTCCAGAGCCGCCACTTTCCCCGCCTCTTCCGTGCGGGAACTGACGATAATAATGGGAATCTCTGACCACTCCCGGATACTTTTTAACACCTTCATCCCGTCAATGTCCGGTAGACCCAAATCCAAGAGGATCAGATCAAACAGGGTATCCGCCGTGGTGGAGATGGCTTTTCTACCCGTGTCCGCCACCAGTGCCTCGTATCCGTCTGAGATCAGGTTTGCCATGAGAAAATCACTGCTGTGCTTATCGTCCTCGACGACTAAGATCGTCCCTTTACACGCCTCCATGCGATGCACCTCCCTGTTGTCAAAACGGGGCGACGTGAACACCGTCCCCTGCGTCATGTTTCCGCTTTTTTATAGTATAACACATGTTCTTTATGAAATCTTTATACGAATCACCCAAATCTATACACGAAATTTATTCATTTATTTGGCGCTTGGTGATAGAATACACAATTGTAGTCAGAAGTCGTCCTCTTAATTAGGTGTTGCCCATGAAAAGTCATGAAGTTGTCAAAGCGCTGTCTCTCATAACCCAAATTGGCATCTATATTGTGGCATCCGTCGTGGTCGGCGTATTTCTGGGTCGATTTTTAGACAACCTATTGGGGACGTCTCCCTGGTTGCTCCTACTCTTCTCTCTTTTGGGCATCGGGGCTGCGTTCAAGTTTCTGTTAGACCTCATCCCAAAAGGCGAACAGAACGATCCAAATGCCCCAGGCAATGCCGAGGATCAAAAAGAGCAAGACAGTCCGGAGGAGCAAAACGACTCCGACGAACGTTGATGTGGAAGGTACACTATGAAATTATCCCCCATGGCAAAAAAGATTGCGGGCATGATCTGTGTACTGGCCCTGGTCTTCATCCTGATCAGCGTGGTGTTTTTCCGTTCATGGGACTTTTGGCCCTTCGCCGTCGGGGTGCTTATGGGCGCTGTTTTTAGTTTGTCAAGGATCATCTCCCTGGATCGTGCTGTGGACAAAGCCATTGAACAGGGCGAGGCTTTTAAAAAAAATTCAACTCTTCTGCATTATTTTCTACGATTCGTTCTCGCAGCATTGATTCTTCTCTTGACGGCAATTTTCGGAGACCCCAGCATGTTATGGGGTGCCGGCGCCGGGATTCTCACGTTGCCCCTGGCGGCTTTCTCTATGAAATTTTTCAAACACGGCGACGAGCACGACGCCGAGTAACGGAGGTGATGGCTCTTGGACTTTACAATTCGGAATCTCTTCTCTATTGAACTGTTCGGCATGGAGATCTGGATCACCCAGACCATCGTCAACACTTGGATCATTATGGCCCTTTTGGTCGCAGGTGCTCTTGTCGTTCGCTTCAAATTGGGTAACATGAAGGAAACACCTGGAAAACTCCAAAACGTGATTGAGGCCATTGTAGAGACCTTTGATAATTTCGTGCGAGACTTCGCCGGTGAAAAATTCCCATTTGCAGGAAATTGGTTTTTTATGGTATTCGCATTTGTTCTCATCTCCAACCTCAGCGGCCTGGTCGGTTTCCGTCCACCGACAGCGGATTGGGGTACTACTTTCGCTCTCGCCCTTGCTACCTTGGTCTTGATCCAAGTGGCGGGTATCAGAGCCAGAGGCTTCAGTTATATCAAAAGTTTTTTCCAGCCGATTTTTATCCTCTTCCCTTTGAATTTAATTGGGGAGCTGGCCCGGCCCGTCTCTCTCAGCTTCCGCCTCTTCGGCAACATGCTGGCCGGATTTATTGTCCTCTCTCTAATGTATTCTATCACCCCCCTTTTCGCCCGACTTCTGCTTCCCTTGGCGTTACACGCATACTTTGACGTATTTGCCGGCGTTTTACAAACCTTTATCTTTTGTGCAGTCAGTCTATCTTTTATCGGCGCAAGTTCTGCCACCGAGCAGTGATCTGCGTCTGATTGACAATAGAAATTTTATTATTATTTTGGAGGAATGACTCATGCAAGATCCTTTGGCTTTTGTCATCGCAATCGCACAACTCTCTGCCGCTATCGCCCTGATGGTCGGTGTTCTCACCTGTCTCGGACAGGGTAGAATCGCCGCAACTGCCATTGAGGCTATGGCACGGCAGCCGGAGTCGGCAGGCACGGTTCGCGGCACCATGATCGTCGGTCTCGCCATGTCTGAGACAGCCGGCATTTACGGCCTATTCATCTCTATTGTTCTGCTCTTTGCCAACCCCATGGTCGACAGGTTCATCGCACTTATGTAGGAAAACTCCAAAGGAGGGCTTTTCCGTGGATTTACTGCCACTCACCTTTCTCACGGCCGTGCCCGAGGGTCAGATTTTCGGCCTGAACACGCCAATGGTGATTACCATTGCGTTCCAACTCCTAAATGCAACGGTTTTAGCTGTTCTCTTGACTTGGCTCCTATATAAGCCTGTCCGAAAGTTCCTGCAAAACCGGGCCGAGCGGATTCAATCCCAACTGGATCGGGCCGAGCAGGATATGACCCAGGCCGCAACCCTCAAAGATCAATACGAAGCCAGCTTAGATAATATTGAGCAGGAGCGGGTTGAAGTCTTAGAGGCCGCCCACAAGCAGGCTGTGGAGAAGAGCCGTGGTGTCCTCCAAGAGGGCAAACGAGAAGCGGACGCCATGCGGGAGCGCGCACTGCAAAGTATCCAAAACGAACAGGCACAAGTGCAAGACTCAGTCAAAGATTATATCATTGACCTCTCCTCCGCTATGGCTGGAAAAATTGTCGCCCACGTGATTGATCCCGAAATCCAAGACCGCCTCTTTGCAGAGGCCCTCAAGGAGTTGGAGGACGCGTCATGGCCGACATAAATCTCCGCTACGCGACGGCACTTTTCAACCTGTGCGTCAAGGACAATTGCCTGAGTCAGTGTCTGGATCAGGCAATTGTCGTGCGGGATGTCTTAGAGACCACCGAGTGCCGCCAGATTCTGGCCCACCCGCACATTCCCAGCCAGGAGAAAATCACATTTCTGCACAGTGTGTTCCCCTGTGTGGTCCACGCATATCTGGGCGATTTTTTAGCCCTGGTAATCACCAGGCGGCGGGAGCAGATTCTTGTCCCCGCGTTGACGGCGTTCATTGAGTTGGGCAGACGCGCCCAGGGGTATCTCGGGGCCCAGGTCACATCGGCCGTGCCCCTGCGGGACAGTCAACGCTCGGCTCTGCAACATGTTCTATCGAGAAAATTGGGCAAACAGGTGGATCTCTCCATGGAAGTGGACCCCGCTCTCATCGGCGGCATTCGCATCTATGTAGATGGTCGCTTGATTGACCGCACCGTACAAAAACAGCTCTATGACATGAAAAATAGTATTAAAAGTGGGGAGGGGCTTTGATGATCCTCAAACCCGATGAGATTAGTTCGGTCATCAAAAAACAAATTGCGGCGTATTCTTCCAAATTGGAAATTGACGAGGCAGGTAGCGTCATCCAGGTGGGTGACGGGATTGCCCGTGTCTTCGGTTTGAAAAACGCCATGAACGGCGAGCTGTTGGAGTTTCCCAACAACGTCTACGGCATCGCCTTGAACTTAGATGAAGACAGCATTGGCGCTGTCATCATGGGTTCTGACGCGTCGATCAAAGAAAAAGATCCCGTCAAACTCACCGGCCGCGTGGCGGAGGTCTCCGTAGGGGACGCGCTCTTGGGCCGCGTGGTCAACGCCCTGGGTCAGCCCATCGACAATAAGGGGCCGATCCTGTCCGAAAAGACCCGTAAAATTGAACGGATTGCCCCCGGTGTTATCACCCGCCGGGAGGTCAACGTGCCGTTGCAGACGGGTATCAAAGCCATTGACGCCATGGTACCCATCGGCCGCGGCCAGCGGCAGCTTATCATCGGTGACCGGCAGACGGGTAAAACCACCCTCTGTCTGGACACTATTTTGAACCAAAAGGGCAAGGACGTCCTCTGCATCTATGTTGCAATTGGCCAGAAGGGTTCCACCGTGGCCCGGATCGCCAAAACCCTGGAGGACAAAGGCGCCATGGCGTACACCACCATCGTCGCCGCCACGGCCAGTGAGTCCGCCCCCCTCCAGTATATCGCGCCCTACGCGGGGTGCGCCATCGGTGAGGAGTGGATGGACGCAGGCCGGGACGTGTTGATCATCTACGATGATCTGTCTAAACACGCCGTGGCATACCGGGCGCTCTCTCTGCTCTTGCGGAGGCCGCCGGGCCGCGAGGCCTATCCCGGCGACGTGTTCTATCTCCACTCCAAACTCCTGGAGCGGGCCGCCTGCATGAGTCCCGAATACGGCGGCGGGTCTTTAACGGCCCTCCCGATTATCGAGACCCAGGAGGGGGATATCTCTGCGTATATTCCCACCAACGTCATCTCCATCACCGACGGGCAGATTTATCTGGAGACAGAACTCTTTAACAACGGTATCCGTCCGGCCATCAACGCGGGCTTCTCCGTCTCTCGTGTGGGCGGCGCCGCCCAGGTCAAGGCCATGAAGAAACTGGCCGGTCCCATCCGGATTGAACTGGCCCAGTACAGAGAGTTGGCGGCTTTCTCCCAGTTCGGCTCAGACCTGAGCCAGGACACCTTAGATCGCCTCCGCCACGGGGAGCGGATTGTGGAACTCCTCAAGCAGCCGCAATATCATCCGCTGCCGGTGGAACAGCAGGTGTTGATTCTCTATGTCCTCACCAATAAGTATCTGTCGGACATTCCCTTGGAGGAAATCCAGGAATTTGACCAACGGTTCTTGGCGTTTATCCACGAGGCCTACAGTCACATTCTCACGGAGATCCGGGAGAAGAAGGACATCTCCGACGCGCTGGAACTTGAGATCAAAACCGCCATTGACGAATTTAAGGAGCAATACCATGCCGTCAAGGAAGACAATTAAGCGAAGAATCGCAAGCGTTACCACGACGAAGCAGATCGTCAAGGCCATGAATATGGTGGCGGCCACGAAACTCCAGAAGACGAAGCGTCAGTTCGCCGCCGCCCGGCCCCTCTTCAAGGCATCCGTGCGCATCATGGACGCCGTGTCCAACTGTGAACTGGCCGGAGAGAGCGTATTTTTTCAGCAGCGCCCGGTGAAGACCACGGCCTATGTGGTCATCACCGGCAACCGTGGCTATTGCGGCGGCTATAATTCCAACGTGTCCGCCCTCGCCCTGGCCCATATGGACGAGGGTAGAAACGAGGAAATCCTGGCCATCGGCACGCGGGGACGGGATTATTTCCAACGGTTAGAAAAGAATATCCGCCACTGCTATGCGCAGCTGTCCGAACACACCACCTATGCCGAGGCCCAAGGTGTCGCCGAGGCCCTTCTCTCCCTCTACGTCTCCGGTGAGGTAGACGAGGTCTATGTGGCCCACACCCAGTTCCAATCCGTCTTATCCCACGAGCCGACCCTCACCCGGATTTTGCCCATGGGCGACGGCGAAGACCCCAAGAACAAACCGGATCGGTTGCAATATGAGCCGGACGCAGAGGCCTTTTTGGAAGTAGCTGTCCCGGCCCATATCAGCGCATTTCTCTACGGCGCGGTGCTGGAATCCGGTTGTTGTGAACAGGCCGCCCGTATGGTCAGTATGGACGGCGCCACCAAAAACGCCACGGAGATCATCGAAAATCTCACCCGCGTGTACAACCGGACCCGTCAAGCGCATATCACCCAGGAAATCACCGAGATTATCGCCAGTGTCAATATATCGAAATAGTCTTGTGTTTCCCCCGCCTAGGTTGGGGAAACACAAACCAAATAGTGCAAGGGGCTGTTTTATTTGTCAGGTCAAAATACAGGTAACATTCTACAGATCATAGGGGCCGTATTGGATATCCGCTTTGAGCGGGAACTCCCCGCCCTCTATAACGCCATCGCAGTCCAACACGGCGAGGAAACGGTGGTTTTAGAGGTCATGCAGCACCTGGGCGACAATGTCGTCCGGTGTATCTCCATGAACGCTACCGACGGTCTCATCCGTGGTATGGAAGCCGTGGATACAGGTGCCCCCATCTCCGTCCCGGTGGGCGAGAGTGTCCTTGGCCGGATGTTGGATGTCACGGGCAAGGCCATCGACGCGAAACCGGAACCAGAGTCAAAAGAGCACTGGCCCATCCACCGGGAGCCGCCCAGTTTCGCCGAGCAGACCACCACCGCTGAAATGCTGGAGACGGGCATTAAGTCCATCGACTTGCTCTGCCCCTACTCCAAAGGCGGTAAGATCGGCCTCTTCGGCGGCGCGGGCGTGGGTAAAACGGTTCTCATCATGGAGTTGATCCGTAATATCGCCACAGAGCACGGCGGCTATTCCGTCTTCTCCGGCGTGGGTGAGCGTACCCGTGAGGGCAACGATCTCTACAACGACATGTTGAACTCCGGCGTCATCAACAAGGCCGCTCTGGTCTTCGGGCAGATGAACGAGCCCCCCGGTGCCAGAATGCGGATCGGCCTGACCGGTCTCACCATTGCGGAGTATTTCCGTGACGTGGCCCGCCAGGACGTGCTCCTCTTTATCGACAACATCTTCCGCTTTGTCCAGGCCGGGTCAGAGGTTTCGGCCCTCCTGGGTCGTGTCCCCAGTGCGGTGGGTTATCAGCCGACCCTCTCCACGGAGATCGGTGCGCTACAGGAGCGGATTACCTCTACCCTCACCGGCTCCATTACCTCGGTGCAGGCCATCTATGTCCCCGCCGACGACTTCACGGATCCCTCTGCCGCCACCACCTTTGCCCACTTGGACGCCACCACCGTGTTGTCCCGTGCAATTGTGGAACTCGGCATCTACCCCGCCGTCTCCCCCCTGGAGTCCACCTCTCGGATCCTGGAGAAGGGCATCGTGGGGGCCGATCACTACAATACGGCCCGTTCTGTCAAGAGTATTTTACAGCGCTATAAAGACCTTCAGGACATCATCGCCATTTTGGGCGTAGATGAGCTGTCGGAAGCCGATAAACTGACTGTCAACCGGGCGAGAAAAATCCAGCGGTTCTTGTCACAACCCTTCTTCGTGGCGGAAAAGTTCACCTCTATCCCCGGCCAATACGTACCCGTTTCCGAGACTGTCCGGGGCTTCAAAGAGATCATCGAAGGAAAGCACGACGATATCCCCGAGGGCATGTTCTTAAGCGCCGGAACCATTGATGAGGTGTTAGAGCGATATCATCAAGCGAAGTAGGTGATTGCTTAAATGGAACCAAAACACGAAAAAAAAATCCATCTGCGTATCCTCACCCCCACGGAGCCCAAAGTCGAACGGGATGTGGACATGGTAATTCTGCGCACCACAGGCGGCGACATGGGTATCTTGCCGGATCATGAGACCTATTACTGCGCGCTGGACTACGGCGTGTTCCGTCTCATCAACCGCGGCAAAGAGGGGCAGCTGGCCGTCTTCGGCGGCATCGCGGAAATCCAGGACAACGTACTCACCGTCCTGACCCCGGAGGCCCAGTGGCCAAAGGACATTGACCGGGCAAAATCCGAGGCGATTTGCGCGGAAATTGAACAGAGACTACAGCGCGAAGACGCAGAAGATACAGGGGCGTTTGACAGTAAGGGCGATAAGGCCCGTCTCCGCCGTGCCTTGGTACGGATCGAAGTGAGCGAACACCCGGCTCCGGGCGAGGACTTCGACGTGGACGAACAATAGCGAATCACAAAAAATCGCCCACTCTGCCAATGCAGAGTGGGCGATTTTTTGCTCCCTCCGGCACTCCGTGCCTCCTCCCTCGAATTGATACACAGGGGGATTGCGGAGATATGGGAAACCGAAAAGAGTGCCGCCCCTACTCCCCCACCTCAACCACATCTCGAACCGGCAGTTTCACCGTGATCCGTGTCCCCAGTTCCTCCCAGGTCAGCACGTCGAAGTGTCCCCCGTGTCGGTCAATGATCCATTTGGCGATAGCGAGACCCAGGCCTGTGCCGCCGGTGCTCTTTGTCCGGGAGCTATCGGAGCGATAGAATCGTTCAAAAATATGGGGTACATCTTCCGGGTTCATGCCGGCTCCGCTGTCCTGGACTTGGAAAAAGGGCGTACCATCCGGCTTCTGGCCCGCCTCTAAGATAACAGGTTCTCCTGTGGGGCTGTATTTGGCGGCATTATCTGTCAAAATCCGGGCCACCTGCTTGAGCATGTCCGCATCCCCCGCGGTGGTGACGGGATTTTCGGGCAGTTTCAATTCATAGCAATGTGTACTGTCGATCATCACCGACTCGTCATAGACCTCTTTCATCATGGCGGCGAGATCCACAGATTCCACACGGAGATGGGTCTTACCGCTGTCGCCTCGGGCCAGGAACAGGAGCTGCTCCACCAGCCGCTGCATATGCTTGGATTCCCCTTGGATCGCCGCAATAGACTCCTGCAGGATTTTCTCGTCCTCTTTGCCCCAACGATCCAACATATTTACATACCCTTGTATGACGGAAATCGGCGTCCGCAACTCGTGGGAGGCATCGGACACGAATCGGGCCTGCTGGCGATAGCTCTCCCGCATCCGCTCTAAGAGGTCGTTAATGGCCTCCTCCAACCCCGCCAGATCTCGGTCTCCCGTATCCAGCCGATCCGCCTGGATGAAGCTGATGCGGCTGATGGCGTCTTCCAGAGTGTGAAACCGGGTCTCGTCAAATTGGGCGGCGACGCTCAACTCCTGGGCCGTCTCGGCCATTTCGTCATAGATGGGCATCAGCCGCCGACGCACTTTCCTGGCCCCAAAGAGAAGTTGCCAGAATAGAATAAGGCCCTGGATGCCCCAGAGAGGTGCAAATAAAAAGACCATCTCCTCTGGGGCCATAGGGAGCGCAACCTGCGGCACGGGATACATGGTGATCTCTAAGCCACCCACGTAATGCGCAACCAGGCCAAATAAAAGCAAATTTGTCCAGAAAAAGATGCCAAAGAGCTTTGCCACCCAAATGCGGTTAATTCGTCCAACAGTGGAGCTCATTTTCTGTGTTCCGCTCACCCCCTGTTCACGCCCCTTCTTCCTTGAGCACATAACCCACGCCCCGGATGGTTCGAATCAGCTTTACCTTAAACTTATCATCAATCTTAGCGCGGAGATAGCGGATATACACATCCACTACATTGGTCTCTCCCATGTAGTCATAACCCCAGACCCGCTCCAATAACGTATCCCGGGACAGGACGATATTTTGATTCTCCAAAAGGGTTTGCAACAGAGAAAACTCCCGGCTGGTCAATTCCACCGCCGTGCCGTCATAGGAGACCTCATAGCGCTGGGAATTTAAGCGGAGCAGTCCACAGATCAAATCTCCAGAAGTTTCAGCATCTGTCGCCGGCTGATCGGCTCCCTTTCTGAGGCAGGCGCGAATGCGAGCCAAGAGTTCCTCAATGGCAAAGGGCTTGGTGATATAGTCGTTGGCCCCCATATCCAACCCGGAGACCTTGTCCATGACAGCGTCTCTCGCGGTCAACATAATGACAGGGAGACTAGAGGCCTTTCGCAATCGACGTAAGACCTCCAGCCCATTTAACCCAGGCAACATAATATCAAGTAACAGGAGATCATAGTCACCTGTCTCCGCCAGCGCCAACCCTTCCCGACCATCGACGGTCTTCGTGACCTCATAGCCCTCGTACTGTAGCTCCAACTCAATAAAGCGGGCGATTTTCTCCTCATCTTCCACAACCAGCACTTTGATTGCCATGGCGCCTCCTTCTATTATTCGTCTTCTTCCTCTTCCGCTGCCCATGCAGCCTCTTCTGCTGCTTCCGCCGCCTTCTCCGCCGCTTCTTCAGCTTCCTCTGCTGCTCTCTCTGCTGCCTCCGCCGCTTTCTCTGCTGCCCTTGCCGCTTTCGCTGCCACGTTCGCCGCTGTTTTTCTGGTTTTCTCTACCGCTTGTTCTACCTCTTTGTCTACCGCTTCCGCCGCTTTCTCGACTTCCTTTTCCGCTTCTGCAACGGCCGTTTTGACCTTTTTCTCAATGTCGTCTTTCATGCTCGCGGCCACCGCGCTCGCTTTTTGGATGGCGTCGTTGATGTCCTCCCGCCCCAGATCCGGGCCGACAAACCTGTAACTAAATCCAAAAAACAGACTGATAAAGACCGGAACAATCAGAAAGATATTCAAAATGATCACGAGCAAAACCCAAATTGTTATGGACAGGCTCAATTTCTGCTCACCGTTTTGGATCACATTGAGACTGTTGGTATTTCCCTTGTGGATTATCTTGCCGACAAAGGCAATGAATTTATCAAAGCTGTCGCTACTCTCACGTTTTTTCTCTTTTGTTTTCTTTTCTTTTTGCTCCGGGGGCACCTCTCGCTTGGTGGTGTATGCGGTGTCGCGCACCTTTCCCTGCTGCTCTAACAACACGATGGCGTCCAATAGATCCCAATTGCTGGCCTCTAGGGCCGCCATAGCCTCTTCATAGGATACGTTTGCCTTCTCTCTTAACTTGTCTGCCATTGCAATACGGTCCATAACTCTCGCCTCTTTTGATTTTTTTGTTACACATAGAATAGCAGACCAGGATTAAAACGCCATGCTGTAAAAATTAAAAGTAGATTAGAAGATGGTAAAAGAAAATCGTCTTGTGTTTCCCCCGCTGCAGGCGGGGGAAACACAGAAAAGTGAATCAGTCCAAACGCGTCAGCGCGTTCAAATCCTCATTTTCGCCCAAGAGCACCACGATGTCATCTTCTACGAAGGCGTATTCGGGGCCGGGCGCTTTGACCACCTCGTTTTCGGCCTTTTTGATGGCCACGACAATACAGCCGTATTTCTGGCGGATATTGATCTCTTGGATGTCTTTCTCCAGCCAACTGTTGGGTACATACATTTCCGATATACCGTAGGCGTCGCCCAGTTCCAGATAATCGATCAAGTTCAAATCCGCCGCCTGGATGGCCAGTTTGATTCCGGCATCCAATTCCGGGATAATGACCCGGTCCACGCCGATTTTTTCCAATATTTTTTTGTGTTGTTTGTCCCGGGCCTTGCAGATGATCCGCTGTACGCCCAGTTCCTTCAATCCCAGGGCGACGAGGATGCTGTCGCCAAAGTCCGCACCGATGGCCACAATGGCGCAGTCGTAGTTTTTGACCCCCAGGGCTTTGAGATTACGCTCCTCTGTGGCATCTGCAATAATGGCGTGGGTCACGACACCGGTTATATTCTGTACATTGTGCTCATCCCGGTCCACGGCCAGCACCTCATGGCCCAACTCTGTGAGCTTTCGTGCCGTGGCCTCACCAAAGCGCCCCAATCCGATGACAATAAACGATTTCATGAGACAATTCCTCCTAACCAATAATCACATGCTCCGATGGATATGTTAAACCGCTCTCCTTTGGACCCTTCATCATGAAGGCGATGCTTAAGCTCATTACGCCAATCTTTCCGAAGAACATATAGAGCATGAGCAGAGTCTTTTCTAATCTGCCCACAGCCTCCAAGACCCCCACTGTCATCCCCGCCGTACCGTAGGCGGAGACGGTCTCATACAGGGCGTCAATGAGTTCCACTCCATCGGTTCGAGAGAGTAAAATCCCGCCGATCAGAGCGAGGAGCATGGCGATAAACACCAGGGTCGCGGCGTTGATAATTTGCGTCGGGGCAATTTTTCGCTCAAAAATCACCAGGTCGTGCTTGCCCCGCATGACCGCGATCACAGAGAGCACCAAAATCCCGATGGTCACTGTCTTCACCCCCCCGGCGGCAGAACCGCTGGAACCGCCGATGAACATGAAGATAATAGAGAGTATCTTCGTGTCTTCCGCAAGGGTAAACTGGCCGATGACATCAAACCCTGCCGTTCTCGTGCTGATGGATTGGAAGAAAGAGACCAGTACCCGCTCTGGCCCGGATAAACGCCCGATACTGTTGGGATTGGAACTCTCTAAACCCAAAAACATCAGCATCCCCAAGCCGATGAGCACCGCTGTGATAATCACCACCAGTTTCGAGTGGACATGGAGTTTGCGCCACCGCCGCCGGGTAAAGATATCCTGCCACACGAAAAAGCCCGTGGAGCCCACGACGATCAAAATGCCCATGGTGAGCAAGAGAACGGGACTCTGGGAATAACTGACCACACCGGAGAAGATATCGTGGTTCCCCATAATGTGAAATCCCGCGTTGCAAAAGGCCGACACGGCCAAAAATACGCCTCGCCAGATCCCACCGCCCCAGCCAAACTCCGGGATAAAGTGGATCGACAACACGACAGCGCCCACGAATTCGAAGAGCAGGGTGGCGATCAGCACACGGCGTACCAGGGCCACGACTCCTGCCATCTCGTCCAGATTCATGCTCTCCATAATCACAAGCCGCTCCCTGAGGCCCATGCGCTTGTGCAGGAGAAAGTAGAAGATGGAGACGATGGTCATAAACCCCAGGCCGCCGATCTGAATTAGGAGCAGGATTACAGCCTGACCAAAAAATGTCCAATAGGCATACGTATCCACCAGAGTCAGCCCTGCGACGCTGATAGCAGAGACCGCTGTGAAGAGTGCTGTAAACAGGTCGGTCGCCCCGTGGGTTCTGGAGGCGATGGGCAAGGTCAACAGCATCGTCCCCGCCAAGATAATGGCGAGAAAGCCCAATATAATAAGCTGTGCCGGAGGCAGGCGTCTGATTTTACCGTTGCCCCAGTTTAGAATTTGATTGCGTCTCATCTGATCGCTCCGTTTCAACTGGTAGACCTAGTATACTCCTGTGGCCGAGAAAAGGCAAGCGGAGACAGGCGGGAGTGGACAACTGGTGAAGAATATGGTAAAATAACCATAGGATGGTCATTTTACATGACCCTGTCTGACACAATGGGAGGGAAACAACATGAAATCCAAAATAATCGTTTCCATATTGCTAACGGCACTCTCGCTTTTTATTGTCTTGACAGTCTTCGTCGTAACGGAACACACGGCGCTCCAAACCTTCAATCACACCCTCTATACCCATGTTGCGGGACAGATTCATCCGACCTTGACAACCATGGCCACATGGATCGGCAATCTCACCCACTGGTATACCTATACGCCGATTATCCTCCTGCTGTTGCTCCTTCCACGCACGAGGATGAAAGCTGGCCTTCCCATGGCCATCACCCTGCCTGTCTCCGCGCTTTTGGGCCCGATTATACTGAAAAATATCTTTGCTATTGAGCGGCCCAACGTCAATCAGTTGATTGATCCCGGCGGCTTCGGCTACCCCAGCGGACACGCTATGAATGCGATGGTCTTTTTCGGCATATGTGCGATTATGATCCTGCGCTATTCAAAAAGTAGGCCGCTGAAAATCGGTTTTACCGCGTTTGCGGTGCTCTCTATTCTCCTGGTGGGGCTGAGCCGGGTCTATTTGGGCGTCCATACGGTAACGGATGTGCTCGGCGGCTATCTGGCGGGGGGCGTTGTACTCTGCGCGGCGATCCTAATCGAGAGGCATATACGCCAAAAGGCCGCCCGTGAAGGGGAGGTGCACTATGACCAGTGAAACGCGTGCGAAACGGAGTACGCGAAAAATCGTCAAAAGGACCTTGATTGCGATTTTCATACTGGTTTTTCTGATCCATTTTGTCCACGCAATTACTCTGGATCGGATGGTGCAGTATAATGAAATATCTTTTTCCTCCCCCAATATCCCTATCGAGATGGACGGCTATCACATCGCGTTTGTTACGGACGTTCACCTCGAGTTCGAGGGGCGTTTGGAGGCAATTGTAGATGAAATAAACCAAAGACAGGTCGACTTGCTGCTCCTCGGCGGCGATTTTACGTTTGACAGCGACGACCTGGATACCACAATGGCGCTGTTATCCCAGATTACAACCAATGACGGCATTTTCGGCATCGAGGGCAATCACGACAAGTATCAAACCCTATTCCCGGCAATGGAGGCCCGCGGGATCACGCCGTTGTCCAACAGCGGTCTCTATGTGCGAGACGGCTTCTACTTGGCGGGGGTGGAGGATTTGTGGAACCGCAATCCCAGTGTCGCTGTAGCCATAGAGGGGGCCGGGGCGGATAGCTTCGTGCTCCTCCTGTCCCACAACCCGGACGTCTCTATGGAGCAAGATACGACGGGGGTCGATTTGATTCTAAGCGGCCACACCCACGGCGGGCAGTTCAACTTCTTCGGACGGTGGTCCATTGGCCTGGATTCCGGTGTCATCTCCGATTACGGAACGAGATTCCGGGCGGGCTGGGCCGAATCCCGCGACGGTACGCCCGTCTACGTCTGTCGCGGCGTTGGCGAGTATTATCCCAGAGTGTTCGCCAGACCGGAGGTGACTCTCATTACTCTGTTTCACGGGTGATGTCTTCGGGCGCAGCAGGTAATACGCATACAAAAACAAAAAATGTTAGTCCCTTTGGGACTAACATTTTTCATTGTGCAAATTCGCTTTTTACGCCTTCCCCTCGCTGCCCAGTACATGCTTGATCTTATGGGCGACGACTTGCTTGACACTTGCTCTGCCGGGGCCGAGATATTGGCGGGGGTCAAAGTGAGCGGGGTACTGTGTGAAATACTGGCGGATGGTGCCGGTCATGGCCAGACGGAGGTCCGAGTCAATATTGATCTTGCAGACGGCCATCCCTGCGGCTTTGCGGAGCATGTCCTCGGGGATGCCAATGGCATCATCCATGGCGCCGCCGTTTTCGTTGATCATTTTCACATACTCTGGCACGACGGAGGATGCGCCGTGGAGCACGATGGGGAATCCGGGTACACGGCGGGAGATCTCTTCTAAAATATCAAAGCGGAGTTGGGGTTTTTGGCCCGGCTTGAATTTAAACGCCCCGTGGCTGGTACCGATGGCGATGGCGAGAGAATCCACGCCTGTTTTTTCCACAAACTCTTCCACTTCTTCGGGGCGGGTGTAGGTGGCGTCCTCCTCAGAGACGTTGACGTCATCTTCTACGCCTGCCAGACGGCCCAGTTCGCCTTCCACAACCACGCCACGGGCGTGGGCGTATTCCACCACCTGACGGGTCAACTTGATGTTATCTTCAAAGCTGTGGTGGCTGCCGTCAATCATAACAGAGGTGAAGCCGCCGTCAATACAGCTCTTACAGAGCTCAAAGGTGTCGCCGTGATCTAAGTGCAGGGCGATGGGTAACTCTGTCTCCTCCAGAGCGGCCTCCACCAGTTTCATCAGATACGTGTGGTTGGCATATTTTCTCGCGCCGGCGGATACTTGCAAAATAATCGGTGAGTTGAGCTCTTTCGCCGCCTCGGTAATCCCCTGGACGATCTCCATATTGTTGACGTTAAACGCCCCAATGGCATATCCGCCCGCATAGGCTTTTTCCATCATTTCTTTTGACGTGACAAGTGGCATAGTAATTTTCCTCCTCATATAAATTGAACTTTGTCTGTATTTTAACATATTCGGGCGGAAAATAAAAGAAAATTTTCAAGACGAAAAAACGATTAGCATGATTGACAGTCCGCAAGCGCATGTGATATAATTATATCAATAAAGAGGGAATTGCCGTTATTCGCATGGCGGCTCGATCCTAACATGACGAATTGAGACGCCGTAGCTTAAAAACTATGGCGTCTCGCCCTATTTACCGCGTTTTTTCAACATGGCAACAAGTGCTATTACAAACGTCGCAATGACAAATAATGTGTCGTATGTAACGTATTGCATCGCATCACTCCCTTTTCAGAGAGTGACCGAATCCGCCTAACGGCAATTCCACGCTAAAATTATATCTCAATCGACACATTTTAGCAAGGTATGTCAATACAAAAATAGTCTGATATCTGTTCCGCTCTACGTCAAACTGGATGAAATAGTTTTACACGTTTGGACTTCTCTGATATACTGAATCACAGGACAGGAATTTGTCATAATGGCTCGTTTTGACCTGCGTGGCCCACCGAATTTATCTTGTAGCTGTAGGGAGCATCGATGTGTTTATGAAAAAGAGAATCGCCAGCTATGCCTTGCTCGCACTGGCAGTATTGTGTATCATAATCGGAATCGCCCAGGGCGGCTATCAGGATACTTTGCAGAGGGCCGCCGTCATATGTCTGGAGTGTATTGGAATTGGGTAGGCGCAGATATGTTCAACTCCTATCCGCCCTTTTGTATAATGCCAACCTTGCGGGCTTTGTGCGGGGGACCATATACACGGGCAGTTTAAAAGGCCTGTGCGTACCGGGGCTCAATTGCCACTCCTGCCCTGGGGCCATCGCCGCCTGTCCCCTGGGCAGTTTTCAAACGGCCTTGGGCGATATCAGAACCAAACTGCCTCTCTATATTGTGGGGGTCTTAGTCTTATTTGGTGTCTTATTGGGTCGGGCGATTTGTGCGTTTCTCTGCCCCTTTGGGCTGGCACAAGATTTGCTGCATAAAATCCCATCGCCCAAATTGCGAAAAAGCACCGTGACACGCTGGCTGTCCCTGTGCAAGTACATCGTCCTCTTCATCTTTGTGGTATATCTCCCCCTGCATTTTCTGCGGGTCAACGGGGTGAGCACCCCTGCCTTTTGCAAATACCTCTGCCCCATGGGTACGCTGCAAGCTGGCATCCCGCTGGTTTTAGCCAATGAGAGTTTGCGGGCGATTGTGGGCGCACTGTTTCAGTGGCGGCTGGTCTGGCTTGGGATCATCCTGCTGACCAGTATCTTTCTCTTCCGCCCCTTTTGCCGCTTTCTCTGTCCTCTGGGGGCGATTTATTCCCTGTTCAACAAATATGCCCTGTTCGGCATAAAAGTAAATGCCCATCGCTGTACGGGGTGCCGTGCCTGTGTCAATTCATGCAAGTTGGACGTGCATCAGATCAATGACCGAGAGTGTATCCGCTGCGGGGATTGCCTTCCCCTGTGTCCGCATAAAGCCATCGTGTATAAGAGAAAGGATACAAAAAATGAAGAATAAAATCGTTATCATCATACTGTCAGTCCTGCTGGTAGTCAGTCTGCTTTTCAACGCCGTCTTTGTATATCGTGTATATCGTGAATACAGAGGGGACATTACCAGAGAATACATGTTGGAAGCAGAGGATATGGCGCCGGACTTTACTGTGCAATTATTGACAGGAGAAACCTTTACTTTATCCGAGCACAGGGGCACCGTGATCGTCCTTGATTTTTGGGCCACGTGGTGCGGCCCCTGCGTGGCAAAGATGCCCACCATGCAGGCCTTATCAGAGCGCTTTGAAGGTCGTGTTACCTTTGTGGGAATCAATATCGGGGAAGATCCACAGCGGGTACAAGATTTTGTTACTGAACGAGGTCTTACTTATCCCATAGGCTTGGATAGAAACAGTACGATCCACAGGAGCTTATATCCATCTCCCGGCATCCCTTATATGGTGATTATTAACGGAGATGGCATCATTACGGATACATTCTCCGGCTTTGGCGAAGGCATGGAAACACTCTATGAGAACGCCATATTGGAAGCCCTTGGCTAAAGGCCGTTACTCTCAAAGCCGGGCAAAAGAAAATTTTCACAGAAACATGTATACAAAAATATTACTATGCAGTTTGGAGGAGCACCATGGAGCAATATGAAACCTACGAAAGCCAAAACCTGGACAACGGCGCACCCGTGCAAGACACGCCCCCGATATCGCGAGGAGCAAAATTTGTTCAAAATTATTTAGGGTTCGTGGTAATGGGCTTATTTTTGGTTACTACTCTCATCTTATTATTGGGTTTTAGCTTAGGTGTCGGCGATATCCCTTATCAGTTATTATTACACCAGTTCTGGCCAATGGGCATTATCGCGGCAGGCGTTGTTGTCGCCACACGAATGAAAGGCCCGGACATGTCTATGGGTACAATGATGATGCTGTCCAGCGTTATTATTGCATGGACTGCAAACCTAGGCAGCATATCTGCGGGGATACTCAGCGCTATTCTGGTATGCTTACTCTATGGTATGTTCAATGGGGCAATCATATCGTTTCTCGGCGCCCCAACAATCGTAATCACTATTGTTACCGCCGCAATGATGAGAGCCGTAGCATTTATATTCACGGGTGGACTTTCCACTATATTGGTATCTGAAATAGGCACAGCGCAGCAGGCCCCATTTTTCATCATGTTCGTACTTGCAGTGGCAATCGCTTTTGTTGCACTGGCTATCACAAAGCGGCTCCCGACCTGCAAGGGCGGACAAAAGAAAGGGGCTTTCCCAAAACTGATGGATATGCTTGGATACGCCCTCGTAGCAATCATTGCCGGCATAGCGGGGTTTGCTTTTCTCAGAAGGCTCGGCGCGGCATCTTTGACGATAGGAAGCGGATTTGAGACGAACATTATATTGATTTTTGCAGCGATTCAATCCAGCAAGCTGTTGAAAAATAATGTAATAGCGCTGGGTTACGGATTGGTTGTAGTTCTAATACTCACAACGTACAGAATCGCTGCGATTGGATTTGGCATGAGTCCTTTTTGGCTGAATGCGGTTGAGGCGGGCTTGGCATTTCAACTGATATGCGCTGCCTGCATAGCACAAGGCGGTTGGCGTTCAGTGCTGCATACAAATCTCGAACCCATAGAAGAAAAAATATAGAGAAATTTTTCACAGAAACATGTACACACGTGGCGAAAAGTGGTATACTATTTCCCGCATGTAGTTTTTTTAACTTTATCTATAGGGGGACTTATACAATGCGTACACCACTCAAGGGCGCCTGTGTCATCGGCCAGTCGGGCGGGCCAACTTCTGTCATCAACGCCAGTGCCTACGGCGTGATCCGTACGGCGCTGGACAACGAGCACATCACCGCCGTATACGGCGCCGCCCACGGGATCAAAGGGGTCTTAGACGGCAAGCTCTACGATATGCAACAGGAAGACGCGTCGGAGCTGGCGCTGTTGCTCAACACGCCCTCCTCGGAGCTGGGCTCCTGCCGGTATAAGATCGCCGATCCCGATGTGGACGATACGGACTATAAGCGGATCCAGGAGATTTTTGAGCAATACGATGTCCGTTATTTCTTCTACAACGGCGGTAACGACTCCATGGACACCTGCAATAAGATCAGCCGCTATTTTGCCAAAAGTGGTTACGAGTGCCACGTCATGGGCGTACCTAAGACCATTGACAACGATTTGTTCGGCACGGATCACTGCCCCGGCTACGGCTCCGCCGCCCGGTATGTGGCCACCAGCTTGATGGAGGTCTACAAGGACGCACGGGTTTACGACACGGGTCAGATCACTATTGTGGAGGTCATGGGCCGCCACGCCGGATGGCTCACCGCCAGCGCCGCTTTAGCTACCCACTTCGGATGTGGCCCGGATCTGATCTACGTCCCGGAAGTTGCCTTTGACATGGATCAATTTTTGACCGATGTCACCGCCATCTACAAAGAGCAGGGTAACGCCTTAGTGGCCGTCTCCGAGGGGATCCACGACAAGGATGGCAAACTCATCGCCGAGTACGGCGCATCGGGCGAGGCCTCGAAAGACGCCTTCGGCCACGCCCAACTGGGCGGTCTCGCCGCCACTCTGGCGGGGATTGTCAAGGAAAAGACCGGGGCCAAAGTCCGGGGCATTGAACTCAGCCTGCTCCAGCGGGCCGCCGCCCATCTGGCCTCCCAGACAGATATTGACGAGGCATTCTTGGCGGGCAAGACCGCCGTGGAAGCCGCCGTTGCCGGGGAGACCGGGAAAATGGTGGGATTTGAGCGGGACATGTCCTCCGGTTCCTACGTCTGCAAGACGGTTCTCCTGCCCCTGGAGAAAGTGGCCAATTTTGAGAAAAAACTGCCCCTGGAGTGGATCACCCCGGCAGGCAACGGGATCACCAAAGAGTTCATCGACTACGCCCTGCCCCTCATCCAAGGCGAGCCCAACCGGGCGCAGGAGAGTTCTCTCCCCCGGTTTGCCAGATTGAAGAAAGTTTTGGCGAAATAAGACGTGTGATAGAACCCCGCCGTGTATTCCGAAATGGATACACGGCGGGGATTGTTGTGTGCGTCTGATCAGCGATTCCGACATTTCTTGACATAGTAAGCGATTTATGCTACCCTCTATGTCAAGTAGTTAAGCCTGTAAAAAGCGTGTCCTTTTACACGTGTTGGAGATGTTGATATGCCCAACATTGGCCTTGTCCTATCCGGTGGATTTGCAAAAGGCGCTTATCAAATTGGCGTTTTAAAAGCACTCAAAGAGTTTATCCCGAACGAGCAGATAAAATATATCAGCGCATCATCAGTCGGCACGCTGAATGCTTATGCGTTTGCCCATGATGAACTGGATATCGCGGAAAACATGTGGCGCAAACTTGAATTTTCCGGACTTCGTTCCTTTTATAAAGCGTATGCCCGCGGCTCGTACATCGCCGACGTCGTAAATGAAATCGCCAGCGAATCGAATATTCCCCAATCTCATCTGTATGTTTCCTGTCTCAATATCACAAATTTCAAATTGAATTACATCAACTTAAAAGAGGTAGACCCGCGCCACGTGGACGATTATCTATTGGCCAGCGTGATGATTCCCGTGCTCTCACGGGCCGTTGAGATTTCAGGTGCGAAGTACCTGGACGGTGCGATTGTGGACAATATCCCCGTGAAGCCCCTGCTGAAACACCCGCTTGACTACGGGATTGTCGTCCATTTTGATAATGATAATTATATCTTTGAAAATGACCACTTCGACAGCAAGTTGATCAAAATAAACTTCCTCGATGACAAGATCATAAAAACGTCTTTGGCCTTTGACCGAGATTCTATTTCATATATGATAACATCCGGATACGAAAAAAGCATGGCGCTGTTTGATATCATCTTCAAGAACGGCACAGATGATTTAGAGTATATCTATCAGAAAATACAGTTCACAAACGATCTCAGGGGAAAAAAGAGCTTCCGGCTCACAGGAGATGTCGTCCTAAATAATCTCAATAAAGCCGTAAAGAAAATCATTAAATATAAAATCTAAAGAAAGTTGTGCTGACATGAAAAAAATATCTCTTTCTCTGGCGTTACTATTTGGAACCTTGAGCCTGATATGCGGCATCCTCTTTTGTGCGCTCTGCGCTGCAACTTTGATCGAGAAGGGCAAGTCTGTCACAGAGGCGGCAAAGGAGAAACTCAGGGAGTTTGTACTCGCCCATTGTTAAAGGGTTCGGAAAACGTGATCTATCATACAACGGCTCACTTCATTCTCATGCGCCGCATAGAATGAAGTGAGCCTCATTTTGGGGCAATTTACCATAGGAGGGTGCGCAATGTTCTTCCGCAGTAGAAGATGGCGCCGGTGTAGCTGGGGCTTTAGCCGTCGCTGGGGTGGCCGGGGCCGTTGGTGTTAAATCCAAAGCGCCCGCTTTTTTCAACATAACCGGACGGCGAACCCGCCGTCCATACATATTACAATTACAATATCCGCCCATTGCGCACGCTCCTGATATACTTGGAGTGGTCTCATGCGCCCGACTGAACTCAACGCCATCCTCACGGCGGTTACCAACTATTTCTACGTCAGCTTAGAGGAGCGGACATTTACCAACCTGGCCATCTTCCTCTCCCTGCTCAGTAAAGAGATGCTCGCCATGGAGGCCATCCGAGCAATCTGCCGGATTGAAGATACCGTAGAAAAAGAGGAGTCAAAACCGCCTTAACGATTTATTCCTCCTTCAGCGCGGCAAATCGATCTTCAATGGCCCGGTTGTAGTTGAATACCTTGCGGGTATACGCCCGATCCATATACGTACTGCTGAGCAGAAAATCCGCTGTGGCCCGGTTGTTCGCCACGGGAATGTCGTAGAGCACGGCAATCCGCAAAAGGGCCTTGACGTCCGGATCGTGGGGCTGGGCGGCCAGTGGATCCCAGAAAAAGATCATAAAGTCCACACGCCCCTCCACAATCCGCGCACCGATCTGCTGGTCACCGCCTAACGGCCCGCTGTTATAGCCCCGCACAGGCAGTCCCGTCCGCCGGGTGATAAGCTTCGCCGTCGTCCCGGTGCCGCAGAGGAAATGGCCCTTTAAAATCTCCCGATTCCCATACGCCCAGTCCCCCAGTTCTTCTTTCTTCGTATCGTGGGCAATGAGGGCAATGTTCTTCTGTACCCCTAACGTAAAGGGGATGTATTCCATATCTATCATATGACCCGTTCCTCCTCGGAAGTGATATAGGGCGCAACGCATGCAGCGCCGGTAAATAAGACGCTGTGAATCCCTTCTGCCTGTGCGCCCGCTACGTTTTTTTCCACATCATCAAAAAACAGGCAGTCTTTTGGAGCGAGTTGATAGGTCTCCAACAGATGACGATATATGGCTGGGGATGGCTTGGTCACGTGGATATCACATGAAAACACCCCGCCGTCAAAGAGTGCAAAAAACGGATATTGATCGAATATATAGCTGCGCAGTTCTGCGTGGAAATCGGACAAGTAATATAACTTGTGTCCCAATTCTTTAATTTTGGGCAATAGTGCCACGGTCTCCGGAATGGGCGTCAGCAGATTTTTCAAGTTTTGCATGGTTTGATGAATTTCCGGTTGTAACTCCGGTTCCCGCATACAAAAGATGTCTTCTGCCTCTTGATGGGTCAGAAGACCTTGGTCCAATTTTCTCCACTCCGGGCTTTGAAATATGGTCTGGAATAGTTTATCCGCCACTGCCTTCTCGCCGAACAATTCCTCTAAAAATAAGAGCGGCTTGAAATTGATCAGGACATTTCCTATGTCAAAAATGAAATTCATGGCATATTCCCCCTCCCCCGCTCTCGTTATTCTAGCATATCCCGCACCGAATTTCTACCGCAAGCTTTGCAGGGCTTTTCATTTCCTTTCGCCCTTTTTGCATATCCAAGCGGCAAAAACCATAGGAAGGACAAGGAGAACTGCTCCCAAACCTTGAATCAATTGTTCCACAATTCTCTCTGCTATTGTCATTTATTCCACCTCTTGTCATATTTTATAAAAACATTATAAGCCCATAGCATCTTTTGGTCAAGCGCTATCGCTTGTTTAATTAGCTGTAAGCAGGCGATAAACTGATGCCAAGAGGTGATCGGTTATGAATAAAGCTTTGAATAAACAGATCGGTAAAAGAGTGCGGACACAACGGGAGTATCTTGGAATCACAAGAGAGGGGCTGTGCGATTATGTAAATATTTCTCCGCAATTTCTTTCAGAGGTAGAGCGTGGTGTCAAAGGAGTTTCTGCCGAAACGCTGTATAAGCTGTGTGAGGGGCTTGGTATATCGGCTGATTTTGTCCTTATGGGAAAAGAACACCTCCCTGACGTATCTGCAATAGTTAAAACACTCTCAACACTTGATGAAAAATATATCCCGCTAGCTGAGGATTTGCTCAAAACCTTTTTCAAAACAATAGCATTAAAATAAGCGATAAGCCCCAAAGCGTCCCTTGCGCTTTGGGGCTTCGTTTGATATCCAACAGGGCTTGTGATAAAATATCCTCGGTGATTAAACATTCGGCACGGGGGTGATCTATATGAAGCATCTACAGGCACGTGTGCAGTACAGGTATTACGAAACCCCGCCCAACTGTCATGTGTTGGCCCTTTTGGGTGCAGGCTGGATTCGTGAATACGGCAACGACTTAGATGCGTTACACTTCCATAATCACCTAGAATTGGGCTATTGCCGCAATGGCGAGGGAACCATGACCTTTGGTGATCGAAAAACCCCTTATACCACGGGGATGTTTTCGGTTGTGCCGCCCTATCATCTCCACCACACAAATAGCCTGCCGGGGGAAAAATGCCACTGGGAATTCCTATTTGTGAACGTGGAGAGTGTTCTGGCCCAACTGATCCCCGACAACTCCCTGGCCAGAACACAGCTTGCCCGGAAAATCAATCAAGAGGCAGCACTGTTAAAACACGAGGAACATCCGCAGATTGCAAATATGATTCTGGCAATCATGGACGAGCACCGCAATAAGGCGGATCGTTATCTTGAAAGTATCAGCGGTATGCTACAATCGCTACTCATAACCATATCCCGCCTGTGCGACGACGACCCTGCCGACACCGGTGCCGGCAAATGTATCGAAGCGATTGCACCGGGCATTGACTATGTGGCCCAGCATTACAGGGAAAAGATCAGCGTATCCATGTTAGCAGCGGCCTGTCACATGAGCGAAACCCACTTCAGGCGGTTGTTTTTGCAGTCTATGCGTATCTCACCCCTTACCTACATCAACCGCATCCGGGTAGAGGCCGTCTGTAAGCTGTTGCACAGCACAAACGAAGCCATCGGCCATATCGCCGTAAAGTGCGGATTTATCACCATAACGGCTTTAAACCGCAACTTTAAAGAGATCACGGGGATGTCCCCCTCCCAGTGGCGCAAAGATACACAATACTATGAGCGCAAGCTGCACGACAGCAAGATCCAGCCCTACGAGGGGTGGAGATAGACGGCACAAACATATGTTACTCAGTTAGAAATGGTTGATTTCGCATAATTGGTGGTCAATTTTGCAAACAATAATTCTCCGTTTGATCTTATAATTATGATTACAAAGTTGGCTTTCGGCAGCACATTTGTGTACATATTGACCAAGTAAGGCTATGCTGCAGGCCAAAAGAAAATTTTTAGGAGGATTTTAAAATGAAACGATTTCTAGCAATTGCCCTCGCCATTCTGTTGGTCGTCACTCTAGCCGCCTGTGGAGGCGGCACCGCTGATCCACCTGCCCAGGCCGACCCGCCGACCCAAGCCGACCCGCCTGCGCAAAATGATGGCAACGGCGAAGAAGCCGCCGGTGGCACCCTCACCGTGTGGAGTTGGGATCCCGCATTCAATATGTATGCCATGGATGTAGCAGCAGAGATTTTTGAGAGGAGTCACCCCGGTTTTGTACTGAACAATGTTGAAATGCCCTGGGAAGATATTAATACGCAAATCACCACAATTGGTATATCGGGAGAGTATAGCCTTCTGCCGGATATTATATTGATACAAGATCAGGCGATTGAAGTCAGTGTCTTAACATTCCCGGGTATCTTCACAGACATTACTGACTCCGGCATCAATTTTTCTGAATTTGCAGCCGGGAAAACGGATTTCTCAGTCGTAGACGGAAGAAACTTTGCGGTCCCATTTGATAATGGCGTAACCATAACAGCATGGAGGACCGATGTCCTTGAAGAAGCCGGCTTTACGGTTGATGATTTTACGGATATTACATGGGATGAACTCATTGAGCTCGGTCAAGTTGTTCTCGATGAGACCGGAATGCCTTTGCTCAGTACATACGGCGTTGGCGCATCTTTCATGGATGTTATGGTGAAATCAGCCGGCACCAGCTTATTTGATGGGGATGGACAGCCGAATTTCGTGGACAATGCAGTGTTCCGTGAGGCTGTTGACAGATTTATTGAAATGGTCGATGCCGGCGTCATGCTCCTGCCCGGTGACTGGTCTGATTACATCGGTACGCTTGCGGCCCACGATGTTGTAGGCACACTGGCAGGGTGTTGGATCCTGGGAACCATACAAGAAGTCGGTCCCGAAGGCGTTTGGGGCGTTACAAACATTCCGAGATTGAGCGTACCGGGCGGAACAAATTATTCCAGTTGGGGTGGCTCAAGTTGGGCCGTCACATCAAATGCAAATGTAGATCTCGCAGTTGCGTTCCTAAACTACACCTTTGCAGGCAGCACAGAACTCTATGACATCATATTGCCGGCTGCCGGCGCCCTTTCTACATGGGGTCCCGCCGCTGCAAGTACCATATATCAAGAGCCGCAGCCATTCTTTGGCGGACAGGCGGTATTTTCCGATATTGTCAGATTCTCACAGAACATTCCTGATTTTGTCGGTGGAATCCATCACTATATAGCTATGGATCAAATCGACATTGCCCTGGGTAATATTATTAATCTCGGCATGGACATAGAGCAGGCATTGGCTGAAGCGGAAGATGTCGTCCGATTCCAAATGGGACTATAAGAAAAATAGTTGAGACCGTTTTGGTCGCCCGCAGTACGGGTTCACGCCGTACTGCGGGCAACCGAGGACGGTTATATTGCTATTGAAATGGGGGTTGTCAGAGCGAATGAAACGAAATAACGCAGCTTCAGGCGATGCCGCTGTAAGAAGACCTCTGCTTAGTCTGAGTCAAAAACAAGGCTTGATTGGGTGGGGCTTTTTGTTTGTTGCGGCGGGCTTGATCGTATGGATGAACTTCTATCCCATGGTCAGAGGGTTTTATTTTTCCTTATACAGGGGAGTTGGCGCACAGATGGAATTTGCCGGCGCCCTTAATTATTTGCGAATGCTTGAAGATACGCAATTTCGCCAGACCATTGGCACAACATTCTTTTATCTGTTGATTCAAGTGCCGATCATGCTGATAACGGGACTTGCGCTTGCCTCCATGCTCAACAGCCCCGGTCTGAAGGCGAAAGGCTTTTTCCGAACGGCCATATTCTTACCGTGCGCCGTCGGATTAGTGGCATATTCTCTCGTGTTCCGCCAGATGTTTGCAGTCAGCGGCATTATAAATACAATCGCAATGAATCTGGGCATCATGGAGACCCCTTTTAATTGGTTCGGCTCCACCTGGTCGGCCAGAATGATTATTATACTTGGATTATTATGGCGTTGGACCGGTTTTAACATGATATTTTACTTGGCGGGCCTGCAAAACATTGACCGTTCCATTTTTGAAGCGGCCCGTATTGACGGCGCTAATGTATTTCAACAGTTTCGGAAAATTACCATACCTCTTTTAAGGCCGATTATTTTGCTCACTGCAATCATGTCCACAAACGGTACACTCCAACTGTTTGACGAATCATTTAATCTCACCGGGGGCGGGCCCGGGCTCACATCAAGAACCATGTCACACCATATTTACAGCACGGCCTTTGAAGCATTAATCCCACAGATTGGATATGCGTCTGCAATGTCATTTGTGATCTTTATCATGGTGGCGGTGCTCGCTTTTATACAGATTAAGGTGGGTGACAGACGATGAAGATACGATTTTCAAGAATATGCATGTATGTGTTTCTTTCCTTTGCCGCTTTTTTCTCTCTTGCCCCTCTGGTCTGGACACTTATTTCCGCAACAAATGCCAACGCCGATATATTACGCGGTACATTATTGCCCGGAACCCATCTGATTTCTAATTTTATCAGGCTGAATGAACTTTCCAACTTAGGTATGGCATTCTGGAATTCTGCCCGCAATGCCATACTGAGCACCTTCCTATCTGTACTGATCTGTTCCCTTGCAGGATATGGGTTCGAAATTTTCCACAGCAAGGCGAAGGACAGGTTTATGGGTATACTGCTCCTTTCTATGATGATACCGTTCGCTGCCATAATGATTCCCTTGTTTCAACTTGCTGCGAACCTGAACATACTTAACACGACACTCGGCTTTATGCTGCCCACCTTGTCAACTGCGTTCCTCATTATGCTGTTTCGGCAGAGCTCCCGATCATTTCCGCGAGAAATGATTGAAGCCGCGCGGATAGAAGGGTTGAACGAAGTTAGCATTTTCTTTCGGATCTATGTGCCGACCATGAAATCTACGTATGCCGCTGCAATTACAATCACGTTTATGGCTTCATGGAATGTCTTTCTTTGGCCCAGGATTATCATGATTTCACCTGATTCAATCACCATGCCGTTGCTAATCTCGAACCTGATGGCGGGGTATGTGGCAGACTTTGGCGTTATCATGCTTGCAGTTCTGATCGCAACATTACCGACTGTTATTATCTTCTTCTTCCTACAAAGACACTTTGCAGAAGGCGTATTGGGTGCAGTGAAGTAATTATTTGGGACTCGTATAAAAATAAAGGAGAAAACAGTTCTATGCGTTTCAACTATGACAACATAAAAGACCCCCGTTTCTTCCGGGAAAATCGGCTGGATCCCCGCTCCGCCCACAAATACTACCGCAATGAGGCAGAAGCGGCGGCGCAAGAGAGCAGCTTTTTGTACCCCCTCAATGATCTGTGGAAGTTCAGCTACGCCAAGAATATCGCCCTGGCCCCAAAGGGCTTTGAGCAGCCGAATTTCGACTGCAAATCCTGGGACGATATTGCTGTGCCGGGACATATCCAGTTGCAGGGCTACGATATTCCCCAGTATGTAAATGTGCAGTACCCCTGGGATGGTCATGAGGATATCCAGCCGGGGGAGATACCGGGGGAGTTTAACCCTGTGGCCAGCTATGTCAAATACTTCGAGCTGCCTGATACATGGCGGGGGGAAGAGGTGTACATCTCCTTCCAAGGCGTGGAGAGCGGATTTGCCCTGTGGCTCAACGGCCATTATGTGGGCTATGGGCTCGACGGGTTTACCCCCTCTGAGTTTGCACTCACTCCATACATCAGAGGCGGAGAGAACAAGCTGGCAGTCCAGGTGTTCAAATTCACTGCGGGCAGTTGGATAGAGGATCAGGATTTTTTCCGTTTTTCCGGTATCTTCCGGGATGTGTTTCTCTTTACTGTTCCGCACATACACGTTTGGAACTTAAAGGTCGAATCCCAGCTCAATGAGGACTGCACCGACGCAATGTTGTGCATTACCACGCAATTTTCCGGGGGCGTCACAGGCGCTCTGGAGGCGTGTCTGCTCTGTGATGGGAAGCAGGTATTCTCTACCTCGACCTCGATTGCCTGCGATACACAGCTAAATATTCCCGTGGTGTCGCCGCTTTTATGGAGCGCTGAAAAGCCCAATCTCTATGAACTTGTACTCAAAGTCAGCGACAGCGAGGGCGCTCTGCAGGAGATTATCGTACAGGATGTAGGGTTCCGCCGCTTTGAGTTGATCGATAACATCATGCACATCAACGGCAAACGGGTTGAATTTTACGGGGTGAACCGCCATGAGTTCTCCTGCTATTCGGGTCGGGTACTCACGAGAGCACAGATGGAACACGACGTTCTCACTATGAAGCGAAACAATATCAACGCCGTCCGCACCTCCCACTACCCCAACGACTCCTATTTTTACGAACTCTGTGACAAATATGGCCTGTATGTGATTGACGAGGTCAATCTCGAATCCCATGGCATGTGGGATTTGATCCAAGTCGGTGAGCAAGACCATGCCGCCGCACTGCCCGGCGATCTCCCAGAGTGGCGTGACATGGTGCTTGACCGTGTAGACAGCCTCTTCCAGCGGGACAAAAACCATCCAAGTATTGTGATATGGTCTCTGGGCAACGAGTCTTTGAGCGGGAAAAATATCTACGAAATGGCACAGAGGTTCCGCACCCTGGATGCGACACGACTCGTACACTATGAGGGTGTGCACTGGGATCCCCGATATACCGAATCTTCAGATATGTACAGCCAAATGTACACCACGCCCATGGATCTGGACGTATTTTTGAGCCAAAACAAGGAAAAACCCATGATACTGTGCGAATATGTCCACACCATGGGCAACTCCGGCGGTGCGATGCATAAGTATATTGATCTCATGATACGGTATCCCCACTATCAGGGCGGGTTCATTTGGGACTTTATTGATCAGAGTCTTGCGAAAAAAGACCGCTACGGCAATGAATTTCAGGCATACGGCGGCGACTTCGGTGACCGTCCGTGCGACTATAACTTCTGCGGCAACGGTATCGTATACGGCGACAGAAAACCCTCCCCAAAGCTGCAAACTGTCAAATATAATTATCAAAGCATTGTCGCAGATGTTTCAGTCGATCAGGTCATTGTGCGGAATAAAAACCTGTTTACATCTACCGCCGAATACGATTGTATCGTCCTGTTGGAGAGAGACGGCAGAGAGATTGCACAGTGCCGCCTGGAGACAGATGTGGCCCCCCTGTCCAGCGAGGCGTATCCGTTGCCTCTGGACATTCCCCGGCAGCCGGGCGTCTATGGGATTACCGTATCTTTTCGCCTGAAGGTGGATACATTGTGGGAAAAAAGCGGGTTTGAGGTCGCCTTCGGACAGCATGTCATTGACCGGCCGGCGCCAGCGGTGCCGTGCACTGCGCCCTTCAGGGTAACCCGCGGCGGGCAGACATTCGGTGTGAGCGGCGAACACTTTAGCGCCATATTCTCTCGGAACCGCGGCGGACTCATGTCATATCAATACGGTGGCCGGGAGATGATTCAGAAAATCCCTATGCCAAATTTCTGGCGTGCGCCCAATGACAATGATATAGGCAACTGTATGCCCGCCCGTTATGCGCAGTGGAAAATTGCGAGCCTCTACGCAACGCATCTACCCTATGAGGACGTTTTCTCGTGGGACAGGCAGCTGAATCCGACACTGGAAGCCTTTGCAGACTGTGCCGAGATAACCTATCTATACAACCTCCCCACTACACCTGCTACCACGTGCCAAGTCAAGTACACGATGACCGGCGACGGGACAATACAGGTGGATATGACTTGCGATCCCAAAGGCCTCCCGCCCATGCCCGAGTTCGGTATGCTATTTAAGTTAGATGCCGATTACGAAAATCTCGAGTGGTTTGGCCTCGGCCCGGAGGAGACCTATATTGACAAGGAAACCGGCGGAAGGCTGGGCATTTTCCGCAACAAAGTGGCGGATAACATGGCAAAATATCTCGTGCCACAGGAGTGCGGCAATAAGGTCGGCGTGCGCTGGGCAAAGCTCACCGACAACACGGGGAGAGGCTTTGTCTTTACAGGCGACAGTATGGAATTCTCTGCGCTGCCCTACACGCCCCACGAGTTGGAAAATGCCATGCACGACTATGAGTTGCCACAGCCCCACTACACCGTTGTGCGCGCCAATTTGCACCAGATGGGAATCGCAGGCGACAACAGTTGGGGTGCGTTGACCCATGAAGAATATCTATTGCCAACCGATGAAACACTTCGTTTTTCCTTCCGTTTTAAAGGGATATAATGGCAATGGGAATGTGTCCTTGAACGCAATTTACAGAATGGCCCGAAGGCGGCGTTTGCTGCCTTCGGGCTTTTTGTTTTTTCTCTATTGCTCCGCCTTGTCGGTTGAAGGTTCGCCTCACCTAATTGATCAATGCGTAGATATCGTCGCCCCTCTGGTGTTCCAGGTTCATCCGCCGCTTTCTGTCGGATGAGTGCTGGAGCTTTTTCATCAGCACGTCCCGATCCGCCCCGGCGATGGCCTCCCGATAACTTTTCAAGCTCTCCTCCAGCCGTTGGATCGTCGCCGTGAGGCTCTCGGCGTTCATGGAGAACAGTTCCGTCCAGAGATCCGGCTCCAGCGCCGCAATCCGGGTGACGTCACGGAAGCTGCCGCCCACAAAGCCGCTGCAGTCGAACATGTGGGGATCGTCGCAGATGGCCACGGCCATCACGTGCATGATCTGGCTGGTGTAGGCGATGATATCATCGTGCTTCTTCGCACTGGTGGAGACTGTATCCCGGCACCCCAAGTAGTCGGCGATCCGTTTGAGCAGATCTATATTCTCCTGCCGACTGTCGGGCCGGGGCGTGATGATATAATGCGCGCCCCAGAGGAGCCGCCGGGTACTGTTCTGGATGCCGCCCCGCTCCCGACCCGCCATGGGGTGGCCGCCGATAAAGTCCACCCAATCTGGCAGACACTTGGCCCCCTCCATAATGGCGGATTTCACCCCGCCCACGTCTGTGAGCAGCGTCCCTGGCCGCAATTTCTCGCCGTGCTGGCGGAAAAAGTCCAATATCCCCTGGGGGTGCAGGCAACAGATGACCACATCTGCATCGGCGACGGCCTCCTCCACGCTGTCGGTGACCACGTCCGCCATATGGTGCTCTCTGGCGTATTCCAAGGTATCCGAGTCGAGGTCCATGCCGTAGATTGTATAGTCCTCAAAGCCCTTCAACCCGGCGGAGATAGACCCGCCGATGAGTCCCAGACCGATGATTGCTAGTTTTTTCATGTGTGTTTATCCTCTCTCATGGGAAATAGGGGCGATAACCCTAAAACGAACCCTGAAATCCGCCAGAAGCGCCATCTTAGACGCCACCGATCAACTCTCTCGGCACGCTGAATAACCGCCGCCCTTCGTAAGGGCGAACAGTGTTCGCCCGTGTTGTACATTGGTAGAATGACGTCCCGCACGCAATGCAATAACCGCACGCAATGGGGCGGGCGCACACTGTTCGCCCCTACGTGGGTGCCATCGTTCAGCCGGCCCCCTCGTTTTGAGGGGGCTGTCAGCGCAAGCTGACTGGGGGAGCCTGACTGGGGGAGGTTTTTAACTCTCCCCATCCTGATTGATCAGCGAAATAATCTCATGGATCAGGAACATCCGGTGATCCAGTTCGGCGATTTTATCGGCGCAGATCACCAGCTCATCGCACAGGTGCTGGGGGATATGTTCCCGGTATTTATACCGGGCCTTGTGTTCCAGAGTAGACCAGAAGTTCATGGCCTCCGTGCGGATTTGAACTTCTACTACCACGTGCTCCGTCTTGCCCGAATAAAAGACCGGAACTTCCAAGATGACGTGGTAGCTGCGATATCCGCTGGGCTTGGGGGCGGAGACGTAGTCTTTCTCGTCCAATACATTTACATCCGGCATCACCCGGAGCAGTTCCACCAGATGGTGGATATCCCTGGCAAAGGGGCAGGTGATTCGTATCCCCGCTACATCTTTCAGATATTTCTTCACGTTCTCCGCCGTGAGTTCCACATCCATCCTGTGGAGCTTCTGGGCAATGCTCTCCGGCGCTTTGATCCGGCCTGTGATGTATTCGATGGGGTTGTTGTCCTGGAATTTTTTAAAATCATCCTGCATGATGTGCAGCTTTGTCAACAGGGTCCGCTGTCCCCATTCATAGACGTGCAAGAGGTTCTTGAGCTCTGCAAATTCTTCTTCACGAAATCGTACAGACATGTTTCCCTCCGGGTTATATGGGCAGGGTGATGGTAAATACCGCACCGCCCTTGCCGCCATTTTCTGCTGTGATCTGACCGCCGTGTTGCGCAACGATTGATTTTACAATGGAAAGCCCGATCCCATGGTTGCCGTCGACGCCTTTATAAAACCGCTCAAACACACGGGGGAGCGCCTCGGGCGCAATGCCTGCCCCGTCGTCGGCAACGCAGATCTCAATGTGATCTGTACGCCTTTGACAAGACAGCGTAATCTCAGAGACTGCATATCGGATTGCGTTGGAGAGCAGGTTATCCACAGCCCGCAAGAGCAATTCACCGATGCACTCGTAGTATAGAACGGCTTCGCTAAACTGGAACGTAAACCGAAGTTGCCGTTTTTCCGCCTGGGCCGCCTGCCGTGCGGCGGAGTCTCGGATTATTTCGATCAAATCCGCCTCTGCGGTGGTATAGGCCGTGGTAATATTGTCGATCTTGGAGATATAGAGCAAATCCGTCACCAGATCGGCCAGGTTGTCCGTCTCCTGCAAAATCGTCTCACACGCCGCCTGGGGCTCCATCAGGCCGAAGGATATCCCCTCTGTATAGCACTTGATGGACATGAGCGGGGTTCGCAGTTCATGGGAGGCATTTTGGAAAAATGCCTTTTGCTCACTGTCGTACTCACTCAACTGCTTCACGGATTTATTGAGGGCTTTGTTCAACTCCTCCAACTCCACCTCTCGGAACTGAAACTCGTTGGGGGTAAAGTCCCCGTGGCCGATGCCTTGGGCAAACTGCCCCAGCTTTTCGATGGGCCGGGTGAGGGAGTTGGCGAGAAAATATGTCACAATAGTCGCCACAAGGAACATGACGCTGACCAAGATAATCGAAATGATCCCAACCCGCCCAATTACCCGGGATGTCTCGGCGTACATGACTTGATAGGCACTGAAATTGATCTCTCCCTCCACCGCAAATAGCCGGATTGCCAGATTGAAAATAATCCCAGTCAGCAGAAAGGAGAAGAATAGAACGGCGGAGAACGCCTTTAAGAGCCTGATGCGGATTCTAGTTTTCTTCATTTTCATGGGGCGCTCCGTCTCCGGCGTGGGCCTGCCGCTCAAATTCCATCCGTCTGAAAATCGCCTTGATCCGCATGGTGAGCGCCATAGGGCTAAAAGGCTTCGTCAGATAGTCATCGCTGCCCAAATCCAAACCCGTGGCGTAGTCCAGATCGCTGTCCCGTGCCGTGAGCATGATAATCGGCACATGGCTGATCTTGCGGAGCTCTTTGCAGACTACAAATCCGTTTGCACCGGGCATCATCACGTCCAAAATCACCAAATCCGCCGGATTCTCTGCAAAGGCCGCAAGGAGCAAGTCCCCGGATGCAAACTCCTCCACTGCGTATCCTGCGTTTTCTAAAAATGTCTTGATCCCAAGCCTGATATTTGCCTCGTCATCTGCGATGTAGATTGTTTTATTTTCACTCATGGGCGTTTATCTGCTCCTCTCAACGGATACGATTCCTTTGATTCGCTATAGCGACATGGCGCGTGTGACAATTAAACCAAGGATAAATAAGCTGACCAATGCCTCCACCCCCGCCATCATTTTCGCCATATGGGTATAGGGGGTCAGGGCGGCGGGCGAGAACGAAGTCGCCGTTGTAATGGACAGGTACAGATAGTCCAGAAATCCCGGCGTCCAATTCTCCGGCGCAAGTTGCGGATCGTTTGAAGTCTGTTGGGGAAACACAAAATCCGGATAGTTTTTATTGCGAAATACCGTTGGCAAACCCAATGCACGCACCTCAGGCCCGCCCGTATCCAGTTCCCAATACGCCAAAGAAAAGACCCCAATATTTACAATCCACAGGGCAAAGCCCGCCAATAGCAATTGATGCGGGAGCGTGACCGTAGCCGGATTGAGCATGTCGTAGATAAACCACCCCATACAGACCAAGTTAATCAGCGGTAAAAGAACAACAACCGCAATCGACAGCGCACGGGCCGATCTGGACGGTTTCCGATGGCTGCCCGAATAGGCAAGTATGGAAGAGGTCAGCAGTACGCCTGAAATGAGCGGTAATATCCAAACAAAATTAAAATTTATCGCATGCGCAATCCATGTCTGCCCCGCCATGACCACTAAAGTCATAATGAGGGCGGCGATGCGTGTGCGAAAATAAGAACTTACTTGTAAGCCTTTCTTCCCGGTATTTCGCTCTGTATCTGAAGATCGTTGTACCCCCATACAAAAAACTCCTAACATATTCGTTCTTTGCGCCCAACCGCTCATATTGCACGGCCCTACTCCTCCCAGTTGTGCCAGACATTTTGTACGTCGTCGTTGTCCTCCAGCATGGCCAGGAGTTTTTCCATCTTGGCCTGATCCTCTGGGGCCTCCAGTTTGATGACATTCTGGGACACCATCTCCACCTGGGCGGACAAAAAGGCGTAGCCCTTCTCCTCTAACATAGCGCGTACATCGCCAAATGTCTCGGTTGGGGTGTAGACGACGAACACGGTCTCCTCGAAGGTAAAGTCCGCGGCGCCTGCGTCCAGGGCGTCTAGCATGACGGCGTCCTCGTCCAACGTCTCGCCTTCGTTGTCGATGACCAGCACACCCTTACGATCAAATGACCAGGCCACACAGCCCTCTGTCCCCAAGTTGCCGCCATATTTATCAAAATAGTGTCGCATATCTGAGGCGGTGCGATTTTTGTTGTCGGTCATGGTCTCCACGATGACAGCCACGCCGGAGGGACCATATCCCTCGTAGGTCCCCACCTCGTAGGTGGTATTGTCGCCGCCCACAGCTTTTTCAATCACCCGTTTGATGTTGTCATTTGGTACGTTGGCCGCGCGGGCCTTGGCTATGGCGTCTCGCAGTTTCGCGTTGGAGGCGGGATCTCCCCCGCCCTCTTTGACCGCCACAATCAGCTCCCGGGATATTTTAGTGAAAATTTTCCCTCTCTGGGCGTCGGTCTTACCTTTTTTTTGCTTGATATTGTTCCACTTGGAATGACCAGCCATGATACGCTCCGTCCTGTGTTTTGATTGATTTTATGCTCTTTATTCTATCACAGATAGGCTGTCCAGGCAATAAAAGAGGAGGTATAAAATTCCCAAAACAGGCAAAACTATGGATAAACCAGCTGAAAGGAGGGTTTCTCTCGTGGCGAAAAAGAAAAACAATCAATCCGGTGATATGAAGAATCAACCGGAACAGAGGCAAGAGCAACAGCAGCAACAGCAGAAGAACAGACAGCAACAGTCCGGCCAGCCGAATACTGAAAATAATCGAGGCAAATAGTCTACTTTCCCCTATTACCGACAAGGGGAACTACAGCCAAACAACAAAAACGGGTCGTCGAGGACGCCGCCCCTTACGTAATATTGTAGGGGGCGGCCTCTAGACGACCCGTTTTGATGCAATCACGCTTCTGTTAGCTTTTCAAGAACTCCAACATATCCGCCAGCGCCTCCGGTCCGGCGGTATCCTGGTGCAGACAGTGATAGGCCTCCGGGTATTCTTTGTATGTGACATGTTCCCCCGCCCTGTCGGCAAATGCACGGATTGCCGCTGTAGAGAGGACTTTATCCGTACCCGCCCCCAACACCAGGGTGGGGATGGGGATCCGGTCTGCGTGTTCCAGGGCGTACTCCCCTGCACCCACAGCCCCTGCATACAGCCGGAGGGCCATGCGGTTGTGGAATACATCATCACCCTTTTGCCCGTGGACAGCGGTCTGCCCCCGGGAGAGATCGTCTACATCCATCTTTGTATAGGTGACGATCTTCGGGCTGACCTTCCCTAGAATCTTCGCCAAGACATCAAGTGCAGGAGACAGTGGTTTGTATAGTCTAAACCACGGCGCTTCCAGGATGGCTTTCTCATAGTCTCCCGCCGGATATCGGAGCAGATAATTGGCCGCAACGCCGCCGCCCATGCTGTGTCCAAACAGGATCACCGGCACGCCCGGATACCAGAGGTCGATTTGCCCCCGGACGGTTTTCACATCTTCCAGCAGATGGTCATAACTGGGGACAATCCCCCTGGCCGCCCGCCGTTCTTTCGGGGTCTTATCCGGCATCTCGCCGAATCCCCGCTGATCGTGGATGACACAGGCGTATCCGTTGCCGACAAAAAAATCCACCACATCACCATAGTGGCCTATGCTCTCCCCGAACCCGTGGACGATCTGTATCACCCCGGCCAGCTTGGTGGGTCGAGGGTACGGCGCAAACCCGGCCACCCGGATGGATACGCCGTCGTGGGCTGGGATCATTTGTACCCTGCTGTCGTGTATTTTGCGCATCTCATTCAGCGCCTGTCTCGGGGGTTTTCCCATTTTGGTGCACCTACCTCTCTCCTATCATCACATCTTCCATCACCATCACCGGACTATGCCGATCTTCCGTTGTGCCGTCTCCAAGCTGGCCGCTACTATTGTCGCCCCACACCCAAAGACTGCCATCGGTGCGGATGGCCAGGGTGTGACTGCCACCGGCGAAGACAGCGACCACATCTTCCATGATTCTTATAGGACTAGGATTGGGATAGGCTCTATGCCGACCTGTTGCTGTGCCATTTCCAAGTTGACCAGAGCTATTGTAGCCCCAAGCCCAAAGACTGCCGTCACTTTGAATTGCCAGCGTATGACTGCTTGCCGAAACGGCAACCACGTCTTCCATCACCATCACCGGACTGTGTCGATCCTCCGTCGTGCCATCTCCAAGTCGGCCCCATTCATTCCACCCCCAAGCCCAAAGACTGCCGTCGGTGCGGATTGCCAATGTGTGGCCGCTTCCGACTGAAACGGCAGCCACATCTTCCATGACCTGCACGGGGCTGTGCCGGTCCTCTGTTGTGCCGTCGCCAAGCTGACCAAACCGATTCGACCCCCAAGCCCAGAGGCTGCCGTCGGTGCGGATGGCCAGTGTGTGACCGTTTCCAGCGGAAACAGCGGCTACATCTTCCATGACCTGCACGGGGCTGTGTCGGTTCTCTGTTGTGCCGTCACCAAGCTGACCGCTATCATTTGGGCCCCAGGCCCAGAGGCTTCCATCGCTTTGAATTGCCAGCGTATGCCAGCTTGTCGAAACGGCAACCACATCTTCCATGATTCGAATGGGGGTTCGCTGGCTTCTGCCTCTGCCAGCTGTGCCGTTTCCAATCTGGCCACTCCAATTCCCGCCCCAAGCCCAAAGGCTACTGTCGGCGCGGATTGCCATAGTGTAAGAAACGATAGGACTGCCCCAAGATGCACCCACGGACGCATATACCACGGAATCCATAATTTGTGTAGGCGAATAGTGATTTGTGGTCGTGCCGTCTCCGAGTTGACCATACAGATTGTTGCCCCAAACCCACAGGATGCCGTCGGTGCAGATGGCCTGCGTGCGGCCGACAGAGACTACATCATCCATGATTCTTATGGGGGTGAGGTGTTTACCATCCCGTGTGCCATCGCCAATCCGACCATTTTCATGTCTGCCCCAAGCCCATAAGCTGCCATCCGACTGGATTGCAAAGGTTGGCCACCCCCACGCCACTATCGTGTTTACCGGCCAATCAATATCCGTCCTCACTTCATCTGGATTTATCTCAGGAATCTCCGATGGTATAGGCAAGCACGCCGACAGCAATACAAACGCAAACGCAATGAGCACAATACCTGTCAAAATTTTCTTTTTCATCATAGTCCCCTCCGTTTAAGAGCGTTCGTTCCATTTCACTCTTTGTCATCCCTAAGCGCAAAAATTCTGCGTCTCCTCACAATAAACACCACGTGTCCAATCCCATTTCCGCTCCTTCACTGCACCCTGCAAAGCTAAACAAACTCATCGTTATAGCTATGTAGTACAAAGCCACGCTTTATCCAATTACGCCTCACCACACACACCTGGCGCTCCTACTATATACCAAGTTTAACACCTACACCCAAGATGTCAACAAAAAAGACCCGGATTCCTCTGAATCCGGGTCTTTTCAACTCGCTCCAACCTTATTTGAGCTCTACTTTTGCGCCGACTTCTTCTAACTTCTTCTTCAGTTCTTCGGCGTCGTCCTTGCTGGCGCCCTCTTTTAGGGTGGCGGGGACGCCTTCGACTTTGGCTTTGGCTTCTGCCAGACCTAAGCCGGTGATCTCACGGACGATTTTGATGACTTTGATCTTCTCTGCACCGAAATCAGTCATAACCACGTCGAACTCCGTCTTCTCTTCAACGGCCTCGGCGGGGGCGGCGGCGGCGACTGCCACAGCGGCGGGGGCGGCGGCGGATACGCCGAACTCTTCTTCCAGTGCTTTCACGAGCTCGGAGAGCTCCAGAACTGTCATAGTCTTTACTTCTTCGATCAAAGCGGTTACTTTTTCGCTAGCCATTTTACATTTCCTCCATTTAATTCATGTAATAGTTGTTGTTGTTTTGTTTCGTAAGATTATGCGGATTTTTGGTCTGCGATAGCCTGCAGGGCCACGGCCAGACCACGGATGTTGGCGTTGAGCACAGTTGCCAACCCGCTGATGGGAGCGATCATGGTACCCAGCACCTGGGCCACCAGAACCTCTTTGGCAGGCAGTTTAGACAGGGCCTCCACCTCGGCGGCGGAGATGACCTTGCCATCTACAAAGCCGACCTTGACCTGCATGGGCTTGTCCTTGCCCACGTAGCCGAAGACCACTTTCGCAGGGGCCACCGGATCGTCCGTGTGCAGGGCCAGAGCCGTGGGACCCTCCAAAAACGGCGCCAGCTCCGCCAAATCGGTGTCTGCAATAGCGAAGCGGATCATGGTGTTCTTGGTGACCGTGTACTCCACCCCGGCTTCACGCATTTTGCGGCGCATGTCCGTATCCGTGGCCACGTCGGTACCTTTATAGTCCACCAGGACGCCGGATACGCTGCCCCCCAACTTTTCAGCAAGGGCTTTGACGATCTCTTGCTTTTCGCTCAAGATTTTTGCACTTGGCATTCTTTCGATTCACCTCTCTTTCGGCGTTCAGAAGCCATATAAAAATGCCCTCCTGTCCAAGACAGGAAGGCACATGAGATATCATGTGGAAACCAATCACACGCAGATCACATGGATTCGTTTCGGCCTCCTCGGTAGGATTTACGGGTGACTTGCACCCACCTACTGTCTTTGGAACGCTTAGACAGTATACCAATGAATGTATCCCCTGTCAAGCGTTAATTTTGTGCTTTACAGATAGAAAAAAATCCTGCATAATTAAGGAAACACACAAGGAGGGATAGCTTTGATCCTCGCCATTGACGCGGGCAACTCCTATATTATCGTCGGCGGCCTCACAGACAAGACGGTGACCTTCACCTGCACTCTGTCCACCGACAAGCACAAAACGGGAGATGAATACGCCATCTTGTTCAAAAACCTCATGGGCCTCCAGAGGATTGACTGCCGGACTGTAGAGGGGGCCGTCATCTCCTGCGTGGTACCCTCTCTAACCCATGCGCTCCGACAGGCAGTGTTGCAGGTGACGGGCAAAAGCCCCCTTGTGGTAGGGCCTGGGATCAAGACGGGCCTAAATATCCTACTGGATAACCCCGGTCAAATGGGCAGTGACATCGTCTCTCTCGCCGTGGGGGCGTTGGGCAATTATGGCCGCCCTTCTGTCACGGTAGACATGGGAACCGCCACCATCCTCGGCGTATTAGACAGTACGGGCAACTACATCGGCGGCGCCATCTGCCCGGGTCTGCCCATTTCTCTCGCGGCTCTGACCGCCGGGACGAGCCAGCTGCCCAATATCAGCTTAGAGGCCCCCAGCCGGGTCATCGGGCGCAGTACAGTGGAGTGTATGCAGAGCGGTATGCTCTACGGCTTCGCCGCCATGCTAGACGGCATGTTGGCTCGGATAGAGACAGAACTCGGCACATCCCCCACGGTGATTTTCACCGGAGAGCACGCAGAACTCCTATCCACCCTCTGCTGTCGCACTGACATCGTCTGCGATCCCCACTTGATTCTAAAAGGCCTCTGGCTCATTTATGAGAAGAATGCAAAGCGGTGAGCCGCTATTAGAAGTATGGATTTTTGACTTCTGGCGCGGTATGCTTCTTTTGTTCCTTATCTGTTTTTTGGACGAGGAACGTTGAAAATTTATTTGTTGAACCGGCGCAAACCCTTAGAAATACTTGGTTTTTGCGCTGGTTTATTTTTTTATAAAAAATTTTTTCAAAAAAGTCTTGACAATGACGTATAGGTAATGGTTTATACTATCGTTAAAGGAGGACACGGAGATGGAAAAACACAGGGCAATTCCGGACGGATACATGAAAGTGGGCGAGCTGGCGAAGAAAATGGGCGTTACCGTTCGCACCTTGCAATATTACGACAAGGAGGGCTTGCTTTCGCCATCGACCGAAAGTGAGGGCGGGTTTAGACTTTATACTGACAAAGATATGGTGAAGTTAATTCAAATCGTGACGATGAAACAGTTGGGATTTTCCCTGAATGGTATCAAGCAACGCCTTGTCTCTCTGGATACCCCTGCGGATATGGTTCACGTGCTGACAGAACATGAAGCCTCTATCCGTGAAAAAATAGAGACGCTGTCAGAATCATTGCAAGCCATAGGCGCATTGAAAGCGGAAGTAATACAAATGAAAACCATGGACTTTAAGAAATACGCAGATATTCTCATATGTCTGCAGATGAAAGATGAGAACTATTGGGTCATCAAGCATATGGACGAAGATGTGATGGAGCATTTTCGCAATTATTTTGACGAAGACAGTGCTTCGGCATTTTTGGAAAAATTAGGCCGCTTAGGGGCGGAGGCAGCGCAGTTGCATAGAGAGGGCGTATCGCCTGAAAGCGAAAAAGGGCAAATCTTTGCCAAGGTAGTTTGGGAGACGATACAAGTGGCTACAAATGGTGATGCAACCTTAATATCCAAGTTTGCTGAATCTTTAGAGAAAATAGAAAGCTTGGCGGAGGAACAGAGAGAAACAGTTACAACTTCACACGATTTCATACGAGCAGCTTTGGACGCTTACTTTGGGCGAAAGGTGTGAGCGCATGTCAAAAGGGGTGATATTAAATTGAGAGAACATGAGTTAAAACGCAACGGACAGTTGTTGCCATGTCCCGTTTGCAAGGGTAAAACTCGTACAAAAGCGAAGCTGGACACGATACTTGTAAACTTCCCCCTATTTTGTCCCAAATGCAAACAAGAAACCTTGGTAAATTTAAAAGATCTAAACTTATCCGTTATCAAAGTGCCAGCCGCTTAGACGCAGAGCCGATAGCTTACGAGAAAATCGTAGCTGTCGGCTTTTATTATTATAATATTAGGAGGAAAATAACATGAAAGAAAGAGATTTTATCAATCAAGATGCCGCAAGAGCGACAGAGGAATCGCAACTCAACAAGCCAATCACGCTCTCGCTGCTATTAACCTATGGCTTGCCAACAATCTTCGCATTGGTTGTTATGGGTACCTTTGGGATTGTAGACGGTGTTTTTGCAATGCGTGTGTTGGGGGCAGAAGCCATGGCGGCAGTTTCGGCGTTTGCGCCGTTTTTCATGATCGTGTTGTCGATCGGGGCAATGTTCGCAGGAGGGGGAAGCGTAGTTGTTGTAAAGAAAATAGGCATGGGACTGAAACAGGAAGCCCGACAGAACTTCACCCTCATAAGTATGGTTGCGTTTGCGATAATCCTTTCGATTTCAGTTGCGGCATTTATCTTCCCCGACACCATACTTGGGCTCTTGGGCGCAAACTATGAAATTTTAGACATTGCACGATATTATTTTCGGATTACTGTCTGGTCCTTTCCGCTTATGGCGATGGGAACAATATTTAACCAATTTATTATTGCGGACGGGAAGCCCATGCTTGGCATGGGAATCAGTTTATTAGGTTCGGTTATTTCTGCAGGGCTAAATGCAGTATTCCTATTTGTCTTTGAGTGGGGAATTGAAGCCCTCGCATGGGCGACAGTAATCGGCACTGCAATCCCTGCGGTTATTTTATTTCTTATCTTTTGCAATAACCGGAACGGGACAATTTACTTTGTTGCTCCCCAAATGGACATAAAGGCAATCGGACTATCAATACTCAACGGAACGGGAGCACTGATTCCCCTTCTGGCAAGCGCCATGGTTACCGTTGTAATGAACAACACTTTGGTTCGCATGGACGGGATAGGCGCAATGGGAATTGCCGTAGCGGGAATGGTAACGGCAATGATCACTACGGTTTCTGTCGTATTCGGCGGATATCTACAAGGAACCATGCCGCTTGTCAGCTACAATTACGGGAATGCAAATCACGGCAGACAGAAACTTCTGTTCAAGTATAACATAAGAATCGTTGCAGTGTTGTCCGTAATTCTCACGATTGGCACCATAGTGTTTGCGGACTTGCTGATGCGAATCTATCTGCCGCCCGGCACAGAACTTCACGACATGGCGGTTCGGGGGCTCAGAATTATGACTCTATCCTTTGTCGTCTCTGGATTCAATGGGTTTGCAGGGGCGCTGTTTGCCGCATTGAACAAAGGTGCCATTGGCGGGATTTTATCAACCGTACGTGCTTTTGCATTCAACTTGCCGCTGCTGCTATTGCTTCCGCGCGCGTTGGATTTAGACGGCGTATGGTTGGCAACGCCTGCTGCAGAGGGTTTAACGATTATTCTCTCCATAACCTTACTGTTGAAATTGGGCAAACGATATCACTATCTGGGTTAATATTGAAAAGAATCGTTTGTCGCATGAGGCGTACACAAAAAACCTGACAAGAAATATCTACCCGATCTTTGGGTTCACATTTCCTGTCAGGTTCATTTGCATTTAGAGCGCTTGCCCTGCTCCCTATCGGGTTTGCATTTCCAGAAGCTTTTGCTTTAGATCGCCTTCGATCCGGCCCAGTTCTACTTCCGCATCCCGGCGGCGTTGTGAGCCCTCGGCTTGGATCTGCTGGACTTCCTCCAGGGTCTCAATGAGGTTCTGATTTGTCGCCTGGAGCGTCTCAATATCCACAATGCCCCGCTCGGCTTCCCGGGCAACCTCCACAGAGCCCTGCTTGAGGGCCGCGGCGTTCTTCTTCAGAAGCTCGTTGGTCACATCGGTGACGCTCCGCTGAGCCTCCATGGCGTCTTTGGCGTTGTGCATCCCGATGGCCAAGACCATCTGGCTCTTCCACAGGGGAATGGTGTTGACGATAGAGCTTTGAATCTTCTCCACCATGAGGGCGTCGTTGTGTTGGATCATACGGATCTGGGGCGCCATCTGGATGGAGATCATCCGGGTCAGTTCCAGATCATGGATTTTCTTCTCAAAGCGGTTGACCTTGCTGGCGAAGTCATTGGCCGCCTGGGCGTCTTCCGGGAGCTTGGTGGCAAGCGCTTTCTCCCGGATGGCTTTGAGTTCCACATCTACTGCCTCTTGGAGCCGAGTTTTGCCCGCCAGAATATACATGGACAGCTCTTTGAAGTAGGCTTTGTTCATCTCGTACATCTTATCCAACATGGCGATGTCTTTCAACAAGGTCACTTGATGGGTCTCCAACGCGTTGACAATCTGATTGACATTGACTTCCGCCTTGTCGTACTGGGCTTTGAGCGAGGCCAAGTGATTTCGTCCCCGCCGCACCAGCCCCAAGAATCCTCGTTTTTCCTCTTCGCTCCCGAGGCCCCGCAGTTCCACTACGAGTCCGGACAGCATACCGCCCACTTCTCCCATATCCTTCGTGCGGACATTATTGAGGGCGCTGCCGGAAAATGTGGCAATGTTCTGTTGGGCCGCAGCACCGTACTGGAGCACCACATTGGTATCGGAGATGTCGATCTGCTTGGCAAAGGTCTCCACCTGGGCGCGCTCTGCCTCAGATAGCTGACCCAGATCCTGCTCTAAGCTCCCGGCGGCTTCTTCCACTTTGGCAGCTTGTAGCTCCACGATGGGATCCGGCGCAGCGGGATCTTCCATACTTGGGGTCAGGGTCAAACTGGGTACATATTCTTGATTTTGATCCATATTGTCGTCCCTCTTTCTTCTTAAAATTATCTGAAAAATTTCCTTGAATGTCTGAATGAAATCATTATCTTATAGTGTACCCCCAATTGCGTTGTACGTCAAGTGGTGCGTGATACCCTCTCCCCCAGTCAGGCCGCGCCTGACAGCCCCCTCGAAATGAGGGGGCCAAGGTACCGAGACCGCCCCCGTATGACTAGGCAGATGAACGCCCTGTCGTATTTTTTTATATCTTGCGTTCCCCGGCAGTTGCGGCTATAATGTATCGTGATATGATGTGTCCAAATATACAGAAAGCAAAGATCGGAGACAATCGGCCAATGAGCAAACTGAAACTGTACGGGTTTAACAATCTCACCAAGGCCCTCAGCTTTAATATTTACGATGTCTGCTACGCCAAAACCCCCCACGAACAACAGGAGTATATCGCTTATATCGACGAGCAGTACAACGCTGCGCGATTGACGAATATTTTGCTCCGGATGGTCTCTATGATCGGGGCCAATGTGCTCAGCATCTCCAGCCAGGACTACGATCCCCAGGGGGCCAGTGTCACCATGCTCATCTCCGAGGGGCCATTGGCCGGGATGCGGGGCGAGACCACTGTGGCCCATCTAGACAAGAGCCATGTGACCGTCCACACCTATCCGGAATACCACCCGGAGAACAGCATCGCCACCTTCCGGGTGGACATCGACGTGGCCACCTGCGGAGAGATCACGCCGCTGAACACCCTGGATCTGCTCATCGGCAGTTTTGACTCGGATATTATCACCATGGACTACCGGGTTCGGGGCTTTACCCGGGACTTGGACGGGAAAAAGCTGTTCATGGATCACGATATCACCTCCATCCAGGACTACATCGCCCCGGAGACCCTGGAAAAATACGAGGCGGAAGATATCAACTTGAGCCAATCCAACCTGTTTCATACCAAGATGTTGATCCGGGAGATCGACTTGCAAAACTACCTGTTCAACACCGACGCCTACATCCTCTCCCCCCAGTTACAGGAATCCATCCTGGAGAGCCTGCGCCGGGAGATGATGGAAATCTACAGCGGACGGAATATCTTTAATTAACAATTAACAGATAACAATGAACAATGGCTGTGTCCGCCGAAGGCGATACAAAAATTGTTATCTGTTCCTTGTTAATTGTTCATTGAAAAAAGGCGGTGATTCCAGTGGATCAGACAAGAGCACCTATCTATGAGGCGTTGGAGCGGTTTCGGCGGGCCCGGGTGGTGCCATTTGACGTGCCGGGCCACAAACGGGGCCGGGGTACACCGGAACTGCGGGAATTTCTCGGCGAGCGGTGCATCGGCATTGACGTAAACTCTATGAAACCCTTAGATAACCTCTGTCATCCCGTCTCTGTCATCCGGGAGGCGGAGGAACTGGCCGCCGACGCTTTCGGCGCCCATCAGGCCTTCTTTATGGTGGGGGGTACTACCAGCAGTGTCCAGGCCATGGTGCTGACCGCCTGTAAGCGGGGAGATAAAATCATCCTGCCCCGGAATGTCCACCGCAGTGTGCTCAATGCCCTGGTGCTCTGCGGCGCAGACGGGGTGTATATCAGCCCCGATGTGGATCAGTCCTTGGGTACTGCGTTGGGGATGCGACTGGATCAGGTGGAGGCGACTATCGCCGCAAACCCGGATGCCGTGGCAATTCTGGTCAACAACCCCACCTATTATGGGGTCTGCTCTGATCTGGGGGGCATCGTAGACCTAGCCCATCGGCACGGACTTTTAGTCCTGGTGGACGAGGCCCACGGAACCCATTTTTATTTCGGCGACAATCTCCCCGTCTCCGCTATGGCGGCGGGGGCGGATATGGCATCGGTCAGTATGCACAAATCCGGCGGCAGTCTGACCCAGAGTTCCTTTCTCCTCACCGGTCCCGGTGTGAGTCCCGGCTACGTCCGGCAGATCATCAACCTGACCCAGACCACCAGCCCCTCCTATTTGCTCATGAGTAGTTTGGACATCTCCCGCCGCAACTTGGCCCTACGGGGCAAAGAGATTTTTGCACGGGTGGTAGATTTGGCCCAATACGCCCGGACAGAGATCTCCGCCATGGGCGGCTACCGGGCCTACGGCCGGGATCTGATCAATGGCACCAGCGTATTTGATTTCGACCCTACAAAGCTATCCATCAACACCTTGGGGGTAGGGCTCGCCGGGATCGAGGTCTATGATATCCTCCGGGACGAGTACGATATCCAGATTGAGTTCGGTGACTTGGGCAATATCCTGGCCTATCTCTCCATCGGAGACCGGCTCCAAGACTTAGAGCGCTTGGTGGGCGCCTTGGCCGAGATCCGCCGCCGCTATGGCCGGAGCGAGGCCAATCTGATGACGGAGGAATATATCGCCCCGGAGGTTGTCCTAAATCTCCAGGACGCCTTTTATGCGGAGACGGAACCTGTCCCCATTGCGGCCTCCAAAGGTCGCATCAGCAGCGAGTTCGTCATGTGCTACCCGCCGGGAATCCCCATCCTGGCCCCGGGAGAACGCATCACCGAGGCGCAATTGCAATATATTGCATATGCCAAGGAGAAAGGTTGCTCCCTGACAGGGCCGGAGGACCCGGATATTCGGGTTTTGAATGTGGTGCGGTAAAATACTTGACAACCCATCCCAAAGGGCGTATAGTAAACAAAATGCCACGATGGGGAACAAGACATCGACGACTCCCTCCAGAGAGCTGCCGGGCGCTGCAAGGCAGTGGGATATCCGATGTGTATCACTCACCCCGGAGCAGTCCTCTTGAACGATCAGTAGGGGGGAACGGCTGACCGCGTTATGGGTCTGGGCCTTGTTTGAGGCCGTAAGGGCGTATCCCGTGAGGGATCGCTAAACCGGGGTGGTACCGCGTGAAAAGCTTCACGCCCCCGACGAACATTTTCGTCGGGGGCTTTTTTGTTTGTTCCCCACGAAGCAAGCTCCGTGGGGAAATAAAAACATGCCAGCGAAAGGATCGAATATTATGAACAAGAACCACAGGAAGTATATCCCCTTCGTCCCCCAGCCTATGGCAGAGCGCATATGGCCCGGCAACGTTCTGACCCAAGCCCCTATCTGGTGCAGCGTCGATCTCCGGGACGGCAATCAATCCCTGATTGACCCCATGAATCTGGACGAAAAGTTGGAGTTTTTCAAATTGCTGGTGGACATCGGCTTCAAGGAGATCGAAGTGGGGTTCCCCTCCGCCTCGGAGACGGAGTACACCATCCTGCGCACCTTAATTGACGGCGGCCACATCCCGGACGACGTGACCATCCAAGTCCTAGTCCAGGCCAGACCCCATTTAATCAAGAAGACCTTTGACGCCATCCGGGGGGCCAAGAATGTGATCCTGCATTTCTACAACTCCACGTCCACTCTCCAACGGAAAGTTGTCTTCCAGACGGACATGGACGGCATCATCGACATCGCCGTCCAGGCATCTGAACTAATCCGCGAGATGGGCGATCAGATGGTGGCGGAGACGGGGGTGAATCTGCGCTATGAATACTCCCCGGAGAGCTTTTCCGGCACGGAGATGGACAATGCGGTCTCCATCTGCCAGCGGGTCATAGAGGCCGTCGGTGCGACAACCGAGCGGCCCATTATCCTGAATCTGCCCAGTACAGTCGAGGGCTGCATGCCCAACCAGCACGCCGACCAGATCGAGTATTTTATCCAGAACCTCCCCAGTCGGGAGGCGGCCATCATCAGCCTCCACCCCCACAACGATCGTGGCACCGGCGTGGCCGCCACAGAACTGGCCCTCTTGGCGGGCGCCCAGCGGGTGGAGGGTACTCTCTTCGGCAACGGTGAGCGGACGGGCAACGTGGATCTCATCACCCTGGCCCTCAACCTCCACACCCAGGGGATTGATCCCCGGCTGGATTTCTCTAACCTGCCCAAAATCCGGGAACTCTACGAGCGGACGACGAAACTCCCCGTCCACCCCCGCCACCCCTACGCCGGGGACTTGGTCTTCACCGCTTTCTCCGGCTCCCATCAAGACGCCATCAACAAGGGGGTCCAATATATGAAGTCGTCTGATTCCCCCCATTGGGAAATCCCCTACCTGCCCATCGACCCGGCGGACGTAGGGCGGCACTACGAGCCCATCATCCGCATCAACAGCCAGAGCGGCAAGGGCGGCACCGCCTTCATTATGGAGACCGTCCACGGCTATCAGATGCCACGGGCCATGCACCCGGAGTTCGGCACAATCGTCCAAGCCGAGACGGATCGCCGCGGCACGGAACTTCTGGCAACGGATATTTTGGGCATCTTCCGGCGTACCTATCTGGACATCGACGGCCCCTATCGCCTGTTGGATCAGCACTTTTCCGAGATCCAGGACAACGGCGATGGCTCCCACGTGGCGTTCCACGGCACCCTGCGCTTCGGCGAGACGGATACCCCGATCTCCGGCACGGGCAACGGCCCCATCGACGCCTTCTTCAACGCCGTCCGGGATCTCTCTATCGCAGGGTACAGCTTCGAGAGCTATCACCAACACGCCATCTCCGCCGGCTCTGACTCCAAGGCCGTGACGTATATCCAGCTGAAATGCCCCCAGGGGTTCAACATCTTCGGCGTGGGAGTGTCATCTAATATCAGCAGGGCTTCGATCTACGGCGTGCTCTGCGCCATCAACCGGGCCATTTTGACGGTTGGGGAGTAGAGCCAATCCTTACTTACGATTCAAATCCCACAGGGCTTGATTTTTGCCCTGTGGGATTCGTTTTCTGCGGTTCCTTGCCTCGCCAGAACAAGCGTTTAATCGGGGCGGTGTGTACATCCAATTTTTTCAATGGAATCGCGTTTTAGCTCTTCTCTGAGCAATCTTAAATAGACTGAATGTGCGACAGCGTCTGTTCCATAAATCAAGTTCTCCGAATACTCAAGAGGAAGCCAAGTGTCAAGAAAGGCTTCATTGTGGGAGAGAATCGCCTCTAAATTGTCAAGCGCTTTGAACAGCTTTGCCTCTTCTGTATGTAGCTCCGCCATTTCATGAAAAAGCGCTCCAAATTCCAGTGCAAGATGTTCCGGCAAAGCCTCGAGTATTTTCGATATGGCAATCTCTTCTTTTTTTTCATCCGCCTTTGTTTTTGCAAATGAGGGGACATCACCTGTAAGCGCTTCACCAAAATCGTGGATTAAGCACATTGTAACAAGTTTTTTGTTATCTACTTCTGGAAATTCACCTGCAACCAATAGTGCCATAACCGCCAGACGCCAACTATGTTCCGCCACACTCTCTTGTCTACCGCTTGAAGTCCAACTGTGTCGGGTGTTACATTTTAATTTTTCTATGACATGCAAAAACTCAATCAATTCTCTCGGCTGCAAAAGTAACACGCCCCTATTTGCCTTTTTGTTTAATTTAATCTGTTGCAGGTGGATTCAAGTAATGCGCCCGGCATACGGGGACAATTTTAAGATCCCCGTCTATATCCGCCATGACGACTTCTTCAGGACTATATTCCGGTACATTGTCGATGCACAATAAATTTTGAGTCGCCTTCTTGTTGCAGTATTGGCAGGTGTTCTTGAGCTCCTCTATGGAATCCGCCCAATACAACAAGGCGTATGATCCGGCAAACAGTTTCCCTTTGGCTGCGCGGTTTTTGAGGCCATAACACAGCACGGGAATATTGAGCTTATCAACGACATGCGCCAATTGCAAGGCCTGTTCCTCCGTGATGAATTGCGCCTCGTCTAACAGAACGGCATAAATTTTATTGCCTTCAATATGCGCCGCTATGATCTCATACAGATTTTCCCTGTCCGTAAAAGTCAGCGCCGGCTCTTTGGCAAGGATGGCGCGCGAAGTGATACAGGCTTCAGCGTCCCAACGGGTGTCTTTGGCGGGCTTCATTAGGAGCACCGGCTTATTTTGAGATCGATAGTTATGTGCCACCATTAAAAGGTTCGCCGACTTTGCGCTATTCATTGCCCCATATCTAAAGTACAGTTTTGCCATAATCCTTCCCCTCCCATTTCCATAGAATCATACCACACACGCGGTACAAAGTCTACCGCTCCAATTCGCCCTCCGTATGAATCCCCCCATTTCTGGCTATCCTATCTACGCCGGGAGTCCGGCGTCCAAGCATTTTGTCACAGGCAAAATCTTGATACCGGTGCGGTAGAACGAAACTTCCTTTTTTGCTCTTTGCAAAAGGTTAGTTGAGTTAATGCGGGACCTAGCTGCCATCGGTTTCACCGAAGGTGAACCCTTAGGGCGGTTTGGTTCAGCCTTTGCCGCGCCGATGAGATTCAATCAAAAGGGTCCCCCGCAGGGCCTGTCTTGTGGGGGAGTGATTTATACATGACAATCGGCATTCCCCGTGCTCTGGGTTACCACAGATACGGCGTACTGTGGGAGACATTTTTCCAGAAACTCGGCATCCCCTGCGTCGTCAGCGAACCAACCACAAGCAAACACCTGACCGACGGGGCAAAACGCACAGTGGACGAGAGTTGTCTCCCCCTGAAATTGTACATGGGCCACGTGGCCTCCCTCATGGGGCGGTGTGACCACATCCTGGTCCCCCGCTTTCGGCGGCTGGGGAGACAGGAGGAGTTTTGCGTCCGGTTCTGGGGGCTCTATGATACCGTGCAAAACACATTTCCAAAGGCGCAGTTGTTATCCTATCAACTCCTATCAGATCGACTGGGCCATGAACTGACCGGGTTCATCAGGATGGGCAGTGTGTGTGGCAGAGGCACCCTGCTCTCGGCCAACGCCTATGCCACCGCCGTCCGTCGACAATACGATACAGATCAAAAGCACCTGATTCAGAGCCAAAAACTCTTGTCCACGCAAGGTCCCAAGATTCTGCTTGCGGCCCAGTCCTATGTGGCCCATGATCCCTATCTGGGCGGCACTGTGGCGCGCCTCCTCCGGGAGCAGGGGGCAACGCCCCTATTCCCCGACACGTGGGATCAAATCACCTGCCGCAATCGATCCCGTGAGTTGTCCAGTGACCTCTATTGGATCACTAGCCGGGAGATTCTGGGCGCAATCCAGGAGGCGCGGGGCCAGGTGGACGGGATCATCCTCCTGACCGCCTTCCCCTGCGGCTCCGATTGCCTCACAAACGAGTTAATCCTCCGCCGGGTGCGAGACCTGCCCGTCATCCAGATCATCTTAGACGACAACGATGGGCTGACGGGATTACAGACCCGGATCGAAAGTTTTCTCGACATGATCGCACAGCGAAAGCAGGCACAGACTGTATGAGCAATCCTCTCATCATTTCCTTCCCCCACATGGGGGCGTATCATATTCCCATCCGCGCATTTTTAGGGCGGCTGTTCCCGGAAGCACAGGTGATCTCTGCCCCGCCCATCACCCGAGAGACGGCGGCCCTGGGCCAGCGGCACAGCCCAGATTTTATCTGCGAGCCCTTCAAGTACAACATGGGCAACTTTATCCAGGCGTTAGACACAGGCGCAAATGTCCTCTTTCAGACGGGCATGGGCTGTCGATACGGCTACTATGGCGAACTGCAAGAGCAGATTTTGCGGGATTTAGGCTACGACTTCCAATTCCTCTGCCTCTCCCGAGATCGGGCCAGACCCCAGGCGGTCTATCAGACTCTGCGCAAACTGGGCTCCCCCCGCTCCGCGCCCCAGATGGCACATATCCTGCTGGTCGCGGCGACGGGAATCCGGGCCATGGACAAGCTGGCGGGATACATCCGGGAGAATATGGGATTCGCCGCATCTCCCGGCCATATGCTGGCGGAATATGACCAGTTCCTCGCAGCGTTAAAGCAAGCCGACACTGTGCCCCAGGTTCACACCCTAACTCGCATATCTGGAAAACGGCTCCGGGCTATGCGCATCAATCGTCCAAGTAACCCCCTCCGGGTGGGGATTGTGGGTGACCTCTACACGGTGATGGAACCCTTCAGCAACTTTGACATCGAACACAAGCTGGCGGCCCGTGGGATCGCTATCAGCCGCAAGATGAGCGTCAGCTTCTTACTCTTCGGAGAGGCAGAGCGCCTCCGCCTACGAAAAACCCAAGGCTATCTGCGCCATCCCGTGGGGGCCAACGGCTTAGACAGTGTAGCCCAGAGCGTACAATACGCCTCCCACGGCTACGACGGGGTGATCCATATTAAATCCTTCGGCTGTACGCCAGAGTTAAACGCCATCCCCGCCATGAATCGGATCAGCCGGGACCTGGGAATCCCCATCCTGCACATGAGTTTCGATACCCACTCCAGCGAGACCGGCGTAGATACCCGGTTGGAGGCCTTCGTGGATATGATGGAGATGAGGAGGACACAATCAAATGCCAATGCACTACAGCTTGGGCGTGGACGTGGGCTCTATCTCCACAAAAGGCGTCGTTCTGGATGGGGCTGGCCGAATTACAGCGAGCGCTTATCTCTGGACAAAAGGCGACCCCCTGGGGGCGGTACGCCGCCTGATTCATAATCTGCAACCGCAACTGTCACCCGATGCGACCATCGACACTGTCGGCACCACCGGCTCCGCCCGGAGATTGGCCGGAGCCATGCTGGGTGCAGGGGCAATCAAAAACGAGATCACCGCCCACGCCATCGGCACCCTGTCCCGGCACCCCGACGCCGGAACCATCTTAGAGATCGGCGGGCAGGACGCCAAGATCATCCTGCTCCGGGACGGCATCGTGACGGATTACGCCATGAACACCCTCTGCGCCGCCGGAACCGGCGCATTTTTATCCGCCCAGGCGACGCGGCTGGGCCTCACCGTGGAGGACATGGGAGAGATGGCCTGTCGATCCCACACCCCCACCCGTCTATCCGCCCGGTGTACGGTCTTTGCCGAGTCGGATCTCATCCACAAGGCCCAGGTGGGCCACAGCAAGGTGGATCTGGTGGCGGGGCTCTGTCACGCCGTCGTGGCCAATTATTTAAATAACGTGGGCAAGGGCAAACAGATCACTCCACCTGTGATCTTCCAGGGCGGAGTGAGTAAAAATCAGGGCGTGGTGGCGGCTTTCCGGGCGGAGCTGGGCTGTGAAATCCACGTAGATCCCGACGGCCACCTCATGGGCGCCGTGGGCGCCGCCCACCTGGGGGCTACTGCCCCGGATCAATCCGCCCCTTTCTCTTTTGATCTGGCGGAGCAGAGCTATGAGACCCGGGCCAAGCCCTGTAGCAGCTGTCCCAACCAGTGCGAAGTGGTCTACTTCTACCGGGATGGAATTCTCCTGGATCACTGGGGCAACCGATGCGAAAAAGCCGACGTCTGCACAACGTCGGCTTAGAATGCCCTTGACCTTCGGCCCTTTGATCTTAAGGCTCCTTTCGTAAAGGAGGCAACGCTGTACAATGTACACCTGCTAGTCGTGCCTAGAATTTCCACTCAATCTGGATACGCTCACTTGTGGCCTTGACCCTCGTAAGCAGTCCATCGGCCACGATACGCCGAT
>WRAB01000007.1 GCA_009780435.1 Oscillospiraceae bacterium | reverse complement strand
TGTGGCGGTCAAAGTCCACTTCGGGACAGCACCATCCAAAAGCGCAATGTGAAATATTCTGTCTTGGCAAAGCAAAATACACTTCGCATACACGATTTTCGCCACTCCCACGCCTCGCTGCTTGCCAATGAGGGCATCAACATACAAGAGATCGCCAGACGGTTGGGGCATTCTAAGATTGAGATCACATGGAATACATACGCACACCTATATCCTCGTGAGGAAGAGCGGGCGATACAAGTTTTAGATAAAATCGTGCAAAAAACGTGTAAACGCAAAAAACACCCTTGAAAATCTAGTGTTTTCAAGGGTGTTTCGAAACCTGGCGGAGAGAGGGGGATTTGAACCCCCGAACGGTTTTTGCCGTTACACGATTTCCAATCGTGCTCCTTCGACCACTCGGACATCTCTCCAACTATGTGTATTGCCACATGACAGCTTTGACATTATACAACGGCAATGCTCTCAAAGTCAAGGGCAAGATTCTCCACAAAAAAGCGCGGGACGAGTCGTTTCCACTGGTCCCGCGCATTGTAATGTATCGCTTTAACAGCCGTGCTTGAGCCGATCCCGCTCTTCGGCCCGCTTGGCGTTGTTGAACCGATCCAAGGTGCCCACCAGATAACCGGTGATGCGGCGGATGCGGTCAAAGGGTACATCGTCGTCCTCTCGGCGGCCGCAACCGGGACACTGGTCCTTGATGATACCGGAGAAGCCGCAGACGGGATCCCGGTCAATGGGGTGGTTGATGGAGCCGTAGCCCACACCCGACTGCTGCATAAAGCGGACGATCTTCTCAAAGGCCTCCAGATTTTCGCTGGGGTCGCCGTCCATTTCCACGTAGCTGATGTGTCCGGCGTTGGTAAAGGCGTGATAGGGGGCCTCCAGGCGAATCTTTTCAAAGGCGGTGATATCATAGTACACCGGGATGTGGAATCCGTTGGTGTAGTATTCCTTATCAGTGATCCCCTCCAACTCGCCGAACTGGGTCCGATCCATCTTGACGAACCGGCCGGACAATCCCTCAGCAGGAGTGGCGATGAGGGAGAAGTTGAGCTGCATCTCCTTGCTCTTTGCATCCAGCTTGGCCCGCATGTGGCGGATAATCTCCAACCCGAGGGTTTGCGCCTCTTCGTTCTCGCCGTGGTGGACGCCCAAAAGAGCTTTCAGGGTCTCCGCCAGGCCGATAAAGCCCAGGGTGAGCGTACCGTGCTTCAAGACCTCCCGTATCTCGTCGTTCCAGTCCAGTTTTTCACTGTCCAACCAGATGCCCTGGCCCATGAGAAACGGAAAGTTATACACTTTCTTACAGGCCTGGATTTCAAACCGCTCCAGGAGCTGGTTGCAGACTAGATCCATCTTCTCATCCAGAGATGTAAAGAACTTGTCCACATCCCCCTCGGCCAGGATGGCCAGACGGGGCAGATTGATGGAGGTAAAGCTCAAATTCCCCCGGCCGTTACCGATCTGTTGACTGGGGTCATGGATGTTGGAGATGACCCGTGTCCGGCAGCCCATGTAGGCGATCTCCGTCTCCGGGCGGCCGTCATAAAACTGAATATTAAACGGCGCATCTACAAAGGCAAAGTTGGGGAAGAGGCGCTTGGCGCTGACCCGGCAGGCCAATTTGAACAGGTCATAGTTGGGCTCGCCCTCGTTTAAGCTGATTCCATCTTTGACCCGGAAGACCTGGATGGGGAAAATGGGTGTTTCCCCGCCACCCAGACCCTCTTCCGTGGTGAGCAGGACATTTCGGATCACCATCCGCCCCTCGGGAGACGTGTCCATGCCGTAGTTGATGGAGGAAAAAGGCGTCTGGGCGCCGGCCCGGGAGTGCATGGTGTTCAGGTTGTGGATAAAGGCCTCCATGGCCTGGAACGTGGCCCGATCCGTCTCTTTTGTGGCGTGGTGGATGGCGAGGGCCTGGGCCTTCTTCATGGCTATCTCGTCGCCGAAGCGGGCCACCAAGATCGGCAGTTCTTTCTCCAGATAGGCGTCATATCCCTCTAATGTGGGGCGCAGACCGTGGGTTTTGTAGATATCTTCGATCATGGCCCGGATTTCCGTCTCTGGATCCGCCATCTCTTTCCAGAGCATGAGAACTTTGGTCAGGTTTTGGCGATACAGGCGCACAAAGGTTTTGGACACCCCTTGGGCCATGCCATAATCGAAATTGATGATGCTCTGGCCGCCGTGCTGATCGTTTTGGTTGGACTGGATGGCGATACAGGCCAGTGCGGCGTAGGAGTTGATATCATTGGGTTCCCGCAGGGTGCCGTGACCGGTGGAGAAGCCCCCTTTAAAGAGTTTGAGAATATCGATCTGACAACAGGTCGTCGTCAAAGTCAAGAAATCCAGGTCATGGATGTGGATATCGCCCTCTGAGTGGGCTTGGGCAAAATCCCGATTTAACACATAGCTGTGGTAAAATTGCTTTGCCCCCTCGGAACCGAACTTGAGCATGACGCCCATGGCCGTGTCCCCGTCGATGTTGGCGTTCTCCCGCTTAATGTCCGAATCCCGGGCGTCTGAGAACGTAATCTCCTCGTAGCGGCGCATGAGGCGGGATTTCATCTCCCGGAGACGGCTCCGCTCGGAGCGATAGAGGATATACGCCTTGGCGGTGGCGTCGTACCCGTTGTCCATCAGGACGGTCTCTACTATATCTTGTATGTGTTCCACATCTGGCTGGGTCTCACCCTCCATTTCCAGTCTGGAAATGACTTCCTCCGCCAACCGTGCGGCAAGTTCCTCGCTGTCCGGCTGATCCGTGGCCACAAAGGCCTTATGAATGGCTTCGGCAATCTTTTCTGTGTGAAATGGCGTCAGCCGGCCATCCCGTTTTTTGATGGCGGTAATGGTATTTGTCACGATCATGATCTCTTCCTCCTGAATGACGCAAAACACAATATATTGTGGTCACGTCTTGTTGTAGAGTAAAGATATAGTACAGTGTCCCGGATATCTTGTCAAGGATGACTTTGGTGTTTTTGCACTTTTTGGCAAGTTCACTAAATGTTAATGGGATTTGAATTTACACAGCGCCAACTTTCTGGTAGAATACCTAGAGAAGATCGTTTCAAATCCGATTACACAGGGTTTGGAGAACACCCCGAGCGGCTGGGAGGCGGAGACACAGTTGGACAGGCGACAAATTAAAATACAAGCAAAAAAAGTAATGCTGACGCCCCGCAGGCCGAGTCTGTTTATCGTCACGATGGTGTTCCTCCTTATTGGCGTAATCCTGGCCCAGATGGATCTGGCCCTGTCGGATGTGGGCCGGTTCCAGGCGGAGGCACTTCAGCTGTGGACAGCAGCAGCTACAACCGCTGCCCAACACGGCGTATTTACATTACCCGCCGAGTTGCCGGCGTTTACCTTCACCGTACTGGGGACGCTCTTTTTCGCCGTGTTCCTGATCTTCCAGTGGATCATGTCCCTGGGATACGTCTACTATATCAGAGGCACGGTCAAAGGCGAGACGCTGGGCTTTCGGAGTCTCTTTGAGGGGTTCAACTACTTCATCCGGGGATTTTTCATCCGGCTGATTCAAACGGTCATTGTGATCCTGGGGCTGTTCTTTTTTGTGGTTCCCGGCATTGTAGCCATGTGTGCGTTCTCCCAGATCCATCTGCTCCTGCTGGATCACCCGGACAAGAACGTCTTTTGGTACTTTGGAGAATCCCGGCGGCTGATGCAGGGAAAAAAGATGGCGTATTTCCAATTGGTTTTGAGTTTCTTCGGCTGGTTTATCCTCCAGTCCATCCCCGTCATCTCCCTTGCCATCTCCCTGTGGCTGGAACCCTATTTCAACGCCTCCAAAGTGTTTTTCTACCAGGAGATCACAGGCCAAGGCCCGACGCCGGAGACCCAGTGGAAACGGCCAGAGATGTTTTAGGCAATTAACAGATAACAATTAACAATGAACAATTTTGGAATCGCCTCTGGCGATGATTTGAAATCCGTCCGCCTGCGGCGGACACGATCATTGTTATCTGTTCATTGTTCATTGTTAATTGAAAAAGGAGATAGTACATGATCACAGTCAGCAACCTAGGCTTAACCTACGGGTCACAGAAACTATTTGACCGGGTGGATTTACAGTTCGTCGCGGGGAACTGTTACGGCATCATCGGCGCCAACGGGGCCGGGAAATCTACTTTTCTGAAACTCATCAGCGGGGAGATCGAGTCCACCAGCGGCCATGTGAGCATCGGCGCCGACGTGCGGATGTCTGTACTCAAACAGGATCAGGAGATGTTCAACGACTACTCTGTCCTAGAGACGGTACTCATGGGTAATGCGCCCCTGTATCAGTGCGGCAAGGAAAAAGACGCCATCTACGAAAAAGAGGACTTCTCCGACGAGGACGGACTCCGGGCGGCGGAGCTGGAAGAACAGTTCGCCGAACTGGGCGGCTGGGAGGCGGAGAGCGAGATCTCCCAAATGCTCCAAGGGCTGGGGATTCCCATCGCCCTCCACGAAAAACAGATGGGGGAACTGGAGGGGCGGCAGAAAGTAAAAGTGCTCCTGGCCCAGGCCCTCTTCGGCAGACCAGATATTGTCCTCTTAGACGAGCCCACCAACAACCTGGACATCGATTCCGTGGTCTGGCTGGAAGATTTCTTATTGGACTACGAGGGTACCGTACTGGTGGTCGCCCATGACCGGTATTTCCTCAATACAGTCTGTACCCACATCGTAGACATCGACTTCGGCAAGATCAAGCTCTACGTGGGTAACTACGACTTCTGGCACGATTCCAGCCAGCTCATGCAGAAGCTGATGCGGGATCAAAACCGGAAAACCGAGGACAAGATCCAAGATCTGCAAGAGTTTATCCGGCGCTTCTCCGCCAACAAATCCAAGAGCCGGCAGGCCACCAGCCGGAAGAAGCTCTTGGAAAAACTGACCATTGAAGAGATGCCCGCCTCCTCCCGTCGGTACCCCTGGGTGGGCTTTAAGCCGGAACGGGAGGTGGGGAAAGATATCCTCTTCGTCACCGAGGTCTCCAAGACAATAGATGGCGTGAAGTTATTAGACAATATCAGCTTCATTTTGGGCAAAGGCGATAAAGTCGCCTTCATCGGAGAAAATGAAAACGCCATCTCCGCCCTATTTCAACTGCTGGCAGAGGAACTGGAACCAGACGCAGGGGAGATCAAATGGGGCGTCACCACCAGCCGGGCCTACTTCCCCCGGGACAACGCCGCCTTTTTCCAGGACGATATCAATCTGGTGGACTGGATGCGCCAATTCTCCGAGGACAAGCGGGAGAGTTTCGTCCGCCAGTTTTTGGGCCGGATGCTCTTCGCCGGAGACGACGTATACAAAAAGGTCACCGTCCTATCCGGGGGCGAAAAGGTGCGCTGTATGCTCTCAAGGATGATGCTCTCGGGGGCCAACGTGCTCCTGCTGGATCAGCCCACCAACCACCTGGATATGGAGAGCATCGCCGCGCTGAACAACGGCCTGGAGGCTTTCCCAGGAAATATCCTCTTCACCACCCACGACCACCAGTTGATCCAGACCGTAGCCAACCGGATCATTGAGATCACCGCCGAGGGACAACTCATCGACCGGAAGATGACCTACGACGAATACGTCGCACAGCGCCGACAGAACGAGGCGGCGAATTAAACCCATAAGAACAGCCGTATTTCCCCGCCTAGATTGGGGAAATACGGAAATCTGGAGAGGAGTAACGCGCTTGAACTTAAAACAACCGAGGAAGACAAAAATTGTATGTACCCTGGGGCCCGCGGTTTCGAACAGGGATATCCTGCGGGAGATGATGCGAAAGGGCATGAGCTGCGCCCGGCTCAACTTTTCCCACGGCGACCACGCAGAGCACTTGGAGCGGGTCGAAATGGTAAAGGAGTTACGGGAAGAATTGGGTCTCTTGGTGGCCCTTATGATGGACACCAAAGGGCCGGAGATCCGGACGAAGACATTTCCCGAGGGGAAGATCCAAATGGAACAGGGCGCGAAATTCTCTCTCCACTGCAGCGAGGTGGAGGGGTCCACCCGAGGCGTCAGCGTCACCTATACAAACCTCTGCCGTGAGGTCGTACCCGGTACCCACATTCTCATAGACGACGGACTCATTGAACTGGTCGTGCTGGAGATCCAGGGGGAGGAGATTATCTGCACGATTGTAAACGGCGGAGAATTGGGCAACAACAAAAGCATCAATCTGCCCGGCACCAATATCGCTCTGCCCAGCCTCACCGAGCGGGACGAGCGGGATATCATCTTTGCCGCCCAGCACGATTTTGATTACATCGCCGCCAGCTTCGTCAGAAAGGCGGAAGACGTGACAGCCATTCGCCGCGTCCTGAAAGCCTGCGGCGGGGAAGACATCCGGATCATCTCCAAAATCGAAAACCAAGAGGGCGTCAACAACATTGACGAGATCCTCGACGTCTCCGACGGGATCATGGTGGCCCGAGGTGACCTGGGCGTGGAGATTCCGGCGGAAGAGGTCCCCATTATCCAGAAAATGCTCATCGCCGAGTGCGTCCGCCGGGGCAAGCCCGTCATCACCGCCACCCAGATGTTAGACTCTATGATCCGCAACCCACGGCCCACCCGCGCCGAGGTCAACGACGTGGCCAACGCCGTCTTCGACGGCACCAGTTGCGTCATGCTCTCCGGGGAGACCGCCTCCGGCAAATATCCCTTAGAATCCCTCGCCACCATGGCCCGGATCGTAGAGCGGGCGGATCGGGCCAAGGCCTACGCCCCCGCGTATAAGAGCGCCAGAGACGGGGTGACCACTATCTCCGACGCCATCTCCCTGGCCGCCTGCAACACGGCGGTGGAGCTAAAAGCCCAGGCCATTGTCTGCGTCACCTCCTCCGGCACCACGGCCCGGATGATCTCCCGCTTCCGCCCCACATGCCCCATCGTGGCCGTGACCCCCGACGAGAAAGTCATGCGCCAGCTGGCCATCTCCTGGGGCGTGACCCCCTGCTACGGCAAGGACGTGGAGAGCACCGACGAACTCTTCGAGACCGGCCTGGCAAAAGCAAAAGAGACAGGTCTGGTGGAAGAAGACGATCTGGTCGTCATCACCGCCGGTGTCCCCATCGGCGTGAAAGGTACAACGAATCTGATCAAGGCGCAGAGAGTGTAACTGCGTGAGTAAGTCGTAAAAAAACCGGAGCAACATGGTAATTTGCTCCGGTTTTTGTCGTTTCTTCTCTCTACCCTGCGATTCTTTAGAGCCGATACAGTCTCGGCTGAAGCCTATCAAGCGGTTGATTGCTTGCCAACTCCTCCGGGAATTTCATCCCTCCGCATTCTGATGCGCTAGCCGTTTTCGGTTTACTCCTCCCCAAACTTCGATTCAATCAACGCCGCCAGGGCCTCAACCGCTTCAACTTCATCCCCGCCGTCCGCCGTGATGACCACCTCGTCCCCTTGCCCCAAGCCGATGGACAGCAAGAACAGGATGGACTTGGCATCCACCTCATCTCCTTCACTGGCGCTCCGGATCGTAATCTTCGACTGAAACTTGCCCGCACAGGCGACAAATTCAGAGGCCGGGCGGGCGTGGAGCCCGCTGCGGTTTTGGATCAATACATTGCGTGTGTACATATGAATCTCTCCTTTTTTGTATTTCCCTCGCCTAGACCGCGGGGAGCGCAGTTCCGAGTTCCGCCCGCAAGCACTGCTCCACCTCATCTGCCGTGGCACAGGACATGACCTGCTTGGCAAGCGCCTCCGCCTGTGGAATCGTAAGGCCGGTGATCAGCTTTTTAATCCCCGGCACAGACGAGATACCCATGCTGAGCTTTCGCATTCCGAGGCCGATGAGTACCGCCGCCGCCAAGGGGTCGCCGCCCAACTCGCCGCAGACGCCGATGGACTTGCCCGCCGCAGAAAACGCCGACACGGTCTGTCCGATCAGGCGGAACATGGCGGGGTGATAGCTTTGATAGTAGTTTGCAACCGCAGGATTTAACCGGTCCACGGCCATGAGATACTGGCAGAGGTCATTTGTACCGATGCTGGCGAAATCAACCTCTTCCGCCGCCAACTCCGCCACCAATGCAATGGCGGGGATTTCAATCATAATGCCGACGGGGATATCTGGGTTGTGCGTTATCCCCTCCTGCCGCAACGCTTCCTTGACCTCTTCGATGACCGCTTTTGCCGCCCGAATATCATCCAGACTACCCACCATGGGGAGCATCAGCCATAAGTTCCCGTAACAGGCTGCACGGAACACCGCCCGAAGCTGAGCTTGAAACAGGGGCAGATTCTCAAAACACAGCCGCAGCGCCCGCAGCCCCAGAAATGGATTGTCCTCTCTGGGCAGTTCCATACTCTCCAGTTGCTTATCGCCGCCGATATCCAGGGTGCGCAAAATCACCGGGCGCTGGCCGAATTCCAGGGCGACTTTTCGATAGGCCTGAAACTGCTCTTCCTCCGTCGGCAAGCTCGGGCTGGATAGATACATAAACTCCGTGCGAAACAGCCCCACGCCGTCCGTATACAGAGATCCGGAGAGTTCATCCGGATCAGCCGATCCCATATTCAAATGCACCTCAATGGGAACCCCGTCCCGGGTGACAGGTACAGCGCTCCGATACTGCTTCAATTCAGCTGCATGGGCCAGATATGCCCCTCGCTTTTCGGCGTAGTGCGCACACGCCGCCTCATCCGGGGAGGTGTACAATACGCCCTCCACTGCGTCCAGGATCACCCGTTCACCGTCTCGAAGTGCGGCCATGATATTGGGAACCCCCAGTATAGCGGGGATTTCATAGCTGCGGGCGATAATGGCGGAGTGGGACGTGCGCCCGCCGATTTCCGTGACAATGCCCAGCACCTTAGACCGGTCCAACGTCGCAGTGTCAGAGGGCAGGAGGTCGTGTGCGGCAATAATGACCTCTTTTTCCAGCGCCGACAAATTCCGCTCCGGCACACCAGCCCAAATCCGGTGGAGCCGTGTCTTTAAATCCCGCAAATCGGCGGCCCGCTCCCGAATCTGCAAGACCTTGGCCTTGGAGAAGAGGCGTATGAATTTGCTATACCCACGCTCTATGGCGCACTCCGGCGACAAATGCGCATCACGGATCAGCGTCTCAATTTCTCCGTTCACAGCCGCATCCAAGAGCATGTCCACATGTGCCGCAAATATTTTGGCTTTGTCCGGGCTGCCCGCTTGGAGTTTCTCCTGGATCATTGCGAGTTCCGCCTGGGCTTTTGTACGCAGATCGAAATACGCCTGCACCGCCGCCTCTATCTCATCGGTCCCGATGGTTTTTTCCGTAATTTCAGCCTGAAAAGGCGTGTAGAGATACACGTCCCCTATGGCGATGCCGTGAGAGACCGGATTTCCTCTGTACTCCATCAAACCACCCCCTTTCCCCTGTCTTGCAGCGACCGCAATCACTCCGCAAGCTGTGTCTATTGGCGCAACTATGTGGCAGGAATATAGTATAACATATCCCCGCCACATAATCATAGATTTAATAGCCAGTTTTACGCATCTGTCTCATCTGTCTTATCTATCCCATCCGTCTCATCCGTCTCATCCGTCTCATCCGTCTCATCTGCGCTCTCACGCACTCTCTTCTGGTACCGCACTTCAAGGACAGAGAGAAGTGCGAAGACACCCGCTAAGATTGCAAGGCCAACCCAGGTGTTCTGGAATGCGACCATGGTCACCATCGCGTCCACACAGTCGTGTCCGACACCAAGTGCAACCCCGTCGTTCAACGCACTAAAGCCATTGAAGAGGTTGTAGGTGAACCCGGACAGGAAGATGAGGATAAAGCCATAGGAGAAACCGGCCACAGCAGCACCGCGGCGGCCGCCTAAGGCGTTCCCCATGATACCGGCCACACCGCCGGTGAAGAATGCACCGATGATAGACACCAGCGGGACCGCACCGAATGCGGCGGCAGATGCGAACATCGCAACGATCATACCCACAACTGCGGTGATAAAGCCGATCATCAGAGAATTGGGCGCATACGGGAAAATTGCTGGAACGTCAAGCGCCGGGACAGCGTTTGGAACCAGTTTGTCAGAAATTCCTTTAAACGCAGGGACGATTTCACCCAGGAACATCCGGACACCTTGGAGAAGAATCAAAACACCGGCTGCAAACCCGAGACCATTCAAAATGCCGAAGAGGATGAAGTTCTGTTCGCCTGCGCCGCCGACTTCTGCGACTACCTCAGGGCCGGCAATGAGGACGAGGATGATGTAGAACAACAGCATCACAACAGAAATTGCGACGGCTGTGTCTTTAAAGAATGAAAGACCCTTTGGCAAGTTCATGTCCTCTGCATTTTTTGCAGGATTGCCGACCAGTTTTCCGATATAGGCAGAGGGTACTGTGCCGAGGGTGGTAAGGTGCGCAAGCGCAATGTCGTTTGAACCCGTGATCTTCCGCATGATCGGTTGTGCAATGGCAGGCAAGATGGTAAGTAATGCACCTTGGATAACAGCACCGATGATGACAATCATCGTCGAGCCCATGCCTGCTGCGTACAGCACATAAGCGACCAACACGGAAGAAATCCACATCATGTGACCGGTCAAGAAAATGTACTTGAGCGGTGTGAAGCGTGCGAGCACGATGTTGACTAGGAACCCGATGGCCATAATGATGGCCGAGGTGGACGCAATGACCGGCGCCGCCTCGAGCATAGCAGCGGAGATCAGCTCAGAACCGGTTGCAAAACCTTCGAGATTGAACACCACCGGGAACATGAACACGAAGGGCAAAATTGCAGTAATGAGGACGCCTACACCGCCGGATAAGATCAGCATCCCGAGCGCTGTCTTAATCGTGCCGGCAAATACCTGAGACCCACTTTTCCGTTGCACGATCAGACCGATCAACGCAACCAAACCGAGGATTAATGCGGGGGTTTGAACAACGGACAATAGAAATTCTAGAGCTTGCATACTTCGTTTCCTCCTTCAAATTTTGGCGATTCAGTTTATATTAGCCTCCCATTAAAGAAGACCTTTTGCCTCCAGGTACTCCTTTAGCGCCGCTTTCACGCCGTCCACTTTCACAACGTTTTGCACAAATACAACATTCTCACTGTCAGGGAACTCGTCACGGAAATCTTCCGCTGTGACGATGATATCAGGTTTCAACCCCTCCATGGTCCCTGCCGCAATGTGCTCGACATCGCACTCCTTGATGCCGAGCTGCTGCATCGCAGATTCAACACTCATTTTGAGAATCAGGCTGGAGCCCATTCCCAATCCACAGACACACACAATTTTCATAACTTCTCCTTTCTGAAGTCCCGGACTAGAGACACGAAATCAAATCACTGTAGTTTTTGATGTGTTCCGCATTGATCGCATCGCCTTTATCCAGATTGGAGCTGACATAGATCGGCGGAATACATCCGGCTTTCACACAATTTTCCACCGTCTGCGCAACAATCGCCTCCATGATCGTGACACCCAAAACCGTAGATGTCCCGCAGAAACTCGGCTCCAGGCCCTCCATCCGGAGTGCGGCGTCACCGCTGACACACTTGACATCGATGACCACATCCGCCACATCTTTGAGATTCTTTCCGCTGGAATGGCGGGACGTGGTGCTATCTGCAAATTGGCGAGATACCAATGCCACTACTTTCATGCCGATTTTCTTTGCGGCCAGCGCCATATCCACTACAGCGGCGTTGCGGCCGGAGATGGATATGATAATCATCGTGTCTGCGGCGTCCGTGTTCTCCAGCGCCAGGTATTCGTCACAAAACCCCTCTATGCGCTCTTGCAAAGTGCTCAGCTTTGCCTTTGGGAATAGCGCCAAATGCGGAATGAGGAGCGCATTTACCGGCACAAGTCCGCCTGCCCGATAAAAAATTTCCATGGGGAAAATCTGTGAATGTCCGCAGCCAAACGCATGGATTACACGACCCTTTTTGATGGACTCCGCACAATAAGCCGCCGCTTGCTCGATGTTCTTCCCCTCTTCCTTAAACTGCTGTTCCATCTGTTCTTTGATAATCTCGTAATACTCAAGATACTTCATGTTTCGCCTCCACTTCTTTCATTCTTTTCATAATAGTCTCCGGGTCACGGCCATCACGCAGGCGTTCTAAGCACGTGTCGTCGTTCAAAATCCAAGACAACGCTTTGAGCAGGTTGCGGTGGCTGGCGTTGTCGACTGCGGCAAACAAAAACGCCGCTTTGATACGCTTTTCAAAAAGATATACCGGATCTTTCAACAGCACCAGCGTCATCCCGATCTCGTGTACGCCCGCTTCTGGCCGGCCGTGAAAAAAAGCGATATCCTCAATAAGCACCACATATCCGCCGAATTGCTTTGCCGCCTCCTTGGCAGACGCCACAAATTGCGGTTCCACCGCCCCTTCCGCAATCAACGGCGCCGCAGCCTTATCCACCACTTCTTCCCAATCTTTGCATATGACCTCCGCTAGAAAATGACCTTCTTTCTCTAATAGCTTTGTAATGATATCCCTCACCTCCTTTTTCAGCACCTATCCCCACTGCGGAGACCTGATTGATCAGTTGTAGCTACGCTCTGTCCACAAACAGTTTGTGATATCTGTGAAGCTCTCAAAGGGAGTATATGCTAAGCCCTGCACATCGCAATACGCCGCTAAGGCATCTTTCGCAAAGAGCAAGTCCGCCGCTTCCATTGCACAGCGATCTGTCAAACCGTCCCCAATATACACGATGGGTTGACCCGTTCTCTTCTGAATCGCCGCAAGACAAGCGCGCTTACAGTTCCCGCAAGGGCCAACCGGCTTCTCGCAGTCCGGGCGTTCTGTTGCAAAAACGGGCTTCAGATGATCCCCACCCAAGAGGTCATTTGCAAAGACTTCCACACCCTGTAACCGTGCCGCTCCCAACACCCGCTCAATCCCTTGACGAAAACCGGCGCTGACGATAAAAAGTGGAACCTCGTATCGTTTCGTCTGTTGTAAAAATGCGTCAAATCCGGGATCAATGTGAATATTGGCGTCTAAAAAAGCGTCGTATTCCCGGCGCGTAATCCGCATCACATCAAAGTGCCGCTCCATCGCCTCCCGATTGCTAAGCGCACCGGCGATAAAGTCTACCTCAATTTGCGCATTCTCCGCATTGCCACAGACCTGAAACAATAGGGCATTGGAATCTTCCAGCGTAATCGTCCCGTCAAAATCCGAGACCAGAACATATTTTTTCTCATTCAACTGTTTCATCTAAATATCCTCAATATGGTATGGACGTCATTACCAATTTGCCCGAAATAAACCCACTTGCAATATGGCAAAAAACCCGTCAGCAGAGTTCTACATTGTATGCAAATTTATCCCCTCGTGCAATTCCAACCGCATATTCGACAAGCGTATCTTTCTCAAACGTATATCGGTCAATCTTCATACACGGCGCACCGGACTCCACTTGCAAAAGCACACCCTCATCGCCACGTGCACATACACTCTGCAAGGTCTCCTTGGCTTTACTAAAGGTCACGTTGTAGGTATCTGTCATCATAGAATACAGAGAATCCGTGTGTAGGCGCTCTGCGTCAAAATTGGGAAATCGCTTGCACGGCAAATGGGTTGTAACAATGAGCACCGGCTCATTGTCGGCATAGCGTACACGGGTGAAACGGAAAATTTCCGTACCGACAGCACACTGCATTTTCCGTGCAATGCGCTCATCGCACTTGATTTGCGCAAAATCAATCAGCCGTGTCGAAATCGTCTTCCCAAGTTGTTTCATCGACTCGGTAAAGCTATATAGGCCGGACATCTCTTGATTTAAACGCTTCGCCGCAACATAGGTACCCCGACCCTTATAAATATAGACATATCCATCCTTTTCAAGTTCATGTATCGCCTGCCGCACCGTTGTTCGGCTAACGGCGTAGATATCACAAAGCTCTCTCTCCGACGGCAGTTTCTCCTCCTCGGGCAAGGTGCCGTCTTCCATTTGCGTAATCAAAGAACTCATCAATTGCACATAGGCCGGGATTCTGCTATTTTTATCAATCTCCACGGTGTATACATCTCCAACTTGTTATGATGTCTCTACCAGAAATATATCACAAATACGACCCGCCGACAAGATGGAAAAACGCACAAAGAATCATAGTAGCTTTTGTGTACAGCTACTAAATACAGCCTGGGGCCCTCTGAAAAAATCAGGGGGCCCCAGAAATGTTTTTTGTATTTCCCCCGCCGCAGGCGGGGGAAATACAGCAAAGTAATACCGCTATTTTGGACTATGCAAATATCCTGGACACAAGACCCATGATGCTGCCCCACAGGGAGAAGTCGTTTCCGCCGAAGACCAGCATCCAGCCGTTGATCGTGCCTTCAAAGAAGAAGGCGCCGAAGCCGACCAGGAAGACCATCACCACACCGGCCACTGCGGCGCCGATGATGCAGCCTCTCATGCCGCCTGTGCCGTTGCCGATAATGGCGGCGGTTCCGATTTCAAAGAAGCAGGTGAATACGAGTGGAATGACAATGATCGGGAAAATGCCCATGCCCGCCGTCAGCAGGATCGTAATGGTAGAGGCGATCATACCGACGATAAAGCCGATGATTAACGCATTTGGCGCATAGGGGAACAACATGGGACAATCCAACGCCGGGATGGCGCCCGGGATCAGCTTTTGCGCAATCCCCTGGAACGCCGGCACGATTTCTGAGATCAGCATCCGGACGCCGAGCAACATGACCGTGACGCCGACACCAAACATAATGGCCCGTATGAAAATGAACGTGAACATGGAACCCTCAACGCCCCACACTTCCGCCGGGACCAGGCCGTTTGCCATCATTACAAACATCATTACAATGTAGGTGAGGGCGATGACAATGGAGCCCGTGATGGATACTTCCCGCAAAAAGCCAAAGCTCTTGGAGAGTTTCAGATCTTCTGTAGATTTTTCTTTGTTTCCGACCACTTTCCCCAGATATCCGGCGATGAGGGAGAGGACGGTTGTGGGGTGCCCCAGTGTAAAGCTGTCGTCCCCGGTCACCTCTCTCACCAGCGGACGGATGATATTGGGGGATACAATCATGTAGAGTGCGGTGAAAATTGTCGCCATGACGACGAGGGTGACCCCTGACAAGCCAGCGCTGATACCCGCTGCAATAAAGATGAACGGGAACCAATACAGCATGTGTCCTGTAAGGAAGACAGATTTCCACCTCGTCAGCCTCGCAAAGATCAGATTGATCGCAAATGCGATTACCATGACGATACCGATCTGGGTGCCGTATTGGCCCATGTCGATGTCGACTATTTCCCCCGCATCCGGCATAACGGCACTAAACGCTCCCGCAATACCACTGATGGACTCGCCCGCTATGATGCCGACACCCTGCATCAAGACGAAGAATCCGATTGCCGTCATCAGTGTGCCACGCACGATCTCTGTGAACGATTTTCTTTGCAATAAAAGTCCAACTAATGCGATGAGTGCGAGGAAGATGGCCCCTTGACCAAAAATTTCATTGATAATAAAATCCAACACTACCATGACATTCTCTCCTTTTTCCCTTTTTTAGTTTTCTTGCGCCTGATTTTTGAAAAACGCCAACGTCTTCTCTTCGACTTCCTGTTTGTTCATAAAGTTGTTAATCACAACCACAGGAACTTTTGCACGGTCCTGGACACGGTCGGCCAACTCTTCCGATATGAAGATCGCATCACAATTTTGAGACAGACAGGTTCCCACGTCACCGCAGAAAATCTCCGCAGAGAGTCCGTTCGCCTGCAACACTTCGTCCAGCTTGATCTTCAAAAATAGGGAAGACCCGCAACCGAAGCCGCACACCGCTTGTATTCTCATATGCCCCCTCCTTTCCCTATGGGTTTTTATAGACATGCCATAATCTCATCTACAGATTGTGCGTTTTTGATTCGCTCCATGACCCCTTCCGCCAGAAGCCGCTTCGCAATTTCTTGCAGCGATGCACGGTGCGCAGTTCTATCTGTACAGCACAGGCAAAAGACCAGATAGACCGGATCGTTGGGACTCCCAAAGTTTACGCCCTCTTTGAGCGTAATCAGCGCCGTGTCATTTTTCAAAACCGCCTCACTCGGCGCCGCATGTGCAATGGCAAAGCCCGGCATAATGACGATGTAGGGCCCCATCTCTTCAACGGCCTGTATCATCCCGTCTACATAGTCTGATGTGATACTCTTGGCATCAATCAAAAGTGCGCCCACGTTCCGAATGGCATCCCGCCAGTTTAAGACCAAAACTTGCGCCCGGATATTATCTCTCTGAATCATACGCTATAACGCCTTTACTCTCGATTTATATTGGTCAATCAGCGCTTTATTGCGCTCTAATCCACCCTCTACGTTGCCGCTGATAAATATCGGCAGGGGGAGTCCCGCCTGATCGTAATATGCCAACACCTCTGCAATGATCGTGTTTAACAGCGTCATAGATAAGATGGTCGAGCCGGGAACCGCATTTACGCCGCTATTTGGGTAAGATACCATGGCGTCACCATAGGACGCATGGTTGTTTATGACAAAATCAACCACCTCGCACAACTTTTCCCCGGACGGGTGCCGGGAGGCGGCGTCACGGTAGTTCATGGACGTAAACCCGACTGTAATCAACCCTTTCTCCCTGGCCGCCAGGGCCATTTCAATTGGGAAAGCGTTGATCCCCGATGTGGAAAAAATGAGCATGACCTCCCCAGCCCGCACATCGTAATTGCCGAGCACAAGGGGCGCATACCCTGTCATCCGTTCAATCAGAGAGCTTTTTACGGCCCCCTCATGGAGCATGGTGCTGGTTTCAAACAGCGGATTGACCGGGACGAGTCCCCCCGCCCTGTAAAAGCACTCCTCCATAAACATATGCGAGTGTCCGCACCCAAACACATGGAGGACACCGCCCTCTTTCATGGATTTGAAAATTTCACTGGCTATCCTGCAAATTTGCGCATACTGCTCGTCAACAGCCGTCCGTGCCAGCTCTAACACTTGGGACGCATATTCTCTGCCAACCATAACTACCTCCGCCTTTCTCTGTATGTTTAATTCAAATTAAGTTCCACATAAAATTTAAACTGATCAATGCGATAATGAGATGCCACGTATTCGACTGGAACCCCTCCCTCGTCATATGTGGTGCGCTCTATATGAAAGGTCAAAGACTTTGGAGGAATCTCCAGCTTTGAACAGATCTCATCGGGACAGACCGAGGCCTCAATCGCCTCTTTCGCTTTGGACATTCTGACCCCGCACTGGGCTTCCAGCACATCATATAAGGATTGGTTCGTAAAATTCATATCCAGAATCACTTTGGCCTTTTCGTAGAGCAGATAACTGCACTCGTAGGCATGGGGACGGCCATTGGCAATCCGGATCCGGACGAGGCGGATGACCTGCTCCCCCTTTTTCAACTGCAACCGCTCCGCAACATGACCCAGGGCCTCTGCCTCCGCACACTCTAACACGGCGCTGGTGGGCGTAAAGCCCCGGCTGATCATATCCATTGTAAAGCTGGTCAGGGATGTGAGGGGACGTTGAAACTTCAGGGCGCTCACGAATGTCCCTTTTCCCTTTTGTCGCATCAAAATACCTTCCTGGGTCAGCAGATTAACGGCCTGACGAACGGTCATCCTGCTCACGTTAAACACGTCGCAGAGCTCCCGTTCCGAGAGGATCATACCGCCGGGTTTGATGCTGTTTTCTTGTATATATCGCTTGATGCTTTCCGCAATTTGATAATAGACAGGAATGTGTCCGGATTTATCAATTTTATTATGAATTTTCACAACAGTTTCTCCCACAGTTTGTATATATGTATAGACCAGTTGTGGCGCTGTTAGAATATCACTCCTTATTGAGAGATGTCAATACGCTCTATTCAATTCGCTGCAAGATTCTACATATTGCACAAAATAATCGAGCGGAAACAGCCGCAAGCAAATCGAACAGGCCTGTCAGCAAAGCCTGTTGAATTAACAAAATGTTTAAAAATAACATCAAGACAAGAAACAAATTTGTGATATTATTCAATAAATCAAAAGTCGCACCAGGGATGCTTGGCAACAGGAGTAGCGAAATGGGCAAAGGCAAATTGGACAAGGAGGTAATAGCTATGAAAACGAGACAAGAACTCAAAATGCAGGCCAAAGAGGCCATACGTGAGCAGAGATCGGTAGCGAGTTTGATTCTGTTGGTGTTCCTGTTGAAGCTTCTGGCCTGGGGTGTGTTCAACGACATTGTGATCGGCAACCTTGGCTGGTTCCCTCTTTTCGTGGTGAACCTACTCGTTGCGCTGGCACTCACTGTCCTTGCGGTTGGCGTCATGCGCGAATATCTCAATATCTATCGGCGGAAACATACGCATGTGATGGCGCTCTACGGTGACTTCACAGGCCAGTTCGGCCACAAACTCGCCGGTATGCTGTGGATGGGGCTTTGGGCGTTTCTGTGGGCATTGATTGCCATCCCCATTGTCCTGCTCGCTGTATATCTACTGCGGACCACTGGGCGAGGATGGCGACTCCTGATCTTCGCGCTTCTGGGACCTGTTCACTTGATTGCATTGATCCCGGTGATAGTCAAAGGCTTATCTTACGGGATGACACCCTTCATTCTGTCTGACTGTCCGGATGTCCCCGCGCGCGAGGCGCTCAAATGCTCCATGCACATGATGGCCGGGCATAAGAAACAATTGTTTTTGCTTGCGCTCAGCTTTATCGGTTGGTTCGCGCTGTCTGTACTGACCCTTGGAATTTTGTACGTGGTATACGTCGGCCCGTATTACTATACCACACTAGCCGGATTCTACGATGAGGTGAGAGTCCGTGCAAGCGCCGATGGGAACGGCCCGCCGAGAGAGCTCTGCGGAACAGTAATTGAGGTGGATATTGCGCTTCACGCCGAAGAGCATGAAACATAGTCGGCGGGGCAATCGTCGCTGGCTATGCGAAATACTGCCATAGTCAGAAGCTCCTTTCTGGGTTTGGATACGAAAAAAGGCCGGGCGTTTTTTCACGCTCGGCCTTGCTCGGTACTGCCTGCTTACACCCGCAAGTCCTATGACACAAAATATTTTCCCACAAAATCGGACATTTGTATGTGTTTTCATCTTGTCATGATAATTCCCGCGTGATATAGTGCTATTATAATATAGCGTTAAGGGGTGTGCGCAAATGAAAAAGCGATTGATTGCGAAACTATTAGTGTGTCTATTGATCCTGCCACTTCTGATCCCTCCGACCTCGGCATATGCTGCGCCGGCAAATATCACGGCACGATCCGCCATTGTCATTGACTTCGAGACGGGCGATGTCCTCTGGGGCAGAGATATTGACACCCTGAGAACTCCCGCCAGCATGACGAAAGTCATGACGGCCTACATCATTTACGAAGAAATTGCGGCGGGACGGCTCAACTTCGACACCATGATCTCCGTCAGCCAAAACGCAGAGCGGATCAGCAGACAGTTTGATTGGGGCGGCAGATACGTCCGGGCGGGGCAGCGGCACTCCGTGGAGACCATGCTCCGGCTGATTATGCTCCCCTCTCACAACGGCGCCTGCGTCGCCATGGCCGAGCACATATCCGGCTCCGAGACAGCGTTTGCCGCATTGATGAACGAGACAGCCCAGCGGCTGGGGATGAACGCCCGTTACGACAACTCCCACGGCGCCACCGGCAGCCAACTCACAGCCCGTTCCATGGCCACCCTGGTGCGGGAGTTTATCACCACACATCCCGACATCCTGCGGATTACACGGATGACGTCGTTCACCTTTGCCGGGGGATACACACCGAATACAAATCTGCTTCTGCCCGGCCGCACGTTTGCCACCCAGGGCGCAGACGGTTTCAAGACCGGCACCACCACTGCCGCCGGACACTGTCTCTCCGCCACGGCGCTGCGGGATGGCAGGCGCGTCATCACTGTGGTCATGAACGCACCCGATAACAATGGCAGATACGGCGACACGAGGGCGCTATTCAACTTTGGTTTTTCCGAACTGGCCCGCAGAGACGGGCTGATGAATGCTATAACCGTGGATGTGACCGCAAATGTACCCGCCGCACGTCGTAATACGGACATTGACTTCATGGCTCAGCTGAACAACGTGGACACGGGTAATATTGGTGCCTTGGGTGGCGGATGGACAGTCAACGGACAGACCGTCTCCACCTTCGGCACTTTCCTCCCCACAGACCAGCCGACGTTCTCCATATCACACTTTCTCCCCGCAGACAGTGACTTATATGCACTGGATGTCGGATTTTTCATCGATCTGCCCGGCGGCATCCGACGGAACGGATCCATCACGCTGCCTGTCAGCGATGAGCCCCCGGCCCTGTTCCGAGATATCAGCGGCCACTGGGCGGAGGATCAGATCGGCCAAGCGGTGGAACAGGGACTGTTCACCGGCAACCCCGACGGATCCTTTGCCCCCAACGGGGAGATGACCCGTGCCATGTTCGTCACCGTATTGGGCCGGCTGGCCGCAAGTCTGGAGATTGATACATCCAACAGCGGCGATACGCCGTTTCTGGATGTGTCCCCCGACACGTGGTACGGCAACTATGTGGCCTGGGCCTGGGAGCAGGAGATTGTGCAGGGTGTCAGCGCAGACTGGTTCGGTGCCGAGCAGGCCACCACCCGCCAAGAGGCGGCGACCTTCCTCTACCGCTTCATGCAACGGTACGACATCGAACTGCCCGGCGAGATGCTGATGGACTTCCCGGACGCCGACCTGATCGACACATGGGCCTATGACGCCATGACGGAGGCCGTCCGCACCGGCCTGATCCGAGGCACCGGCGACGGCTACCTGGCCCCGACAGCCGAAGCCCTGCGCGCAGAAGTGGCCGTGATTTTTCTCCGGTTTATTGATGCGTATACTGCTTTAGATTGATAGCGTATTACTTAAGCTCTGTATTTCCCCGCCTTCGGCGGGGGAAATACCCCTATGGACTTTCGCAGGAAAAGGCGGCCGCACACAGTTGGTGCGACCGCCTCTTTTTTACTTATGCCGTGGGATAGAGCGCAGTGGGCAAATTGGTCCACAACGTTTCCAGACACATATTGTCTGTCAAAGCCTGTATGACATGTTTATCGGGGCTTGCAAATATGACAGGAATGTCTTCTTCTCCCTTTTCGCTGCGGACAGGAAACGCCAACTGTTCCTGTACAAGGGAAAACTGCGCATCTACACCGGGTTTGTTGCCTCTTGCGTCCAAACGAATCCACCGATTCAGTTTCTCGATATAGACAGCGTTTAAGCCGTGTAAAATCAGATGCGGGGCCGATATATCGTCCAGCAAAAGCCTCTGATAGCAAAACCCGGCGGGAATCTGGTTGCAGCGTAATATTGCGGCCAATAGATGAGACTTGGCATAACAGATGCCCTCTTTTGCACGCAACACCTCGGAGGCCGTGCAAGTGACGATCTTCCCCTGAATATCCGCCGAATGTGAAATGTGATCCCGCACATATGCAAACGCATTTTTGATGCAGTCAATTTCATCTGTCGAGCGGGCGGCAATCTCAAAGGCCAGTTCTGTCACCTCACGGGAAAATTGATCTCCAAAATCAATGATATCGCTCGCCACAAGATAGGGTGCCATGTTGTTATATTGGAGGCGTAGTTTCATGGCTCACTCAATCTCCGTCTCTTCTTCGATCAGCGGCGGAGGCGGAGGCTCCGGCCCGTAGGCCGTGGTCTCCGTTGACATGGCTTTTCGCTCCAATCGTTTATTGGACAAGTAGCGGACCCCCGCATAGAGCACAGAGAACACCGGGACGCCGCAGATCATACCCACAAAGCCGAACAAGCCGCCGCCCACCAGGATGGAGATCATCACCCAGAGACCGCTGATCCCCGTGGTGGTGGATAATATCCGGGGGCCGATGAAATTCCCGTCCACCAGTTGCAATGCGACGATAAAGATGATGAAGATCACGCCCTGGGCGGGATCCTCCATGAGGATCAACAGGGCCGATGGGATGCCGCCGATAAACGGGCCGAAGTAGGGGACTACATTGGTGACACCGACAATCAAGCTGACCAGGGCCGTATAGGGCATATTCATCAGAGAGAGGAATACAAAGGTGATGCCCCCGACAATGAGTGCGTCCACAAAGCGGCCCAAGAAAAACCCGCCGAAGGCCCGATCCAGATAGTGTGCGGCGTTTAGCACAACGGACACACGCTTGGGAGGCATCAAGCTGTGGAAGAGTTTTTTCAACTGGGCGGCCAGGAGTTCCCGGTTGTACATAATATAGACGGAGAGCACCAGCCCCAATGCCAGGTTGACCGCAATCCGGATCACCCCAAACACCCCCGCCGTGACGGCGACGATGACAATATCCAGGTTTGGCCAAAGGGTCTCGTCCACCCAGGTGGACAAGAGATTCTCTCCCTCCCTCAGCAGGTCGATAGTGACCGCCTCCAAGGCGGGAATATCGTCTAAGAATCGCTGTGCAAGCCCTGCGATCTCCGCAAAGTAGCCGGGAATGTTGTCAATGAGGCTCTCTACGCTGGAGTAGACCTCCGGCAACAGGTGGAGCAGAAGGATCGTCACCACCAAAAGGGTGATGATCACCGCCAGTAAAATACCGACAGCCCGGAAAATCCGCTTTTTGAGCAGGGGACGTTTACCAAAAAGCCGTCCGCCGACCTTATGTAGCATCCGCTCCAGGAATCTTGCAAAAGGGGTCAGCATATAGGCGAAGATGAAGCCCCAGACAATAGGCGCCATGGTTCTGCCGATAAGCCCAAAGAACTCCCGCATATAGATCCAGTGGAGGATGGAGAAATAGAAAATCAAGCTGCATACGATCACCGAAAAGGCCGTGATGCCCCAGTGCAGATAGTGCCGTTCCCATTTAAATCGCTTCATGTGAATTCCCCGCCTTATATATATTTCGTCCGCTGGCCGCCGATTCGCTTTGGACGGCTTCTCGCACAGATCAAGTGGGCCTTTCCGATGGATCGGATGGGCAGTCGCACGGGGACCGCCACGGGGGCAAGATGCATCCCGATGAGCGTCCCGCCGATGTCCATCCCGGCCCGGGCTTCGATGCGCTCCGCCAATACAGGGTCGGAGAACCGATTCCAGGCCACGGCGGCAAAAGCGCCCCCCGCCTCCGGATAGGGCACGGCGGATACGATCTCCAATCCAGCCCGCTCCGCTGTAGCGCATTCCACCACCAGGGCGCGATTCAAGTGCTCACAACATTGTACAGCCAGGGCAATCCCCCCCGCTTGCAGGGCGGGGTAGAGTCCGTCAAAGATGGCGGCAGCGATCTCTAAACTCCCGGCTCGGCCGATATGTTCCCCCGCCACCTCGCTGGTGGAACAACCCACCACGAACAAATCCCCCGGACGAAGATTCGCCTCCGCTAACAGGGCCTGAACAGCCTGGGTCGTCTCTGTCTGGATTTTTTGTAATTGCATTACACGACCTCCTTTTTCGATGCGCCGATTCACTCTTGTAGGGGCGGCAATCTGCCGCCCGCCCCGCAGGGATAATCCTCCGTCAGAGCTTCGCTCTGCCACCTCCGAAAAGGAGGTTTTTAGGCCGCCACGCCCTTGACCTGAAAGCGCCTTTCCCAAAGGAGCTTTCACAAGGTGAATTGCCGCCCTGCGGCAAGAGAAGGCCCCCTGGGGGGCAAAGCTGACTGAGGATTGGCCTTCGGCCCCCTCGTTTTGAGGGGACTGTCAGGCGCAGCCTGACTGGGGGAGGCCTAGAGGAGCCGCCGATGCCATCAACTATAATTCTTGCATAATAGCCGCAATCATATCCGTGCGCTGGAACGGGGTGACGAGATAGTAGCCGTCAATGTCTTGCGCGATCTTACCCGCTATCTCCAGAGACAACTCGATTCCCAACCGGGCGGCGTCCTCTTTTGATAAGTCCCGGTACCGTTCTACAGTCTCGGGATCGACCTCCATGCCCTGGAGTTCAGCTGCAATGAACTGGGCGTTGCGATGGCTGACAATGGGCATAATACCGCCTAGAATCTTACAATCCAGGGCATCTTTCGCCCGGCACAAATTGTCCATCCCCCGCCGGGTCATAATGGGCTGGGTCAAGAGCAATTCCACACCATTTTCAACTTTTTCCCGGGCCAATCGCAACTGGACCTCGAAGTTTTTCGCATTGACATTTAAGGCCCCGCCCACGAGAAAAGGGGTCTGGAATAAGTCTTCATTTAAGGTCTGGATATACTTGGCCAGCATCCGGGCGTTGAAGTTGTACACGCTCTTCACCGCACCCCGTTCCGCCGTGGGGACGGGATCCCCGGTGACGATCAGGACATTGTGCACCCCCTCGGCAGAGAGGCCCAGGAGCAGCGCTCTGGTGGCGTTTAAGTTCCGATCCCGGCAGGTCAGATGGGGCAGGGCGTCTACGCCCAATTCCCGCCGGAGCTTACAGGCCACAATACTGCTGTCCATCCGGGAGCGGGCCACGGGACAGTCGGCAATGGTAATCACATCCGCACCGCTGGATTGGAGCAGTTTGGCGCCCTCCATGTATTTGGAGATATTACAATCCAGGGGGGAATCCAACTCCACCGCCACAACCCGCTGACCGCTCATGAGCTTCTCCCGAAAGCGATTTTTCTCCGGCTCCGCAAGGGGCGGTGCTATGGGTTCTCTTGCTATCACAGTGACCGACGACGCGGGGGAACCCCTCCGCAACGCCTCGGCGGTCTTGCGGATATAGTCGGGCGTCGTCCCGCAACAGCCCCCCAGAATTTGTGCGCCCTGATCCGCCATCTCCCGGAGTCTGGCGGCGAAATAGGCCGCACTGCCGCCGTATACGGTGCGCCGTCCCATAACAGTGGGGTATCCGGCGTTTGGCATGATGGACAGGGGATAGCGGGATGTGTCCATCTCTCGGATCAACGGGAGCAGATGCCCCGGCCCGGATACACAGTTGAACCCGGCGGCGTCCGCCAGTTGATCGTCCAGGATGCCCTGCACCAACGCCCGCCCGCTCCGGCCCTCTGCGGTGAACCCGTCGGGTGAGACGGCAAACGAGGCGATGACATAGGCGTCCGGTACCTGGGTGCGGATATGGGCCGCAAGGGCGCGGATCAACGTATCATTAGAAAAAGTCTCAAAGAGAAAATTTGTCGCCCCCAGGGCCAGAAATTGATCCACTAGGGCCTGATAAACAGGAAGCGCGTCCTCGCCCCCGGGGATTGGAGGCCCCAAGTCTGCGAAAATGGCCACATCTCGATCCACCACCGCTTCTTGGGCGATGGTCCAGGCGCAACATAAAAGGTCTTCCGCCTCGGCAAGGCCCTGCTCGTCGGCAATGGCGGCGAGACCGAAGGTATTGGTCTTGATGGCGCTACACCCGGCGCCTATATAGGCCCGGTGGATTTCGCCGATCAGAGCGGGCTCCGTCCGGTTGGCAATTTCGCACTGCGCTGCGGGCGCTTTGTTTTGCGTGGCGTAATAGGTCCCCATGGCCCCGTCGAATAATAACGGGCCTTGGACTAATTTTTGTTGGTTCGACTCTCTACGCACCAAATACCTCCCTGGCACAGGCGACGCCGTCTTTGGCGTCTCTGGCGTAGTAATCCGCACCGATCTCTTGTGCGTATTCCGGCGTCAACACGGCGCCGCCCACCATGATCTTGCAGGCACAGCCCGCCGATTTCAACCGGGTGATCGTATCCGCCATACTCCCCAGCGTGGTGGTCATGAGTGCGCTGAGACCCACCAGCCGGATATTCTCCCGAACCACCGCCTCCACCACCTGCTCCGGCGGCACGTCTTTCCCCAGGTCAATGACACGGTAACCGTAGTTTTCCAAGATGACCTTGACAATGTTCTTGCCAATGTCGTGAATATCGCCCGCAACTGTTGCCAGGACGATTGTCCCCTTCTCTAAGGGGGCGGCCCCCCGTCTCGTCAAGCGCTCTTTTATCAGATCAAATGCTCCTCCGGCGGCCCCGGCGGCGTTTAGGAGTTGGGGCAGAAATAATTCCCCCGCCTCAAACCGCTGGCCCACCTGATCCAGGGCCGGGATGAGCAAGGTTTGCACAAGTTCCACCTCGTCCCAGGTCTCCAGGAGCGATGCGGTGATAGAGCGGGCCTCATCCCGCAGGCCCTTACAAATGGCGTAAGTGATATCTTGATTCCCGGCGACGGCAACAGGTACCGGGGCGGCTTCCTGTGCAGAGAACCGGGCGATAAAACTCGCCCCGCCCGGGTCAGCCAGGGCCAAGAGCCGAAAGGCGGCGATGGCGTCCATCATCCCCTGGTCGTTGGGATTACAGATCGGCAGGGTGAGGCCCGCCTCTAAGGCCATGGTCAAAAACGTCTGATTGATCAGCGGACGATTGGGCAATCCAAAGGAGATATTGGACACCCCCAGCACCGCCTGTAGCCCCAATTCCTGCCGTACCATGCGGACGGCCTTTCGGGTCTCTGTCGCCCCCTGGGGCTGGGCGGAGACCGTCAGGGTCAGGCAGTCGATGAACACGTCCTCTCGGGGAATGCCGTGGGCCAAAGCGGCGTTCAAAATCCGCCGGGCGATTTCCAACCGCCCCTCGGCGGTCTCCGGGATGCCCTGTTCATCCAGAGTCAACCCCACCACAGAAGCGCCATATTGTTTCACCAGGGGCAATATCCGATCCAGCGCCGCCTGTTCTCCGCTTATAGAGTTGACAACGGCCTTGCCGCAGTACGCGCGCAGCCCTGCCTCTAATGCGTCCGGATTGCTGGAGTCGATCACCAAGGGCAACCCCGTCACCGACTGGATGGCGGGGACAATCCGGGCCATCTGGGCCGGTTCATCCAGTTCCGGCACGCCCACATTGACATCCAGCAGATCGGCCCCTGCAACCTCCTGGCTGATGGCCTGGGCCAGAATATAGTCCAGATTCCCCTCTATGAGGGCCTGGCGAAATTCTCGTTTCCCCGTGGGGTTGATCCGCTCCCCGATGACCTGCACGCCGCTGATCTCCACCGTCCGAACGGCGGAGCAGACCATACTGTTTCGCGCCCGCGGCTGTCGAACAATCGGATTCGCCCCCGCTAGCTGATCCTTGAGGGCCGTAATATACGCCGGACTGGTTCCACAACATCCGCCCACGACAGAGACGCCCAATGCCGTGAGTTCCGCCACTGCGGCGGCGAACTCTGCCGGGGAGAGATCGTAAATTCCAGTAGCGGGATCCGGCAATCCGGCGTTTGGCTTGACGATAACGGGCAGATCCGTGGCCGCGACGATCCGGGCCACCACGTCTCGCATCTCACGGGGGCCAGTGGAGCAGTTGATCCCCAGGGCATCGGCCCCCAGGCCGCCCGCCACCATGGCAAAACTCTCCGGCAGACAGCCCGTAAACGTCCGTCCGTCGGGCTGGAAGGTCATGGTCACAAAAATCGGCAGATCGGAGCACTCTTTCACCGCCAGGATTGCCGCCCGGACTTCGTTTAAATCCGCCATGGTCTCGATAAAGACCAAATCCACCCCGGCGTTCCGGCCCGCCTCGACCTGTTCCCGGAATAGATCGTAGGCATCATCAAATGTCAGCGTCCCCAACGGAGCTAAAAGCTCCCCAATGGGGCCGACGTCCAATGCCACCAGAGTATCCGCCCCCGCCGCCTGCCGTGCCGCCGCCTGCCGTGCCGCCGATACGGCGGCGTGGATAATTTGTCCCGGCGGATAGCCCGTGCCGTGGAGTTTTTGTCTGTTGGTCCCGAAGGTATTGGTGAGGAGAATATCACTGCCAGCCGCCACGTATTGCCTATGCACCTGCGTGATCAGGTCGGGATTTGTGATATTCAAACACATGGGATTTTCGCCCGCATTCAGACCGCTCTGCTGGAGCATGGTTCCCATAGCGCCGTCTAAGTATAAAAATCCAGACAGGGCTTTATCCAACAGGCGATTTCGATTTCTCACAAGTTCTCCCCGCCTTTCTCAAAACGCAGTTATCTCTCGCCAGACACGCTGTACAACCGGTCCATCGCCGCGCTATTTGCCCGCTATAAAGCCCTAACACCGCCGTTATAGATTTGCGCGGCGTCAACAAATATTGCGATGTGACCGAAACCCCGATCCGCCGTGCCGTATGCAACAGATTGCATATCTCCTCTTGTTGGGACAGAGGCATATCCCCATACCCCGGAGAGAATCGTCCGCCCAAGCACAAGCTTTCCATTTTTGCCCAATCTCCGATCTCGGATTGGAGTGAATTGCAAATCTGCTCCACTGCCGCATCTGCCGTAGCGTTCAATATCACGGCCAGGGCCATATCCGCCACCTGCGCCCGCCGGATGGCCGTCTCTATGGGCGCACCCATGGTAACCGCCATCAGTACGCACTGATCCGCACCCTCCAGATGAACCAGAATGTCCTCCCCCGCCAGGGCGACATTCGTCCCCTGGAGCCGGAGCACATCCCCGTCCCGATTGAGCGAAAACACCCGATAGACAGACCGGGGCTCCACCAGCTCTAGTACTAATTCTGCGGCCCGATCCAGTTGGGCCTCCACTTGGGCATCCAGCGCCCCGCCGGAGTGGCCGAGATAGCGCAGGACTTCTGTGCGGTTGATGGTTGATCGTTTCACGTGATGTCCTCCCTCCGTCAGAGCTTCGCTCTGCCACCTCCCTCAATTTGAGGGAGGCTTTTGGCCCTTGACCTTCTGGCCCCCTCGCCCAGAGGGGGCTGTCAGGCGAAGCCTGACTGGGGGAGGGGAGGGCTACCCTACCAACTCCATACAAAAATCGCAGATTCCGGAAACAGAACAAGCTTGACGACAGCGTATACGAGAAGAAATATTCCCATGAAAACGGAGAAATACAGCCAACGCTTTTCGCTCGGCATCCCCTGTTTCTCTCCCTGTATGAGCGCACCGATCATAATACCGCACAACGCTGCCATCAGCAGTGCCTGCACAGCGATGAGCAAAATCCCGGAGACAAAGAAGTAGATCAGTGTGGCCATAATTGCCATGCCAACAACAATGACACTGACTTTGAGAAATAGTTTCACAACAGTCCCTCCGCAACTCCCCCACCATATACGAATGGGGATTTCCGCACAGTGGGAACTGTACGGAAATCCCCCGCTGTCGTTCAAAAGGTGATTAGCCTAAGTTGAAAAATGCGTCTGCACCGGCATATTCTGCCGCTTCGTCCAGTTCCTCTTCGATCCGGAGCAGTTGGTTATATTTCGCCACCCGGTCGGAGCGGGAGGGTGCGCCGGTTTTGATCTGTCCGGCGTTGACGGCCACTGCGATGTCGGAGATGGTGGAGTCCTCCGTCTCGCCGGAGCGGTGGGAGATAACCGCCGTGTACCCGGCGCGGTTGGCCATCTGGATGGCGTCCAGAGTTTCCGTGAGGGAGCCGATCTGGTTGACTTTGACCAGAATAGAGTTCCCCACGCCGTCTTTGATGCCACGGCTCAAGCGCTCTACGTTGGTCACGAACAGGTCGTCGCCCACGAGTTGGATTCTATCGCCCAATGCGTCCGTGAGGAGCTTCCAGCCCGCCCAATCGTCCTCGGCCATGGAGTCTTCCAGGGAGATGATGGGATATTTGTCCGCAAAGTATACCCACATGTCGCAGAGTTCTTGTTTGGTGAGCTTCTTTTGGAGTTTCGGCATGAGATAGGTACCGTCCTCCTGATACCACTCGCTGGTGGCGGCGTCGATGGCGATTTTGAAGTCTTTACCAGCTTCATATCCGGCCACTTCGATGGCCTCCATGATGAGTTGCAGAGCTTCCTCGTCGTTGGCCAGGTCAGGGGCGAATCCGCCCTCGTCGCCCACAGCGGTGCTGCCGCCTTTTTTGGTGATGACTTTTTTCAGGGCGTGGAACACCTCGGCCCCCATACGCAGAGCTTCCTGGAAACAGGGTGCGCCCACGGGCATGACCATGAACTCCTGGATATCTACATTATTTGATGCATGTGCACCGCCGTTGATGATGTTCATCATGGGTACAGGTAATGTCTTGGCGTTGACGCCACCGATATAGGTGTAGAGGGGCATCCCCAGGGCCTCTGCGGCGGCCCTCGCCACGGCCATGGAGCAGCCGAGGATGGCGTTTGCGCCCAGACGGCTCTTGTTGGGGGTGCCGTCCAATTCGATCAGAACCTTGTCGATACCGACCTGCTCTAAGGCGTTGAGGCCGATTAGAACTTCGGCGATCTCGCCGTTGACGTGCTCTACGGCTTGGCTGACGCCTTTGCCTAGATAGCGGGAGGCGTCGCCGTCTCTCAACTCACACGCCTCGAAGATGCCTGTGGAGGCACCGGAGGGCACGGCGGCACGGCCCATGAATCCGCCGTCCAGGAGCACTTCTACCTCGACGGTGGGGTTGCCACGAGAGTCCATAATCTCTCTGGCCAGTACGTCTACGATCTCTAGATATTCTCTCATATTCTTTCTCCTTTGGATAAAAATTTGTTTATTGTTTTCGCCGTAGGCGGGGAAACACAGGAAAGTACAACACGGGCGCACAGTGTGCGCCCCTACGCAAAACACTGCCCTTGTAGGGGCGAACAGTGTTCGCCCGTCCTGCGACAGATGTTTGTACATTGCGGGACGTCAGGAACATCGCCCCCTATACGATCAAGCTGTGGCCCGTCATCTCTGCCGGCTGCTCTAGGCCCATGAGATCCAGCATGGTGGGTGCGATATCGCAGAGACGGCCGGGTTGTAGCTGTACGTCGGCCCCCACGATGGTCAGCGGCACCAGATTGGTGGTGTGGGCCGTTTGAGGGGAGCCGTCGGGCTCCATCATGCTCTCGGCGTTGCCGTGGTCGGAGGTGATCAGGGCGATGCCGCCCATTTCCGTGGTCGCCTGTACCGCTTGGGCCACGCATTGATCCACGGCCTCTACGGCCCGGACAGCCGCGTCGAACACGCCGGTGTGACCCACCATGTCGCAGTTGGCGAAGTTTAGGATAATCACGTCGTACTGTCCGCTCTTGATCCGCTCCACGCTCTCTTCCGCTACGGCGTATGCGCTCATCTCTGGGATGAGGTCATAGGTGGGGAACTCTTTGGGGCTGGGGATCAGCGCCCGCTCCTCACCGGGATAGCGCTCTTCCACGCCGCCGTTGAAGAAGAAGGTCACATGGGCGTATTTCTCCGTCTCGGCGATACGGAGTTGGGTCAGCCCCAGACCGGAGATATACTGGCCGAAGGTGTTGTTGATCGGCTCCGGGGGGAAGGCCACAGTGACGTTGGGCATCTCCTCGTCATACTGGGTGGTACAGACGTAGGTGACGGGGAAGTAGCCCCGTTTGCGGCCGAAGCCGTCGAAGTTGGGGTCTACAAAGGCCCGGGTGATCTCGCGGGCCCGGTCAGGGCGGAAGTTGAAGCAGATGATGCTGTCCCCCGCACCGATCATCCCTGTCGGGTCGCAGACCACGGGGAGGACAAACTCGTCCGTTACGCCCTCTTGATAGCTTTTCTCTATGGCATCTACCGGGTCGGGGTTTTGAATCCCCTGGCCCAATACCATGGCGTTGTAGGCGGCTTCGACCCGATCCCAGCGCTGGTCACGATCCATGGCGTAGAACCGACCCATGACTGTGGCGACCTTGCCGATACCGATCTCTTTGCACTGTTCCACGCACTCCGCTACGAAGCCTGCACCGCTCTTGGGCGGCACGTCTCGGCCATCTAGGAAGCAGTGGAGGTATACCTGCTCCAACCCCTCCCGCTTGGCCATTTCCAGCAGGCCCCAGACGTGGGTGTTGTGGCTGTGGACGCCGCCGTCACTCATGAGGCCGAACAGGTGCAGGGGGCGGCCATTCTCCCTGGCGGCAGACATGGCGGCTTTGAATGCCGGGTTCTCAAATAGGCTCCCGTCTCGGATGGCGGCGGTGATCTTAGGCAGGTCTTGATAGATCACTCGGCCTGCACCGATGTTGACGTGGCCCACCTCGCTGTTGCCCATCTGCCCGTCGGGCAGGCCCACATCCTCGCCGGATGCCACCAGTTGGGTGGTGGGGTATTTTTGGAACAGTTCCGTCAGAAACAGGGTATGTGCCGCGTGGATGGCACTGGTCTTCGGATTTTCACCCAGACCGTAGCCGTCCATGATAATCAGTGTCGTCGGTGTTTTCAAATACTGTCTCCTCACTCTTGATTCGCCGCTAAGACAATCTTGGCCAGTTCTTCCGGTTTGAGGGACGCACCGCCGATGAGGCCGCCGTCGATGTCGGGTTGGGCCAGCAGTTCCTCGGCGTTAGCGGCGTTCATGCTACCGCCGTACTGGATGGTCACGCTCCGTGCGATCCGTGCGCCGTACACGGCGCGGACTACGGCACGGATTGCGGTACAGACCTCGCCGGCCTGCTCTGCCGTGGCGGTTTTCCCGGTGCCGATGGCCCAGATGGGCTCATAGGCGATGATGACTTTGCGCATCTGCTCCGGGGCGACTCCGGATAAGGCCCGTTTGACCTGATAGGTGACGAGATCCAGGGTCAGTTCCAGCTCCCGCGTCTCCAGGCTCTCGCCCACGCAGACGATGGGAATCAGCTTGCTCCCCAGTGCGGCGAGGACTTTGGCGTTGACCATCTCGTCCGTCTCCCCGTGGTATTGCCGCCGCTCTGAGTGGCCGATGATGACGTACTTCGCCCCGGCATCGACCAACTGCGCCCCGGCGACTTCGCCGGTGTAGGCGCCGGATGGATGGGCGCTCATATCCTGGCCGCCGACGGCCACTTTGCCCTCCTTGAAGGCCCGGACAGCAGCCGGGATCATCACGGCGGGCGTACACACGACGATGTCACACCACTTGGCCCTGGGGATCAGAGTGCGAAACTCTTCGGCAAAATTCCTGATCTCAGAGGGGAGTTTGTTCATTTTCCAGTTTCCTGCGATTACGGTCTTTCTGTACTTTCTGTTCATCCACATCAACTCCTTATAAGGGGTGGTTTACTTGTCTTCCAGACACGCCACACCGGGTAGGACACGGCCTTCTAAGAACTCTAGCGACGCCCCGCCGCCGGTGGATACATGGGTCATCTGATCGGAGAGCCCGAACTGTTGGACGGCTGCGGCACTGTCGCCGCCGCCGATGATGGTCACGGCCTCACTTGCGGCCATGGCGTCGGCCACGGCGCGGGTACCGCCGGAAAATGCGGGGAATTCAAATACGCCCATGGGGCCGTTCCAGATGACGGTTTTGGCGTTCTTGATCTCTTCGGCAAAGATACGCCGGGTCTCTTCTCCGATGTCCAGACCCATGAGGTCATCGGCGATCTCGCCGGCGACACAGGGGATGGGGGTTGCGTCGGGAGAGAACTCCGCCGCGGCCAGCACGTCCACGGGGAGTAAGAATTTGACACCTTTCTCCTCTGCGGCCTCGATCATTTTCAGGGCGTAGTCCAGCTTGTCCTCCTCGCAGAGGCTCTGGCCGATCTTGCCGCCCTGGGCTTTGCAAAATGTATAACTCATGCCGCCGCCGATGATGATGGTGTCGGCTTTTTCCAACAGGTTCTGGATCACACCCAGCTTATCGGAGACTTTGGCCCCGCCCAAGATGGCCACGAAAGGCCGCTGGGGCGTGGTGAGCGCACCACCCAGGACTTCCAGCTCTTTCGCCACCAGAAATCCGCTGACGGCGGGGAGATAGTCCGCCACACCGGCAGTGGAGGCGTGGGCTCTGTGTACGGTGCCAAAGGCGTCGGAGACAAATATATCGGCCAGATTCGCCAGAGATTTTGCAAAGCCGGGGTCGTTTTTCGTCTCCTCCTTGTGATAGCGCAGGTTTTCCAGCAGGAGGATTTCGCCGGGTTTTAGATTTTTTGCCAACGTCTGGGCATCTTCTCCGATGACGTCTTTTGCCATCTGCACGGGGACACCCAAGAGATCACTAAGCCGCCGTGCCACGGGGGCGAGGCTCAACTCCGGGAGCCACTCCCCTTTGGGGCGACCCAGGTGGGAACAGCAGATAATGGCAGCGCCCTTCTCCAGCAGATAGCGGATGGTGGGCAGACTGGCTACGATACGTTTGTCATCGGTGATCTCCCCGGTCTGCTTGTCCAGCGGGACGTTGAAATCACAGCGGAGCAGAACTTTCTTTCCGGACACGTCTATGTCGCGGATGGTCTTTTTGTTATCGTTCATTTGGCCCTCTCCTTCGTATATATCAATTTTATGCTCTAAAAATTACCACATCTATTGTACTTGTTTCCCTCGACTTTTTCAATGTTTATTTTAGAAAAAGAGCAAAAAAATCCGACAAAAAACCCCATATTGCGGGGAAATAATTCGGATTGTTTTATATTTTTATAAAAATGCAGCGGACGGCCATTAAGCCGTCCGCTTTTTCCGCCTATTCCGGTGTTGCGCTGTCCAGCAAAAGTTCTTCTGCTTTTCCCGTGGACTGTTGCAAGCGTTGGGTTGCAGCCCGGAGGATTGTGGCCAACTGCTGCTTTTCGGGGAAGTCTTCCGTCTTGACCAGAATTGCATTGGCGACACCGATGAGATCACAGGCGTCGGCGGCTCCGGCACAGACTTCCCGGTACATGGGGTGATAGGGCTCTTGCATCGTTCATCGTCCTTTCGGTCTAAGTTGCGGGAGAGCTGCTCCCACGGGGCGGATTCCTCCGCCCCGCAAGGCCAGGCCCTCACCGCAGACCGATGAAAAAGTCGCAGCACGGGGCAACCCATACTGCGACATAGTTTTCTGATGAAAGCTACGCCCTCACGGCCATACAATCCTTGTTCTTGCGTCAGGTAGCAGAAAATGCTATACTGGTGCAAGCGGTGGGGCCTGAGGTCATGCATGGGTGTCTACGCACCTGTGACGGCAGGAAGCTCTAACTTGCCTGTCGCCACCGCTACCGACTTTGCTTCAATCGGCTTGTTGGTATTATATCGTAGATTTGCTGGTAATGCAATAGAAAAATGGGTTATTATTACTATTAGGTCAAAACAGCCGCACCTCTCCGGGTGCGGCTGTGGCATTTTTAGTCGTGGGTATGGGCTTTAACAGCGTACTTGAGGACAGAAACCGTATTCTGAATATCTTCGATTTGAGCGGGTACGTCCTTTAGCTTGTTAAGCCCTGCGACCAACTCACTCTGCCCCTCGCAGAACAATTGAATCTTAGGCAAAACGTCGTTTTCCTGTGTGACTGCAACTCTGGCTAGATCAGCCTGTATGTCGGTTATGTCAGTCTGTACACCAGTCATATCTGTCCGTAGACCAGCTATATCGGTCTGCATGTTCGCTATATCAGTCCGCATGTCAGCCATGTCAGTCTGCATGCCGTCCAGTCGTTCATTGATGCGGGTCATGCCCTGTTCTAGCACAGCCTGGTTTTTTTCTGCGGCGACATGCGCTATGTGCAGATTAAACGTATCGCTGCGAGTTTTTTTCGCCGTCTGCTCGACGACGGCCTGGCTTTTTTTGAGTTCTTTTAATTCAAACAGTATTTGCTGTAAGGTCTCTTCCATACTCGGCACCCCCTTGCAGACAAGTATATCAGCTCTTCGCACAGGGCGCAATAGGGCAGAGAACTTTTTGTAAAAAAGCGCATGTGACTTACCACATGCGCTTTAGCAATTCTCCGAGATACCGCCCGTTCTCCGCGGCCTGGGCCTCCATATCGCTGACCCTGTGCTCCAGATCGGCACCATAGGCGGGGAGCCTGTCCAAGACCTCGCTGGCCTGCTCGAACACCCGGTCTGGATCGAAGTCCTCCACCGGGACGCCGGCGGGCAGGTTGAGCTTTTCTAAGAAATATTCAATCTTCGGATCACAGACGAGGCCGATGACCGGCACACGGGATTTGGCCGCAAAGAGCATGGTGTGGAGTCGCATGGTAATCACCAAGCTCATCTGCCCCGACGCCCCGATGAGGGCCTCTGCGGAGAGGCTCTCTCCCAGGATATAGGCGGGGCGGGTCATCCGTTCCATAATCTCCCGGCTGATGGCCCAGTCGGAGGGCATCTGCATGGGGATGAAGACCACATCATAGCCCAATTCCTGCGACAACCGATCTCCCAGGCGGGCCATTTGCGCTACAAAGCCCGGCCCAAGGCGCAGGTTCCGCACAGAGATTCCCACCAGGGGCCGGCCTTCCGGTACGCCTGCGTCTCGGAGCACCTGGACGGCGTGATCCCCATCAATGCTGTCCAGGATGAAGATGGGATCCGCTGTCACATGTATTTCCGGGGCGGTTATTCCCATGCGGATTAGCTCGTCCCGGCTACTCTCCTCCCGGAGGGTGATCATGTCCGCCCGGCTGACGACGGCCTTGACCCGGCGGCGGTTGGCGGATCGATGCACAGGGCCGATGCCGTTGGCGTAGAGCATCACCGGCTTGCCGAAAAACTTGGCCAGCCGGACAATGGATAGGTAGTAGATAATACTGCGGGTGCTACTCTTGTCCTGAAGAAGACTGCCCCCGCCGGAGACCAGCACATCGCAGCGGCGTAGCGCCCGTAAGACGGCGAAGACACCAAACCGATAAGCCGCCTCACAGCCGTATTTTTTTGCCGTCTGTTCGGGGGTGTTGGAGAGTACAGTCACCCGCACCGGACAGGGTAACTCTCCGGCGCTTTTCATGAATGCGTCCAGAATGGCGTCGTCCCCCGCGTTCTGGAACCCGTAGTAGCCAGACAAGAGCAGGGCCTTTGGCCGGTTTAAAACGGTCTCGTATGCCCGCAACGTATCGTCCGCCATGGTCGCCACAGAATAATAGCGACGCACCGTCTCCCGGCCATAGCGGCCCAAATCCGCACGCTGATCCGGCGCCATGGCAAGACAGGCGGCGAGATCCCCCAGGAGCGCCTCCCCCGTGGGGGGATTACAACCCCGATAGCAGAAGTTCGTGCGCCTGGATACGTCCAGCTTGCTCTCATCAAAGATTCCGGCGTAGCCCTGGAATCCGGCCAGGACGACGGGCTTTTCCATGCTCATGGCCTCTAGCGCCGCCCGGCTGACGCCGCAGAACACGTCAGATGCGGCGATACAGGCGTTGATATCTGTCCGCAGCCCCGCCATGTGGATCACAGTGCGGCCAATCGCCCCGTTGACCGCCTCTGCCTTCGCCCGGAGCCGCTCCAACTGATTGCCGCCGCCGGCGATGAGGACGTAAAGTCCCGGCACTTGTGTCGCCAAATCCCGGGTGATGTCGATCAACTGCTCCGCTACGATGTCCGGCCCCTCGTCTAAGCGGCTGACGTGGAGCACCACGGGCGCATCTTCCGGAATCCCAAACTCCGCCCGCACTACCGCCCCGGATACGTCCGGAGAGAAGCGCTCCATGTCGATGCCGTTTACAGTGGTGAAAATGTGCGTTTCCGGCACCCCGTAGTTTTCGATGAGATATGTTTTGATATCGTCGGATACGGCGATGGTCTTTTCGCCCCAATTGGTGAGTTTCCCCGCCAGCCCGGCTGTGGTGTAGACGCCATGGGCGGTGGTGATAAACGGAAATCCCAACCGTTTATAGAGCAGACCACAGAGAAAACTGGGAATCCGGGCATGGGCGTGGACGAGATCAAACCGCTCTGTCCGGATGAGCCGCCGGAGCGCGAAGTAGCTTTTGACCATGTCTTTGGGACTCCGCCGATGCATAGGGATTGCCACATGGGTGACCCCCGCCGCCGTCAGCTCCGGCACGTAGACGCCGCCGTTGGAGGCCACGGTGATCTTGTGTCCCCGCCGAACCAGTTCTTTGCAGAGTTCCACAATATGGGTCTCTGCGCCGCCGATGTTCATGCCCATGGTGGCCATGAGGATGTTTTTCTTATTCATCCAGGACAATCTCCGTTATCGTGCCACCGAAAATGGCGAACTTTGTGGTGAGCCATGTAGGCGAGTTGCTCACGGACATGGGTACCGTCCTAGAGATGAGATATCGCCCCTCGCTGACTGTGGCCGTTGCCTCGATCTCCACATAGAGCGTATAGCGCTCCGGCACATAGGCCCGCCAAATCTTGCCGTCTCCCGACAGGACTGTCTCCTGTGGTTGCGCTGCTACACTTACAATTGTGCCGACATCTGTGATGCCTGAGAAGACCGCGTCTCCCACGCGAATATTGTTTACAGTCCAATCCCGTATCCCGTGGATCTGTAGGGTGTACCGAACGGACAGCTCCGTGGTGAGGCGCGTCTGGTCCAAGACCACAAATTTTACAAAGGCCCCCAACGCGATAAGCACCACCAAGAAAATGATTCCCAGGTCAATGATACTGACTTTCCCAAAGAGCCGTCCCTTTTCGTCAATCCAATTTTTCACTTCTTACACCTCCCGATGTAGCGTCAAAATGATACCAGAGGAAAAGGCGTAGCCCGGCCCGGTAAAATAGATGGTGGATCCGCCCCGGAGGACCACCTCGCCGCCGGCCCGAACCTCCCGTTCCGTCTCCGTCACTTCTGTCTCCACGGTGAGGATGATGGCATACCGATCTGGCAACTCCATCCAGACGATTGTCTCCGCCTCGTTGTCGTGCACCTGCACTTCGTGAGGACGCACCGAGATGGCCAGCACCTCGCCGATTGGCAGATGCCGTGCCCCCTCCTGGAGGAGATCTCCCACCCGCACCACCTCCACCTGCTCCTGGGTCAGGTTTTGCACCTCAATATAATAGGTGATGGTATCCCCTGTAAAACTACTGCCCCCTATCTGGGGCGTCTGATTTGAGACAAAGAACCAGACGAGTCCCGCTGCAAGAATTCCTACCACCACAGCGATGTCAAAGCCGCTAAAAGATCGTTTTTTCTGCTGCATCGTGTCACCCTCTCTTTCCTGCTACCCGGCGGTATACGTCTTCGATGTTCCGGGCATAAATATCCGCTGTGAATTTTTGATCAAATATCTCGTGGCACCTGTCCGCCATGCGACGGTATCCTGTCTGATCATTCATTATGTCCAAGATGGCGCGGGCCAGGGCCTCGCTATTCTGGATGGGTACTAAGATGCCATTTTCTCCGTTTGCAATCACCCCGGGATTCCCACCGTAATCGGTGGCCACAGCGGGGACTCCCATACTCATGCCCTCCAGGAGCGCTAAGCTGGTGGCTTCGGTGCCGTAGGAGGCATTGATCTGTACATCCAATATACTGAGCAGCCGGGGAATATCCGTGACAAATCCGGCGAAAATCACCGTGTCGTCCATCCCCATGCGGTCGACCTGCTGTTTCAGCTCTTCCTCCAGGGGGCCTGCGCCTGCGATGACCACAGTGAAAGGGAACCCTTGATCGTTGATTATCTTTGCGGCCTCCAGCAGATAGCGGTGGCCTTTCACCGGGTCCATCCGGGCGAGGATGCCTGCCACGAACCGGTCAGGTGCAATACCGTACCGAGCCTTCTCGGCCAGAATTTCTTCCGGGGACAGGCGGATTTGCCGTTCCACACCGTTTAGAATCACCTGGATTTTTCCCGGGGCGACACCACTGTCCACCAGATTCGCCTTGGCCGCTTCGGCCACGGCGATAATGGCGTCGGCATAGTGCTCGTTGATCTTGCCGTTGATCCATTTGCCCGGTTGGCGGGAGAGTTTTTTGCCCACGGGAAAGACCGAGTGCCGGGTATAGACCACGGCCCGCTTGCACTGCCGGGCGGCGATTCGGCCGCTCATGGCCCCGTGGGTATGCACCACCCGGGGGTCATAGTCCCGGATGACGGCTTTCAGGAGCTTGATGCCCCTGAAGTCTAGGCTCTTATCGCCAATTCCTTCTACGGGGATCGCCCGGGTGTCCAGTTTTTCGATCTCGGGGATGAGCAGGCTCTTCCGGGGCAGAGCCACGTCCACCTGGAAGACGGTTCGATCATAGTGGGCCAGAAAATTCAAGATACAGCGGCCTGCGCCGCCGATATTGGTGTCGCTGACAATGTTCAATACACGGATCAAGGGCCTTCACCCCCCTCTTTTAGCTTATCATATCGGACGGCTATCAGTCCTAAGGCCAAAACGGCCCAGAAAAAGAGCATGAGCCGGTAATTGTAAAACGTGTAGTCCGTCATACTCTGCACCAAAAAGCCCACTACACTGGCGATGGAGGCGATGACCAAAATCCGCTGTTCGCCCTGGATTTTCCGCCGGATGGCGGCGAAGGTGGCTTTGAAATATTGGTAGAGTACGCCCAAAAACACGAGCAGCCCCGGTGCGCCTGCGTCACTTGTGATCTGTAAAAACAAGTTGTGGGAGTGGGGCGTTACAATGGCGCTGAACGCGTAGGCGGGATAGACCATGGCCCAGGCCGCCTCCCCCGGCCCGATGCCGGAAAACCAATAGTCCCGGAGCATGGCCAGAGTCCCCATCCAGATGAACACCCGGAAACTGGTGGAGGTGTCCCCCAGGTCGCCGATAGATAAGAACCGGTCAATAATCGTAGCGGGTAGAGCGAGAAACAGGAGCGCCGCAAACAAGATTCCCGGCAGGATAAATCGCCGATCTAAGAGTACCAAAAATACCGCCGCGGCGATGGCGATCCCCAGATAGGAGCCCCTGGAATAAGTGAGCACCAAGCAAATACACATGAGCACTGCCGTTCCGAAGAAATAGAGCCGCCCAGGCCTCGACTTTGTGATTAACAGTGCGCCAAAGATGAGGGGGATAATCAGCAGGAAGTATTCGCCCAGCACATTGGGGTTGCCGAACGTGCTGTAGACCCGCACACCGAAGTCGAACATACCCCGATCTAGCCATGCACCCCCGGCGGTGGTGGAGAAGATAAACTGATAAAATCCATAGACACTGACTACGGCACCCACCCCGGCGAGAAGATACAGAATCCCACGCACTTGGCGCTTTGTCTCAATACTGGACAGGAGCACTTGGAAAAAGAGCACAAAGCAAACGGTGATAAGCCCCACATCAAGGCTCTCCCGGGGCGTCACGCTGACGATTGTGGCGAGCCCGTAGGCCAGTGCGTAGAACCAGACGTATTTATTGACCGCCGTATACGTCAAATTGCGTTCTCGATCATGGCAGAGGGTCGCAATGAGGGAGAGCATACTGAGAATCACAAGACCCAGTACCGCCATCGTGGGCAGGAGAGGCAATGCGATCATAGCCAAACTGGCCCAGATCCATGGTTTTAGGAGGAGGCTGCTCCCAAAGAGCTTGTCCAACCGCTGGGCGTGATAGATCTGCCGCAAGAAACCCAGCACGGCCAGATAGCCTCGATAGATGACGCCCCGTTCCCGGAATCGGCCCACCTCATCCTCTTTGAGAAATCGGGCCAGGATGGCGCTGTTTCGGACGCTGCTCCCGATGCCATCTGCGATCCAAGTGCAGAACTGGACGATGGCACTGTCCTTCGCCCAGCGCCTGATCTGGGCAAAAACTCGGCCCAGGGTGCGGACGATGGCGCTCTTTTGAACGCTTTCTGTAAGTTTAACCAGACAGGAGTCCAGTAACATATAGAAGAAACTGGCCTTTAAAATACGGAGCAAACCATCACCTCCTTTTTATTATCTGTACGACATATGCCATCTGCGGCAGTTTAAACAGGATTGCCAGTGCAAAATACACTGTGGCGCCCAAGAGCATGGGGACAAAGATGACGACCATCCGGCTTGGCAAGGTAAAGCCGAGGACATCCGAGAGCAGGTCGCGTGCCAGGATGACCACGGCGCCCATGACGGCGGCTGAAACGCCTATTTTCAATACGCTCTGCCATAGGTCTCCGGTGAACAGGTTTTTATCTTGTCTGTGTGTCGCAACGGCCAGAATCGCCGCCGCTGCGCTGAGAGAGACTGCGGAGGCCAGGGCAATTCCCCCCACGCCGAGCCGATCCACCAGAAGAATGCAGAGTAGCAAGTTTACGATAATTGCAATCAGGCTCGAAACCAGCGGGAGCTTTCCCTTCTTCTCCGCATAAAATGCGCGGATCAACACATTTTGCATTCCGTAGCCCACCATCCCTATACTCATAAAGAAGAGGGCGCTAGCCGTGAGGTGTGTGGATTCCGCATCAAATTGCCGGTGCTCAAAAAGCAGCTGGATCAGAGGGGTGGCCAGAACCATGAGGCCCACGGTCATAGGGATGAGCAAAAACAGGAGTGTGTGGATTGCGGTGGATATCAACGTACGAAACTGAGTCCGCTCTCCGGCGGCGGAGAGGCGGCTCATCTCGGGGAAGATGACGTTTGTTACCGACAGAACCAGAATCCCAACGATCACGATATATAGGCGGTTGGCCAAGTGTACGCTGGCCACACCGCCGGACAGGCCTGATGCAAATCGTGTGCTCACCAACATGTTGATGGGCAGAACCCAGGCGCTGACCATGACGGGGAGCATGAGCCGGAAAATCTTCCCCAGGCCGGGGTGGCGGAGTCGGGGCCGATAGCGGTAGCCCTGTTTTCGCAGGCTGGGGATCTGCATCACCGCCTGGGCCGCCCAGCCGATCAAAAGTGCTGCCGCCGCACCGTAGACGCCGAAGTAGGGGACGAAAAAGAGGAAATATATGATCAAAATCCCGTTGGAGGCCACACTCATGGCCGCCGGAATGTTGAACTCCCCGAACGAGTTTAACATCCCCACCATGGAAAAGGCAATACCGGTGAAGAAGAGGGAGGGGAAGATGATCCGGAGCAGACGGGCGGCCAGGGCCGCTCTCTCCGGGTCAAAGTTGGCGGCCACAAGTTCCACCAGCGAGGGGGCGAAGATCATACCCAAAAACGTCAGAGTGGCCGCAGTTAAACCGACCAATGTGAAAAAGCTGCTGGCTAAACGGTCTGCCTCTTCCCGGCCCTCCCGCTGCATGACTTCGTTGAAAACGGGGATAAAGCTGGCGGAGACGGCGGAGGCGAAGATGGCGTCAAAAAAGTTTTGCGGGAGCGCAATGGCGGCCATGAGGGCGTCGGCCTCCAAGCCGGTACCAAAGGTATGGGCCATGAGCGTGTCCCGCCCCAACCCCATGGCCTTGCCAATGAAGGTGATAATAATCACCAGGCTCACAGTTTTGATCTTGCTACGATCTCGGTTCGACATAGGTTGTCCTTTACAAGGTGTCGTTTTCGTTTTTTGAATCTGCTACTTATCTTACCTGATTTTACCCGATTTTACAACACAAATGAAAATCGTACCGGTTGAGATTTTGCGAAAAGTTTGGTAAACTGGGATATCTCGCCGAAATTCGGCGAGATATTTTATTTTTCTATTGACTTATGGGGGGCAATAAGTTATATTGTATTTATTGCCCCCAGTAAGTGAGGTGAATTTATTTTGGGGAACAAAAAAATGGGACGTCCAACTGACAACCCGAAGAACGTATCTATTAAATTCAAGGCTGATGATGAAACGGTGAGAAAATTACAGGAAAGCAGTGAAGAGCTCAACGTTTCAAAAGCGGAGGTTTTACGCAAAGGCGTTCACAAGGTTTACGACGATCTCAAAAAATAAAAAAGGGACAAACCGCTTTCCTCGCAAAAGTAGAACGGAATGCCCCCGACACCAGACCGTAGTCTGATAAATCTATCATATCAAACTACCTCTGGAAAATCAACACAAGAAATTATGGAGGTATATGACATGCAAAGCATCTTAAAAGAATTCTTCTCCGGCAAAATCTCGCCGGAATCCCAGTTTTTCAGCCATAATTCGGCATATGGACGGGCAATGGCTACTGTTGCCCGCACCGAGGTCAATTTGCTTGCCAAACTAAATGACGAAGAAAAAATCCTGCTTGAGCAATATACAGATGCACAGATGACACTCAATCAAATAACTGCCGTAGACAGCCAAGTCTACGGCTACAAACTTGGCATGTTGATGACTGCCGAGGCATTCCTCACAGGCGGCGAGTTGACTGCCTGATCGTAGCACGGACCGTAGGGCGTGGCGTCCTCGACACACCGCGTTTCGGATACACATTGCGTGAAATGGCGTGCCGCGGGCGTCGTTCTACGATGTATACCGCGGGCGAACAGTGTTCGCCCGCCCTATTGCAGATAGTCGTACATTGCAGGACACCCGGGACGCCGCCCCCTACATTTGTAAAACGACCAACCACTAAAGGAGAACCCCATGCAAAAACCCCACCGCTCCCTCACTCGAATATTACTCCTGTTTATCGCCGCACTTCTCCTGTGGTCAGGCGCTGCCCTGGCGACAGGGGCCGGGGGGCGGATACAAGATAGCCGTCTCATGGTCTCCGACACCTTGGAATACGGTCACATCGTCTCCGCAAACCCACGGGGCAGGCAGGATAGCCACTTTCTCTCCTACGTTCCCGGCGGGGATATCCGGCCCATCGTGTCGGCGGGGGCCACCGTCCATGGCGGGGCGAATATCTACTCCGTGATCCACCACGCCCAGAGCCGAGGACACAATGTATTGGGGGGTATAAACGCCGACTTCTTCTCCTTCCAGACCGGTCTCATGGAGGGGATATACATATCGGACGGACAGCTGAGAAGCAGCCATCACGGACGAAACGCCGTCTTTTTCCGCGAGGACGGTTCCGCCTTCTTCGGCAACCCCACGTTGACATTCAATCTATACAATACCAGCGCGGGAGAACGGACGACAGTGTTCTTTTACAACAAATTCCGTCAACCGGGCTTTTTGTATTTGATGGATGAGCACTACGCCGCCACCACCCGGACCACTACACCGGGGCGAGAGGTTTTCTTTCGCATCACCGGCGGCCAAGTGGCCGTGGGGAACACGATCCTATTAGAGGTGGCGGACATTCGAGACAGCGCCGGAGCCGTCCCCCTCCCGCCCGGATATATCGTCCTAACCGCTGACCGGACAAGCCCTCATCTGGCGCAATTAAATCAATTTTCCGTGGGCGATCAGGTCACTCTCTCTGTGAGTTCTTCAGACCCCCGTGTCTCCGAGGCCCGCTGGGCCACCGGCGGCGGTGATATCCTAGTATCTGACGGGTGGATTACCTCCGGTTGGGACGCCGCGATCAGCGGGGCGCACCCCAGGACAGCCCTGGGCATCCGGCCCGACGGCAGTGTGATCTTATACACGGTGGATGGCCGCCTGCCGGGTCACTCGGAGGGGCTTACCCTGCGAGAGTTGGCGGAGGAGATGATTGCCCTGGGCGCCTCCCAGGTCATCAACTTAGACGGGGGCGGCTCCACCACCTTCGCCTACCGCTATCCCGGCAACCGGGACGTCGCCGTGATGAATCGGCCCTCTGGCGGGGTTCTGCGAAACAATGTCACGTACATCCTGCTGACCAGTATCTATCAAGGCGACGGACGTCCGGTCCATCTCCAGTTCCGGCCAACTCATATCCCCGTCCTGGGCGGCTCTCTCGTCACACCGACTGATTTGGCTGACCGGATCACTATGACCGATAGCGGCTACTTCCCCTTGTCTACCGACGGACTCACATTTGCCCGCTATGGGGCAAATCCCGCCCTGGGACACCAGGAGGGATCGGCTTTCCGCACCACAAGGCAGACTGCCGGTGGGACACTCACTGTCTACGCCGAAAACGGGGCCCGCGGCCGATTGCCGCTCTCCCTCGTGGCCGAGCCGGAGCGGATTGACGTACGCATTGGCGGCGCACTCGTCACCGATCTGCGGCTGGCCCACGGCGACAGTGTACAGTTGTGCTACTATGCCATTCTGGGGGGACGTGAGATGATCTCCTCCCAAGACGCCTATACCGTGTCCGTCTCCGACGGCGTGGCGACGGTCTCCCCGGACGGACTGCTGACAGTGACAGGAACTCCGGGAGACCGGGGCCAGATCACCGTGTCCGTCGGCAGTGTCTCACGGGTGATTCCCATTCAAGTCGCCGCTGTTTTCGCCGATACCGACGGCCACTGGGCCGAGGATTATATCCGCCGGATGCAATTGGCTGGCGTGGTCATGGGCGTGGCCACAGACCACGGCACACACTTCTTTCCCAACCGAAACGTATCTCGCGGCGAGTTTGCCGCCATGCTCACCCGTCTGCTGGAGGTTGATCCCGTCCACTATCAGCTCACAGGCCGGGAGTTTGTCGATTACGATGCGATCCCCAACTGGATACGCCCCTATGCGGCGGTCATGTTCAGCAGAGGATATATGACCGGGAGGCCAACTGCAGCAGGGGTACAATTCGATGCTATGGACACCATCACCCGGGCCGAGGCCTTTACGATTTTGGGCAGACTGCTGGATACAAATTCTCCCGTCAGTCTCTTAAACCGCTTCCCCGACGGCGACGCCGTCCCCGATTGGGCCAGAAACGAGATCGCCCGGCTCATTGATGCGGGATTAATCGCCGGAACCCCTGACGGGAGACTGGCTCCCCACGATCACGTCACCCGCGCCGAGGCGGCGGCACTCCTGGCCCGGATGACGAGCGTCTTGACATTGGCTGTGCCGATAGAGACAGCCGCCCCGGAAGAAGCCATCTTCGATCTTCCCACAGATCCCGTCCTCCCGCTGGAATGGGAACATTTTGCCGATTAATGTCGTCTGGATAATAAGTCGTCATTCAACGAAAGGAACCCCAGCGCATATGAAAATCATCAGAGTTACCCTCTTGATTGCCGGTCTGCTGCTTCTTACGAACTTAGTCATCTTATCCTTTGTATCCAACCGTACCATGGGATTTTTCCTGCAAGGCGCACTTTCCGCCGCCATGATCCTGTATGCATTCTTATTCAATTGGATCTCTCGCATTTCTAAGAAAATCCACCTAGTCGTAGGAATTCTCTGCCTGATCCCTATTATATTTGTGTCGTTTTTATTCATCTACGGCAATGTAAACAATGTGGATCACGGCGAAGATGTGGTGATCGTGCTGGGGGCTGGTCTCCGGGGCGAAGAAGTTGGCCGTCCCCTGGCCAGCCGCCTGGATACGGCAATTGTATACTGGCACAAAAACCCCCATGCCTATATCATCGTCTGCGGCGGACTTGGGAGCGGTGCGGTGATTACCGAGGCGGAGGCCATGGCCCGGTATCTGATCGCCAGAGGCATCCCGACCGAGCGGATTTTACTGGAGGATCGGTCAACGTCTACTTATGAAAACCTCAAGTTTGCAAAAGAAATTTTGAACGAATATTTTCCAGATGGATTCCGGGCTGTCGTGGTCACCAACGATTTTCACATCTACCGGGCCGTCCAAATTGCCCGCCAAGCAGGGATTGAAGCGGGTCACCTGGGGGCGCCTACGACATGGTATACTTGGCCCATGAACTATCTACGTGAGATGCTGGCGGTTGTCAATCAGTGGGCGTTTCTGACGCGGACACAGTCACCTGAACTCCTACCCATCTCCTAAGATCACATCCGCCGCAGAAGCGGCGAAAAATCTGGCGGCTACCAGCGCCTCTTGCAGGGTGTTGGCACAGGTGCCGATCTCCACTAGGATCGCACCGGGGGCCAAGTGGGCATTGAATCGCTCCTCTCGGAGGCGCAGGGGCCGCACCAGAGAGGGGTGTTGTTCCGCCATGGCCGCGTGGAGCCGCAGGGCGAACTTTAGATTTTCCCGCCAATCCGGATGATACAGCCCCGCGTGATCTGTCCCCACCACCAGCATAACTTGGGCACTATTATAGCCCTCTATATCGGCCATCGTCCGGACAAACCCCCCGTTTCCGTCAGGAATGGCGTCCCGGTGGACGTCGATAATGATCTGAATCTCCGGATAACGGGCCAAATACCACTCGGCGGTAGTCAAAGAGCGGCCATAGGATCCTCGAAAGGAGGGGTAGTCGTGGAGCTGGCGGTCATGGAGTACCGCAATGCCACGGGATTCAAAAACCGCAGCGATCTCCTCCCCCACGCGGATGACATTGAGGCTTTTGTCGCTGGTGCGATAGTTGTCCACATTGTCGTACCAGTCGCCCCCGTCCGGCGTGAAGGCCTCCGTGCCGTGGGTGTGGAGAATCAATACTGTAGGCCCACCTGCACCGGGGTCAAAACTGAGGGGCTCGGTGAGCAGACCTTCAATGTCGATGGAATAGGCGGTGTGGTTGCGCAGGTATATCTTGGCGGCCCGCTGTCGGGAATCCAAGTCGGAACGGGTCATCTGAGGATCAGTTGTGGAGGGCGTATACCACAGATCTGGCAATGTGGGGATGTAGGCGGACAGAGCCTCCGGTTCCGCTTCGGGGGGCGGCGCGTCTTCGACAGCAGATGATGCTTCGAACACATCTTCCGGCTCCGCTTCGGGGAGCGGCGGTGCCGCCGTGGCCATGAGGAGAGAGGATTGACTGAGAACGGCTGCCTCCAGGCGGTCACCGTCTCCTATAGCGGCCTGAATCAGTGCGTCAAAGGTCGCATCTGCCTCCAGGGCCACAAGGCCTCTCAGGAGCAGCCCCAGCACAATGATCAATGCAATCCACTTTCGCAATTTCATGCGATGCCCCCTCTCTTTATCTTTTGTGTCGTAGCATGTGCAGACGGTCCATTATATGAGACAAAGCCTTTCATTATGTCCCACTGCGCGTGTATCTTTGACAGATCGCTCTGCTACGGCATCAAACAGAAAATGAAGAACCCCCCATGAAACAAGGCAATTTCAAGCCTTATATTATGGAGGGTTCTCTATTGAAAGACATAAAATAGCTCTGCGAAAACCTACATCTTTTTATTATAAATGGACGTAAAAATCATGAGCATGATCTTGTGAAGAACCAAAGCCCCTGCTGCCAACCAATAACCAGTCGGATTATTTATAAAGACAAAGATTAGAGCCATAACAACAAGGATTATTAACGTTGTGTGCCAAGAAGCGTATCCGGCTTTTTCTTTTATTCGGATATTCCTTTCGTCTTTTTCGTCAATTTCAAGCTGGCGTGCGGCTTCGGGACTACTATTTTTATTTTTTCTAAATAGTATCTTATAAATTGCTCCGGCAAACATTAGTCCCGCGCCTAATCCCGCAATAAATTGGAAATGGTGCAATATAACAACACTCTCAGAGTCAGGAAAAAGTTGTCTTACCGCTGATGCAATAGCGAAGATTGCGAACCCTATAGGCAGCGTGTATGTCCGAAGCGCATTCCTAATTTTGTTTTTCATTTCAAATATCCTCCTCATAAATAAAGATTTCTTCCACATACATTTTGAAATATCGCGCGATTTTGAGTGCAAGAATGATCGAAGGATTATATCGTCCATTCTCTAATGAGCCAATGGTTTGCCGTGATACTTCCAGTGTAGTTGCCAGTTCTTCTTGTGTAATGTTTCGCTGTTTTCGGATTTCCTCTAAGCGGTTACGCATATACACCCTCCTTTTCCAAACGGAAAGTACGCTTTCCATTATGATAGCATAGGAAAACAAAAATGTCAAGTACGCTTTCCGTTTGAAAATTCGTGACAAATGTCACTGTTGCACCTTATAGGCATCGGCTATACTAAGGACATAAAACGAAATGCAGGAGGAAACAGTATGATAGCCAACATGAAAAACGTGGTCAAGCGCTACGGCGACACGACTGCACTGGATCATTTGAACTTAGATGTGGCAGAGGGCGAAATCCTCGGTCTCCTCGGCCCCAACGGGGCGGGAAAGACCACGGCCATCCGCATTCTCTGCGGCCTCATCGACGCCGATACAGGCGAGATACAGGTCTTCGGCCAGAAGCAGAGTATCCACAATTTAAAAGTCCGGCGAAATATCGGCCTCGTGACCCAGGAGATCACCGTGTTCAACGATCTCTCCGCCGTTGAGAATCTGCGCTACTTTGGCGGCCTGTACGGTCTGCGGGGGGCAGAGCTCAACGCCAATGTGAAAGAGATGCTGGAGTTCGTCGGCTTGACTGATCGGGCCAACAAGCGGCCCAAGACCTTCTCCGGCGGGATGCAGCGCAGATTAAATATCGCCTGCGCCCTGGTTCACAAGCCAAAACTGGTCATTATGGACGAACCCACGGTGGGAATCGACCCCCAGTCCCGGAATCATATCTTAGAATCGGTCAAGAAAATCGCCGAAAAAGGCACCACGGTGATCTACACCTCCCACTACATGGAGGAAGTGCAAGCCATCTGTGACCGCATCTCCATCATGGACGCAGGGCGGGTCATCGCCGAAGGCACCATAGACGAGCTCATGGGCCGGATCCAGTATGAGGATCGGATCCATCTCCAGGCCGCCATACCGTCAGATGCGCTGGCAGAAGAGCTGCGGGCTATCTCCGGCGTGAAGAGCGTCACGGCAAACGGCAGCCACTATCTGATTATATCCGGGGCGGGCAGCGGTAACGTGAACCGGATCATGGAAGTCGCCCAGCGCAACGGCGGCGTCACCTCTTTCTCCGAGGATAAGCCCAACTTGGAAGACGTATTTTTGACCCTCACCGGCAAGCGTCTCCGTGACGAGGGGGAGGCGTAGCTATGAATAGATTTCCATTGATTTTCGGACATTATTTCAAGCGAACGATCTGCAATCCCATCAATCTTCTAATCTATCTCCTGTTGCCTATGGGACTGGTAACGCTCAACATGCTGGGCAATATCGGTATGTTCGAGCTGATGGGTGGTGATCTCGCAGCCGCCGGGGACGCCGTCGCCGCAAATGCGACCCTGCTTGCCGCAGTATTTATGGTGGCCTTCCAGTTTTTTTCGGGAGAGCTGCTCATGGAAAACATTTACGATAATTTCAAAGAGGGTCCTGTGCGGTGGCGGCTGTTGGCAAGCCCTGTCCCGATGCGTACGTTTCTGGCCGGCGCCGTCGTGGCCAACTGGGTGTTCAACCTATTGCAAGCCCTGCTGATTTTCACTGTGGTGGGCCTCCTCTTTGATGTGCGTTGGGGCAATCCTCTAATGTTTGCCTCTGTGATCTTGACGGTTTCGATTTTGAGCCAGTTGATCGGGGCGCTGGTCAGCCAGGTGGTGCCGAAACGCAAAGCTGGAACTGTGACCATCAATGTATTTTGCTTTGGGATGATGTTTTTAAGCGGCTTTCTATTCATCCCCCTGGGGGACAGCGCTATTGCCACGTTCATCACCTCTTACGGAACTCCCCTAGCCCTTGCCTACCGGGCGATTTTATACGCCGGGCCGGTCTTAGACGACATGGGGCAAGCGCTGTTTAATCTGAGCATTTTAGGGGGAATCACCCTGGTGACTGCAATCTTAGTCTTTATATTTGGAAGGAGGCGGACTTCTTGACGATTTTTCGCTTTGCCCTGCTCCGCGGGATACGCAGCCCTTTGACCTTGCTGTTCACCTATATTCTGCCCATCGTGATCATCCTCATCCGCCCCATGTGGATCGGAGAGGGCTTGGGCTTGGGCGCGGGCGGGTTCACTTTTCTTTTCATGGTCACCATGCTCAGCGCCTACTTGATGAGCTTGAGTATTTTGACAGACAAGATAGATGGCACAGTCCTCCGTATTTTGGCAGCTCCCATCCCCATGTGGCGGTACCTCGCGGAAAACCTCTTGTCCTGTGCCGTTCCGCTGGTGGTGCAAATGGCAATCGTGTCCGTCTTGGGACATGTGCTATATGATTGGAGTCTCACCCTTTCCATTGCGGTGTTTCTGTGCTATACTGTACTCACCCTGGCATCTGTTGCAATGGCCTTTGCCTGGCACTGCCTGTTCAAAGGCAAGGAGGGTAATGCCACCGGATTTAGCCTAGTGCTATTCCTCGGCACCTTTCTGAGTGGACTCGTCTTCCCGACGGAAGTCTTTCCCGGCCTCCTGCAATACGTGGGAACCATTTTCCCGGCATATTGGGCATCCAGGGGGTTGCGTGATGTCTTAGCGACGGGTGCCATGTCCGGGGACTACTGGCTGGGGATCGCCGCCATGTTGCTGTTTGCTGTGGCCTTTCTGCTCTATGGAGGAAAACGCAGGATCGTATGAGACCAAATGTGACCTTTTTACTCTGTCAAATCGCAGGATTTAGCCTGTTATTCGCTTTCTGGATGGGAAGCGAGGAACTAGCAGGCTTTTTCCTGCTTTTGTCTCTCGTTATCATGGCACTATTGCGCTGGCGGATTCCGAAACTAAATGTCACTGTGGCACTGGACATCATCGCCTGTCTGGCCGTGTCCGCCCTATGGGGCCCTGCGGCCTACGCACTGGCGATCCCCCTGTTTGCGGCCATGTATTTTGGCGTATATTGGACAGCCTTTGGGGGCCTATATTTATTCTTCAACTTTGACCCCCTCCTGACTGCTGTGCTCGCCCTTGCGGCGTTATCCGGCATATTTTTAGGTTTTTGGGAGCGGGAGCGGCGGGATAGTTTAAAAACCCGTGATGCCTCGGCGGGCCGATATTATGAGCTGGAGAGTCTCCAGAGCGACCTCACCGCCGCACTGGAGCAGGTCGAGCGCATGACCGCCGTGGCGGAGCGCACCCGGATCGCCCGGGATATCCACGACAATGCGGGACATGAGATCGTAGCGGCGTATATGTCGTTCCAAACCGTGCGCTCTATGCTGGGGCCGGAGAGTCCCGAGACCCTGGAACTATACGATGCCGCCTTGGAGCGCTTGGATAACGGGGCCAATCGAATCCGGGAGGCGGTACACAACCTGTCGGCCGTCACCGTCTTGGGCGTAGAGGCCCTACAGGAGCTCTGCCGCCGATTCCCCGGCCCCCAAGTGGCGCTTCAGGTATACGGGGACACGACAAAAATTCCCGTGTATGTCTGGACCATGCTGGAATCCTGTTTAAATGAGAGTTTAACCAACGTGGCACGCCACGCACGGCGGGCAAGTCGCGTATCTGTCGATCTGGACGCAACGCCCCATCTCGTACGGCTCTGTGTGGAAAATGACGGTGTGGCCGGAGCGACCAAGCGCCCCCTGGGCAGCGGCCTGCGCAACCTGCGCCACCGGGCCGCCGCCATCGGCGGGAATCTGTCCGTGGATGCAAGGGAGACTACATTTCGGGTAATCTGCGTGATCCCCATACGGGAAGAGGAGGTTCCACATGGCAACTGAGATGAAACTGCTCATCGTTGACGATGATCCCTTAATCCGAAAGAGCCTGTCCCTCACCCTGGCACGGGAGGATGATATCGCAGTGGTCGGCACCGCCGCCGACGGGGCCGAGGCCCTGGCGATGTGCGAGACATACACGCCGGATATCCTGCTCATGGATATCCGTATGCCCGGCATGGATGGCATCGCCACAACCCGCCTGATCAAACAGCGGTACCTGGATATCCGCATTATGATGCTCACCACCTTTGACGACAAGCCCAATATCCAGCAGGCCCTCACGGCAGGGGCAGACGGATATTTGATCAAAACCGATAAGATATCAGATATCGCGGGGAAGCTGCGGATTATGATGGACGGCGCGGGCGTATTGGGCGCTGACGTGCTAAAAAAGCTGGCCGCACCCGAAAATCCTGCCTTGGAGCAACTGACCCAACGGGAGCGGGACATCGCTCGCTTAGTGGCCCAGGGGCTGACCAATAAAGAGATTGCAGAACAGCTCTTTTTGAGTGAGGGGACCGTACGGAATAATATTGTCGTCATTATGGAAAATCTGGACGTAACAAACCGCACTCAGTTGGGAATTGCATACTACGGGACATGATCGTTTTTATAACTGATCTGTTCACCAGAAACTCCCTCGGCTTTTCGCCGAGGGAGTTTGCTTGATTGCTTCAGATTATACACCCTCTTTGGCCTGGCGCATGATCTCCACCGGCGTATAGGACACAGTGGACTCGTGGCCGGGCAGGGGCAGGATGTTCTCGTGGATGGCGTCTAAAATCCAACTGGCCTGGGGGAAGAAGAACGCGTCAAACTCATAAGGCGGTGTGATCCAGTTCTTGGCCCCCACAACCACGGGGGGCGCATCCAGGTCGGTGAAGCAGAGTTCCGTAATGTTCCGGGCGATATCGTTGAGGAAACTGCCCCGGGCGGAGGCGTCAGAGGCCAACACCACCCGGCCTGTCTTTCGGACGGATTCCACAATCTTTGTATAGTCCAGCGGCGTCAGAGAGCACAGGTTGATGATATCGGCGGTGAGGCCGTATTTCTCTTTCAAAATATCCGCCGCCTCGATGGCCTTGTAGAGGGTGGCGCCGACGGTGAGGAGCGTAATATCCTGACCCGTGCGAATCTGGTTCACGAACCCGAAAGGCAGAGAATATTTCTCCGCCGGCACACCGTCTGGCTCAAACTGTTCCCCCATATCATAGAGCCGCTGGCTCTCAAAGAATACCACGGGGTCCTGGCCGTCTAATGCCTCTTGCATCAGGCCCTTGGCCTCGTATGGAGTGGCGGGGAAACAGACTTTTAGCCCCGGAATATGGGCGCAGAGGGCCGTCCAATCTTGAGAGTGCTGGGCGCCGTATTTCGACCCTACAGAGACACGTAGGACGACTGGCATCTTGAGGATTCCCGCACTCATGGCCTGCCATTTGCTCATCTGATTGAAAATCTCGTCCCCCGCCCTGCCGATGAAGTCGCAGTACATGAGCTCTACAATCACCCGGCCTCCCGTGAGGCCGTAGCCCACGGCACTGCCCACAATGGCCGCCTCGGAGATGGGGGCGTTGAAGAGTCGGGAGTGATCCAATATCTCGTCTAACCCACGGTACACCGCAAAGGCACCGCCCCAGTCCCGGACATCTTCTCCGTATGTAATCAGGGTGGGATCTTCGTAGAATTTGTCCAGAATCGGCTCAAAGATGGCGTCCCGCATATTGTAGGTTTTCATCTTGCTGACGGGCTTGCCGTCCTTAAACGCACTGCGCTCTTTTCCGGCGATCTGCTTGACACGGGTGCTCTCTTCTCTCGGGATTAGGGTAACAGGGGCGCTGTCCTCCATCTTTGCCTGTTTCTCGTTGGTGAACATAACCCGCTCAACGACGGCGCTGTCTTTTTTGAAATCTACATAGGGGGAGATGCTCTCGTCAGAGGCCCACTGGCAGATTTTCGCCATCCGCTCCCGGGTCTCTGCCCAGATGTCCTCGAATGCCGTATCCGGGGCGCATCCGGCCTCCACCAGGTCTTTTCTAAATGTCACACAGGGGTCGATCTCCCGCCAGGCGTCCATTTCTTCCTTTGAGCGATAGGCGTTCTGATCCGAGGTGGAGTGGCCGGACTGGCGATAGGTGATCACATCTAAGAGGACAGGTCCTCCGTTTTTGTCCAAAATCTCCCGCTTTCTCCCATAGGCGTCAATGACCGCCAGAGGATTTAGACCCCAGACACGCTCTGCGTGCATTTGGCTGGGGGTGATCCCGGCGCCGATCCGGGCCAGGAAGTCATAGGCCATGGTCTCGCCACGGGTCTGACCGCCCATACCGTAGCCATTGTTGAAGATGTTAAATACAATGGGCAGGCCGCCCTGTTTCTCTTTGGGCCAGAGGGTATTGTACTGATCCATGGCGGAGAAATTCAGCGCCTCCCAGACGGGGCCGCACCCCAGGGAGCCGTCGCCGATGTTGCAGATCACAATGCCGTTTTTATTATTACACTTTTTGAACAAGGCCCCGCCGATAGAGACCGGCCCCGAACCGCCTACGATGGCGTTGTTGGGATAGACGCCAAAGGGCAGGAAAAAAGCGTGCATGGAACCGCCCATGCCCATATGGAACCCGTTTTCTCTGGCGAAAATCTCCGTCAATGTCCCGTAGAGGAGGAAATAGATGGCCAGTTCTTTCGTATCTTTCGGCTTAAATACGTTCTCTAAGGCCCGCAAAATCCGGCCCTCTAAGAAGTTCTCCATAATGTCCATAAGCTGTTTATCGGAGAGTTTTTCGATGGAGCTTAAACTCTTTGCCAATATCTCGCCGTGGCTCCGGTGGCTGCCGAACATGATGTCGTCCTGATCCAGCAGATACGCCTGCCCCACAGCGGCGGACTCCTGCCCCAGAGACAAGTGGGCCGGGCCGGGGTAAGAGGTCTGGATGCCGCCGTACTCCCCTTGAGTCTTGATCTGGTTGAGCATGAACTCAAACTCACGCAGTATCGTCATATCCCGGTAGATGCGGATCAGCTCTGCATTTGAAAATCCGTCTGTCTCTTGGGCCTCTTGTATGGTCTTTTGATATTGGTTCACCGGGATATCGGTGAATTGGATCGTCCCCTTCTCACCTAGCGCACCGGGATCAATCAATAGATTTTTTGGCATAAAAATATTCCTCCTAAACCATAAATAACCCTTCCCGGATCACCTCACCGACGGTGGGGTGTGGGAAGATGAGTTCCTTGATTTCATCAATGTCTAACCGCAGTTCCAGCATGAGGGCGGCGCCGTAGATGAGTTCCGATGCGTAGGGCGAGAGCATGTGGACGCCCAGAAGTTTTTTTGTCTTTTTTTCTATTATCAGCTTACAGAGCCCGTCCTCCCCTTGGGTTTCGGCCACATAGCGCCCGGAATAGAGCGTAGAGACCCGGACGACCTCCACGGCTATCCCACGGGCTGTCGCCGTCTCTTCTGTGTCGCCGACGCAGGCCACTTCCGGAGACGTGTAGATGACCGACGGCACGGCGGAGTACCGCATATAGTCCCGCCTGCCCAGGATGTGGTTGACTGCGACCTCGGCCTCCCGATAGGCGGTGTGGGCCAACATCCATTTGCCGTTGACGTCGCCGATGGCGTAGACCCCGGGGACATTGGTACGCAGGTGATTGTCTGTCACAACGGCGCCCCTGTCCACGTAGACACCGATGGATTCCAAGCCCAGCCCCTCTATCATGGGCCGCCGGCCCGTTGAGAGCAGCACTTTGTCCGCTTTTGCCTCGAAAGACTGTCCGCCCTGTTGATAGGTCACCTTACCGTCGGATATTTCTGTGACTATGGCGTCAAGGGCGAACCGGACACCTTTTTTCTCCAGTTCTTTTTGCAGAAGCGCCGATAGTTCCCCGTCTGTGGGTCCGGCGATTTTTTCTAATGCCTCTATTACAGTCACTTGACTGCCCACGGTCTGGAAGTAGGCTGCCATCTCTAATCCAATGACCCCGCCACCGATGACGGTGAGCTGATCGGGAATCTCTTTGAGGTCTAATATCTCCCGGTTGGTGAGGACGAACCCGTCTGCCATCTCCTCCCCCACACCGGGGATGGGCGGAATTGACGGGGCGGAGCCCGTGGCGATAATCAACTGTTTGCCCGCATACGTCTCCCCCGCTGCTGCGACGGTGAATCCCGCCGAATCTTTCCCGGTGATTTGGGCGTGGGATGTTATCACAGTCACGTTATGGCTTTTCATCTTGCTTGTTACACCTGCCACCAGGGTTTTGACTACTTGATCTTTCCGGGCCACGACTTTTGCGTGGTCATACGTGACCTCCGCCACCGTGACGCCGAATGTCTCGCCATGCAGCGCATGGTCGTAATATTTTGCCGCATGGAGCAAGGTCTTGGACGGGATACACCCCTCGTTGAGACAGACGCCGCCCAGCGCGCGCGCTTCAAATAGGGCTACGTTCAATCCACCCGCTGCGGCCCGCCCTGCGGCACAGTATCCGCCGGGGCCGCCGCCGATAATCAGAACATCGAATCCTTTCATACGTTCCCCTCCTATCGGGTCAGCATCAGGTTGAATTGGGCCAGATTATTGCACAAATCCCTGGCGAACTTGGCGGCGGGGGCGCCGTCTACCGCCCGGTGATCATAAGTCAGGGAGAGGCCCATGGCCTCATAGGGGACGACCCCGCCGTCTGCGCCCGCTCTCACCCGGGTGGTCATCCCGGCGACTCCCAAAATCGCCACCTGGGGCGGGTTCACAATGGGGGTAAACTGCTCTACGCCTAAGGTGCCCAAATTAGATACGGTAAACGTACCGCCCTGGAGCAAATCGGGGCTGATGCTACCGCTCTGGCACATGGCCGCCAGTTCTTTCGTCTGCCTGCTGAGTTCCGCCAGGGTCATCTGATCTGCGTTATAAATTGTCGGCACCATCAGGCCCCGCGGGGTATCTACGGCCACGCCGAGATGGACGCCGGCAAACCGCCGCAGGGTGTCGCCGTTTAAGAGATGGGCATTTAGATCGGGATGGATCAGCAGGGTTCTGGATACGGCATAGAGCACCATGTCGTTGAGGGTGATTCCCGCCGTGTCCATAGACTCCCCGCCCGCTTTGCAGTCCTTGCGGAACGCCAGGATTGCGCTAGCGTCAAAGCTGTGGTGGTGGGTGACTTGGGCCATCTCTGTGAGGGATTTCAACATCCCTACCGCAATGGTTTTGCGGATCTTGCTAAACTTCTCATCTGTGTATTCTGCGCCGCCCGGGACTATTGCGGCCTGTGACGCGGCCGGCCCCCCAAAGGTACGGCCACCGAACCCCTCGCCAATCTTGCCGGATTCGGCCAACTGTATCACATCTCGCACAATCACCCGATCCCGAGGGCCTGTGGGCGTGGCGAGTTCTGGATTTACGCCCAGTTCTTCCGCCATCTTTCGAGCACGGGGGGATATCCCCTGGGCCTTCGCACCTGATATCACCGGAGCCGAGGTCGCTATGGCAGGAGCCGCCTCTATCACAGGCTCTGCCGGGGTAATCGCCGCATCCAGTTCAACGCCGCCGCCGGATTCGCCGGGCCGGAGGGCAGACACGTCCTCCCCCGGCTCTCCGATGGCGCAGACGGCCACCAGGCAGGGCACCTCGTCTCCCTCTTGGAAAAAACACTCCAACAGAGTCCCCTCTGCCGTGGATTCGCACTCAAAGGCGGCTTTGTCTGTCTCGTAATCAAATAATACCTCGCCCACAGAGACCTTGTCCCCCGGGGCTTTTTTCCACTGCCCGATGATACAGCTCTCCACCGAAATCCCCGCACGGGGCATACCAACTGTCGTGGCCATCGCTCTCCTCCCGCGTGTTACGAAATGTTATATTTATTATATTATAACATTTCAGTGACACTGTCAATAAAAAAATCCCGCAAGACTTGTATTTGCCTTGTGGGATTCGGGGGCAGCGTAGGTTGAATGTTACTTTTTTATCTTGTTGATTATTCGCAGACAGCCATCAAGATGTAGCATGATATGCCTTGAAAAAGGCATCAGCATCAAACCGGCATACGTTTTATTGCACCAGTAATCAACAAGCCAAACTGCACGTTCATCTGTCGATACAGTATTCGATTTCATGACCTCTGCTTTTCGTTCTGCCGAAACTTTCGTTTTGGAATCTTGAAAACCCATGCCTTGAATGATCTCGTTTGTATTGTCCATAACCGCAGCAACATATTCTCTAAGTTGTGTTAGATCTAACGCTTTGCTAAACGCAATTAGCCCGTCACGGGCTATTTCGTTCCCTGTGGTAATGACAGGGGCGTTTAATCGTTTCTCAAAGTTTTCAGCAAAGAAAATCTGCTCTTTGCCTGCAATTAAAACATTTGATGTAACATCTTCAATCCGATTCAAGTGATAGAGGTAATATGCAATGGTTTTATCGCTTTTGAGGGGCATTTTACAAAAATCTTCATGGCTGCAACCCTCAAAAATATAATCACATATTACGGATAATTCCTTTCTAAGTGCAAGTAAATTTTCTTTGCCCTCGTCAAAGGAGCCGCTTCTCTTTATGTTAGATTGAAATGATTTGAATATTGCTGACCGCTCTTGTTTCGTTGTCATATTATGCCCTCCGCGGCGTTTTTCGCCGCCCCCGGCCATCTGCCTACTTTATACGCCGCCATCTTCTAAGCTGAGCATGTTCCCCTCGGTATCGCTAAAAATAGCCATATGAAACGTCTCATCTCCCTCACCCATCACGACTCTGTCAATGAACTCCACACCCGCTTCCACCCAATTGTTATAAATGCCTTCAAAATCTGTCGTATGAAAAACGGCTGATAGCGTATCTGAAGACCCTGTGTTATCGGAAATAGTGTATCCTGCAATCCGCTCACTGGCATCTTTCGCTGCATACATGGCAAAAAAAGGTTCGCCGTCTTTACAATTTGCAAAATTAGCATATGGGCCATTTCTATCACCATAGATTGGTACTAGCCCTAATTTTTCAGTGTAAAAATCGAAACACGCTCCGAAGTCATCTCTTACCTGTACGCAAGCTGTTACGTTGCTAATTTTCATTTTTCAACGCCCCTATTCTTTTTGAATTTGAAACAAAAATACCACAGCAAATGCGACAACGGCATGTCATATTATAAAAAACAACTTTCCTCGTGCGCCTCAAGTGAAACGATGGGAGTACAAAAGAATCCTACTGTGAATTACATCGCAATACGGCGCTTTCTGTCACAAAACCGTCACACCGGCACCCTGCGCCATCTCCACAAACACCTCACTGGGCGGCTTATCTGTGATCACGTAGTCAATATCCTCCAGCGTGGCAAAGGTAAACGGCATGAGCCGGTGGAACTTGGCTTCATCGCAGAATACCGCCGTCTGACGGGCTCGCTTAATGACCTGGCGCTTGACCATCATCTCGCTCTCTTTGCCGCAGGTGAACCCCGCACCCCTGCCGTAGCCGGAGACGCCGAGGAAAGCGAAGTCAATATTAATCGTCTCCAAAAATTGAAGCGTACTGTGGCCGGAGACGGTAAGATTCTCCTTGTTGAGCGCACCGGGACACATGGTCACCGCCGGGCCTTGGACTGATGCCAGGGCCAGCGCAATATTCGGCCCCGTGGTGATTGCCATTGTCGGGGTGGTCGGTAAAATTCTCGCCAGGGCCAGACAAGACGTACCGGAATCCAGAAAAATACTGGCCTGTCCGCCTACCAGCTCCGCCGCCTTTTTGGCCATTTTGGCCTTTCCCGTCTGATTCTCCTCGGATCGGACTTCAAAGGTCAAATCCCCTTGATGGCGGACACTCCTGGCCCCGCCCCGGACCTTGGTAATAAGCCCCGCCGCCGCCAGGGCGTCTAAGTCCCGGTGGATGGTCATGAGAGAGACCTGGGCAAAGCGAGTTTGCAGTTCCTTCATGGTCACCACTTCACGCTCTTGGATGAACGCATTCATCTGCTCTTGTCGAATCTCGTACATGCCCGCCCCTCCGGATATCTATTTTTTCGTGTTCGCAACGTGTTATAATCATCTTGAGTTTATCATGTTTTAACATTTTGTCAATATAAAAAAGCAGCACAGGGGATTTCTGTGCCACTTTTCTATGGGGCGATGGGGCTTGTTAGCTACACTGGAAAGACGACCAACTTGCATCAAAAGCTTTATTTTTTAAATCTTGCTTCTTTATTGTAAAATATATTCTGCCAACATCTCCCCACATCATATTTGCATTATCATCTGAATCCAGTTGAAACAGGAGTACCCATTCTGATGCACCTTGTTCGAGGTCTTTTGCCTTTGGGTTATTATATCCGGCGGGACTTCCGCAGTAAAGACCGTTGGTTACAAGCTGGCTTTCTAAAAAAATATCCCCCTGAATTAAATCGGGATACCCAAACAGCTTATTTATTGTTCCTTCCAAATACTCTGTAATAGTATCAAAAAATTCATCATCGAGCCCATATAAGTCTATCGGGTATGATTTCCCGCAAGAAAATTCTAATTTACAGGGTGAAAATTTAAGATAGTCCTCCAAATCATTTGGTAGAGGAATATTGGTTAATTCAGACATATCGCCATCATAGTAAGCGACCTTGAACCCACCTTTATCTTTCGGGTCAAAGCCCCATACTTTTTCACCGCCCTCGTGAAAAAAGTACAGCATACCAGTTGCGGGCAACAGTTTTTGTGTATCATACTTTGCAATCTGTTCCAGATTTAATTGAGCTAAGAATGCCAAAGGCTTACTATTGAACTTAGGCCATTCAAAATTTGGAGGAAGTTGAGGGAATCCTCCGATTTTGCTTTCCCCTAATGAAAATTCTTCATCTTTACTTTTTGATGTCTTAAGAATGATACAATCAAGTGCCAGTCTTTCTAAAATTTCTACCTGTTTTTCATAGCCCTTTTCAAGCAACTTATCCTTAACACTCATTTTTCATCCTCCCATACCTAGTATAAACCCGCTACCCTACCAACAAAAAACAGGTATCGGACATAAAGAAGTATACCACACCAGCGGCGCAACGTCTACTGCTCTAACTCCCCATTGACAATTGACCAGAGCTTGATTATGCTTTAACAACAACACTCCATCTCAACAGGAGGAAACCCCCATTGCTATACGTGACGCCAAATAGCCAGGACGCCGCATTTCATTTCTCTGTGGAGACCTATTTCTTGGAGCACTTCCCCCTGGATCAGCCCCTTTTTATGATCTGGCAGGCGGATCAATGCGCCATGCTGGGGGCCAATCAAGTTGCCGCCGCAGAGATTGACTGCAGTTATGCAAAGAAAGAACAGATCCAGATCGTCCGGCGGCAGAGCGGCGGCGGGACGATTTATACAGATCTCGGCACACTGTTATATACCCTCATCCTGCCCCAGACAGCGGGAGACGTACAGGAAATTCTGCGTGAGACAGTGGCAGGGCCTATTGTTAGGGCCTTAAATAAACTGGGCATCCCCGCCCAATTAGAGGGGCGAAATGATATTCTGGTAGCCGGAAAAAAGGTCTCCGGCCTGGCTCAATATACCCGCAATGGACGGGTGTGTACCCACGGGTCACTCCTATACGACGCAGATTTGGACATGCTGGCGGGGGTGCTCCAAGTGGACGATGAAAAAATCCGATCAAAAGCCATCCGCTCCGTCCGCAGCCGGGTGACAAATCTGCGGGAGCATATGGCGACGCCTGTGTCCACAGCAGAGTTTTGGACATTGCTGTCAGAAGCACTCGCCCAGGAGTGGGAGATGCAGACATACACCCTGACGGATACGGACTTGACAAAAATAGACGATATCTGCCGGGAGAAATACGCAAACCCGGCGTGGACCTTTGGACGTGATCCCCAGTTTTCCATTTCCAGCAGCAAGCGCTTTCCCGCCGGAAAAGTAGAGGCATTCCTGGACGTGATCCGGGGCGAGATCACCGCCTGCTCCATCTGCGGGGACTTTTTGGCGACTGCCCCCATCTGCGGCTTAGAGCAGATGTTTACGGGCAAATCCTTTTGCCGGGGGGCCATAGCAGACGTCCTGGCGGGGGTCGATCTGCGGCCCTATCTGGGCGAGATCACACAGGAGCAACTGCTCTCCTGTATCTTCGAGTAAGGGGGTGGATCAGATGCTGAAAAAGCCGGACTGGCTGCGGATCCCACATAAACACAGCCCCAATCAGGCAGCTGTGGAGGCACTTTTGGAATCTTTACAATTAAATACCGTCTGTCAGGAGGCCAACTGCCCCAACTATGCAGAGTGCTTCTCCCAAAAGACCGCGACCATTATGATTCTGGGGGCAAACTGTACACGGGACTGTCGGTTTTGCAACGTCCGCCACGCAGAACCTACGCCCGTAGACCCGGAGGAGCCGATGCGAGTGGCGGAGGCGGTCAAGGCGCTGGGACTCCGATACGTGGTCATCACCTCCGTCACCCGGGACGACCTGCCGGACGGGGGCACTATGCAGTTTGCACAGGTGATTCAAGCGATCCGGAACACGACCCCCGGTACGGCTATAGAAGTGCTGATCCCGGATTTTATGGGAAATCCCAGTGCTCTTGCACAGGTGATTGCCGCTGCGCCCAACGTCATCAGCCACAATATGGAGACCGTGGCGGCCCTGTATCCTCAGATTCGACCCGGCGCAGACTATGTGCGCTCCCTCACGATTTTGCATCAGATCAAAACGCAAAATCCGGCGGTTCGCTCTAAATCCGGGATTATGCTGGGATTCGGAGAGACGGAGGAACAGGTGCTCCAACTCTTTGACGATTTGCTGGAAGTGGGGTGCGAGTTCTTGACAATCGGCCAGTATTTAGCACCCTCCAAGGCCCACTACCCGGTACAGTCCTACGTGACCCCCGCACAATTTGAGGCATACGGGGCGGCGGCACGGGCAAAAGGGTTTGCCTTCGTGGCCTCGGCTCCGCTGGTCAGGAGCTCTTACCACGCCGGGGAGGCGTTGGGATTGTAACGGGAGTGGCACAATTACGTTGAATTCAAATGTAGGGACGAACAGTGTTCGCCCGGATGTTGGGAGCATACCGCACATAATTTGTTGCGGTAGCGGTTGACGGGCGCACAATGTGCGCCCCTACAGCGCAAACAGTGTATCAACGCCTTTAACCTCTCTCGTTATAAATTCCCCCTTGCAAAACCAACACAAACAGAATATAATAAAGAAAAACACAGACAATTGCAGGAATCTACCTGTATTCCCCGCCTGGGGCGGGAAAAAGCGGCGCAACGGCGGCGCAAAAACACGAGGATGTGATAGAATTGACTTTGGCACAGGCAAAAATCACAGCGGCGCACAATGTGCAAAACAGACCGAATACAGCGGGACGGCTAGGTGGCCGCTTGGCCGTCATCACCGGCGGCGCCCAGGGGTTTGGGCTGGGCATCGCCCAGTCCCTCTACCGGGAGGGCGCCAGTGTCGTCCTGGCAGATTTAAATCTGGAACAGGCGAAAAAGGAGTCGCAGGCGCTGGGAGACAGGGCGTGGGCGATCCAAGTCGATGTGTCCGATCCGGAGAGTGTCACGGCCATGGTCGCCCAATCGGTGGCGTTCATGGGGGGGATTGACCTCTTCCTCTCCAACGCCGGGGTATTGAAAGCCGGCAGTATAGAGGAGATGACTCCCCAGGACTTTGACTTCGTCACCCGGGTGAACTACACGGGATATTTCCTCTGTGTCCAGGCGGTGTCGCAAATTATGAGAGCACAATCCCAGGCGGAGGACAGCCGGTGGTATGACATCGTCCAAATCAACTCCAAGTCGGGCCTTGCGGGTTCCAAAGCCAATTTCGCCTATGCCGGCGGGAAGTTTGGCGGCATTGGTCTCACCCAAAGTTTTGCCCTGGAACTGGCGCCTGATCGAATCAAAGTCAACGCCATCTGTCCCGGCAATTACTACGACGGCCCCCTGTGGTCTGACCCGGAAAACGGACTCTTTGTCCAATATCTCAAAGCGGGCAAGGTGCCGGGGGCGAAGACCCTTGCAGATGTGAAGCAGAGTTATCTGGAAAAAGGCCTCATCCAGCGAGGGTGTCTGCCGGAGGATGTGGCAAAAGCCGTATTCTACTGTGTAGATCAGTGCTACGAAACGGGCCAGGCCATCCCCGTCACCGGCGGGCAACTCATGCTCAACTAGGAGGCGCACATGACAAAATCAGAACGGTTGCACCTGCTTTCAGCGCCCTCCGCCGAGGAGCGGCTGGATCATTTGACAAAGCTTTTAGCATCGGAGGCCGAACCGCCTGTGGTGCGACCACAGTTTGCCAATAACCACATCCACACGACTTATTCCTTCTCGCCCTACTCTCCCACTGCGGCGGTCTATTTCGCCAGAGCGGCGGGCCTCAACACGGCGGGGATTATGGACCACGATTCTATCGGCGGCGCTACGGAATTTCGCCGGGCGGGGGAGATCGCTGGCATCGCCGTCACCTGCGGCATGGAGTGCCGGGCGGACATGGGCAAGACGGCCCTTGCCGGCAGACGCTTTAACAATCCGGATCAGGCGGGTATCGCCTATATGGCGATCCACAGCGTCATGCCGGACAAATACGACTTTTTGCAGGAGGTGTTCGCGCCCCTGCGGGAGCACCGCAATATACGAAATCGAGCTATGACCCAGAGACTCAATACCCTGGTAACCCCCTTGGGCGTCACATTGGACTTTGACGCAGACGTCCTGCCTCTGTCTCAATATCATGTAGGGGGTGCCGTGACAGAGCGGCATCTGCTCTGGGCGCTGGCGGGCAAACTTCTAAAGGCATTCGGATCAGAGGGTATAGCAGCGGCCTTAGAGCGGCTCTCCATCCCCCTCACCGACAGCCAGAGGGAGAAGCTTTCGGCCAGGGGTAGCGATTTGCCTTACGATCTCCTGGGTATTTTAAAAGCCCAACTGGTAGAAAAATTCTATATTCCGGCCACGGATGAGTGCTTGACCCTGCATGAGCTGGTAGCCCTCTCGGAACAGGCGGGGGCCATCCTCTGCTATCCCTATCTGGGAGACGTAGGGGAGTCGGTCACCGGCGACAAGCGGACACAGCAGTTTGAGGACTGTTTTTTAGACGAACTCTTTGCTATGCTTAAAACGGAGGGTATCCGCGGGGTCACCTATATGCCATCTCGCAACACGGACGCCCAGATTGCCCGTCTGCAGGCCCTTTGCGCCCAATATGACATGGTGGAAATCTCCGGGGAGGACATCAACTCCCCCGGCCAAAGTTTTATCTGTGAAAAACTAGAAGATCCAAGGTTTTCTCATCTGGTGGACGCCACATGGAATCTCATTGAACGGGAAAGGGTAATACTATGAATACAAAAGCTGTCCGGCTCTATGGAAAAAAAGACATTCGCCTGGAGGAATTTGTCCTCCCTCCCATCAAACACGACGAAATTTTGGCCCGCGTGGTCACTGACAGCCTCTGTATGTCCTCCTACAAGGCGGTGATCCAGGGGGCGGATCACAAGCGTGTGCCGGCGGATATTGCAGAAAATCCCATTATCATCGGACACGAGTTCTGCGGTGAGATCTTGGAAGTAGGCGAGACATGGCGGGGCCAGTTCTCTCCCGGCGAGAAATTTGCCATCCAGCCCGCACTGAACTATAAGGGCGGCCTGGAGGCGCCGGGCTACTCTTTCCCCCACATCGGCGGCAACGCCACCTATGTAATCATCCCCAACCAGGTGATGGAGATGGGCTGTCTGCTGACCTATGAGGGAGATGATTTCTTCGGCGGCGCCCTGTCGGAACCGTTGAGTTGTGTCATCGGCACGTTCCACGCCATGTATCACACCACCCCCGGCTCCTATGAACACCAGATGGGAATCAAGGAAGGCGGGAGCATGGCCATCTTGGCCGGGGTCGGCCCCATGGGCCTGGCCGCCATTGACTACATCCTCCATTGTGACCGCAGGCCAAAGACCCTGGTGGTCACAGATATTGACAACGCCCGCTTAGAGCGGGCCGCAAAGCTCCTGTCCGCAGAAGAGGCGAAAAAACACGGGATCACTCTGACCTATCTCAACACGGCGTCTGTCCCAGACCCGGTGGCGGCTCTGCTGGAGTTAAACGGCGGTACCGGCTATGATGACGTGCTGGTATTTGCCCCGGTGGCGGCCCTAGTGGAACAGGCGGATCAGATTTTGGGCCACGACGGCTGTCTCAACTTTTTCGCAGGCCCCCCGGACCCCAAATTCGCCGCCCGACTCAACTTTTACAATGTCCATTACGCCAGCACCCACATTGTGGGCACCTGCGCCGGCAATACGGCAGACTTGACGGAGGCCCTGGACATGATCGGCAGCGGGCGTTTAAATCCCGCCATCCTGGTCACCCACATCGGCGGCTTAGATGCGGTAATAGATGCCACCCTGCGTCTGCCGGAGATTCCCGGCGGCAAGAAGCTCATCTACAATCACATTGAAATGCCCCTTACTGCGATTTCTGACTTCGCCCAAAAGGGTGAGACGGATCCCCTATTCAAGACACTCCACGAGTTGACAGAAAAAACCGGAGGCCTCTGGAACCCGGAGGCGGAGGCGTTTTTGCTGGCCCAACTGGCGCCCAAAGACACGCTATGCTAGCCGTTGAGCGGAGAAATCAGATTGTAGAGCAACTCCAACTCCAGCCCCGGGTATTGGTCAGCGAACTGGCTGTCCACTACAACGTCACAGAGGAGACGATCCGCCGTGACTTAGAGCGGCTGGAGCAGGCGGGCTATGTCCAGCGCTCCTACGGCGGGGCGGTGAGCTGCAACAGCGGGAAAATTGAACTGCCCAACAGTCTGAGACGGCGAAAAAACGCCCCGGCCAAGACGAAAATGGCCCAGATTGTCAGCGCCTTGATCCAAGACGGAGATCACCTGCTGTTAGATGACAGTTCCACCGCCCTCTATGCGGCCAAGTCTCTTGCCGCAAAAAAGAAGCGCCTAACAGTGATCACAAACTCCATTGACATTTTGAATGTGCTGGCGGGGGTGCGTGGAATCCAAGCCATATCCACCGGCGGCACATTGGAGGAGGACGGCTGCGGGCTCACCGGCTATCGGGCTGAGGAGACAGTACGCAACTACTACGTGGATCGTGCCATCATCTCCTGCAAGGGCTTGGATATTGTCAGGGGCTTTACCAACTCCACCGATCCCAGCACCCAAATCAAAAAGAGTATGATGGAATGCGCCCGCCAAGTCATCTTACTGGCGGACAGTTCAAAGCTGGGCCATGTGGCCTTTGTCCAGATCGGCACCTTACAACAGGTCGATATTTTGGTGACAGAAGCCGATCCGGGCAAAGCCTGGCGAGAGGCCTGTAAGCAATACGATGTAACGTGCTTATACGAATGAGGTAGCGCCCCGCCTGTGGCGGGGCATTGTGAAACGACGACGAACAAGGATGAAAGGGCGGTTCTCTATGGGATATTATCTGGCGGTTGATATGGGCGCCTCCAGCGGCAGACATATGCTGGGACATATACAGGACGGGAAATTGATCTTAGAGGAACTCTATCGGTTTAAAAATGAGGCCATAGAGCGAAATGGCGCCCTGGTCTGGGATGCAGACGGGTTGTTCGCCCACATCCTGGCGGGGATGCGCCGATGCAGAGAACTTGGAAAAATCCCCGTGAGCGTCGGCGTGGACACCTGGGGCGTAGACTTTGTCCTCTTAGACGATGTCGGAGACAGGCTGGGCGAGGCGGTGGCCTACCGGGACAGCCGCACTCAGGGGGCAGATGCTCTGGTAGAGGAGGTTCTGTCCTTTCCTGCGCTCTACCGCCGCACGGGTACCCAGAAAATGATTTTAAATACCATCTATCAACTCACGGCCCTCAAACGGGATGACCCCGGGCTTTTGGAGCGGGCCCGGCGTCTGCTCATGTCGCCGGACTATTACCACCATCTGCTGACCGGGCGAGCTGTGAACGAGTACACAATCGCTACCACCACATCTCTGGTGGACGCCGAGAACAAGACCTGGGATCGGGAACTCATCGACCTTCTGGGCCTGCCCCAGAGACTCTTCGGCGATCTGACCCCGCCGGGGCGCGCCGTGGGAACCCTTCGCCCGGAGATTGTGGAGCGAGTCGGGTTTTCTTGTCAAGTCGTCCTCCCACCCTCCCACGACACGGCCAGCGCCTATCTGGCGGTCCCCGCCGTGGACGATAAGTCTGTCTATCTCTCCAGCGGCACCTGGAGCCTCATGGGAATTGAGTCCATGTCCCCCATTATCACAGACTTCGGCAGGGACAGTGACTTTACCAATGAGGGCGGATACAACTATCGGTTCCGGTATTTGAAAAATATTATGGGCCTATGGATGCTCCAATCCGTACGCAAGGAGACGGGAGAGCAGTACAGCTTCCAGGATCTCGCCAAACTGGCATCAGAGAGTGGTACGCCCTTGGCCATTGTCCCCGTCAACCACGACGCCTTTTTGGCGCCAGACAGCATGGTGGAGGCGGTAAAATCAGTCTGCCGGGAGACGGGTCAGGCCGTACCGGAGACCTTGGGTCAGGTGCTCCAATGTGTCTACTACAGTTTGGCCCAGTGCTATGGGGATACGGTGCGGGAGTTGGAGGAGATTACCGGGCGGACGTTTACCAGCATCAACATTGTGGGCGGCGGCAGCCAGGACGCCTATCTCAACGCCTTGACAGCCCGTGTCACCGGACTGCCCGTATACACCGGCCCCGTGGAGGCCACGGTCATCGGCAACCTGATGGCCCAGATGATCGCCGCAGGGGAAATCAGCGATTTCACCGCTGGTCGGCAGATTGTCCGGGACAGTTTTGCAGTTACAGAAATACGGCCAGAATAAAGCAACGTCCGACCCAAACGAAAAATGACCCGTCTCCTGTCAAGTAGACAGGGGGACGGGTCAAATTGCTTGGGTCGGGCGCAACCGGTTTTATGGGGGAAAATGAGACGTCATAGCCCGGTAATAGAGGCAAACTAACCTTGTGCTCACCCAATCGTCCCAATGGACTGATGGCGCACCAGGGTGGTTTTCAGCCGGATCAGCTGGGGGTGTCCGTTGTCGTCTCCGCCCATCCGCCGAACCAATAGCTCGGTGACGCTCTGGGCGATCTCTTCCATGGGCTGGAGCACCGTGGTGACCGGGGGATCAAAGACTTTCGTGATCTGCTCCTCATCGTAGCCCACAAAGGAGATGTCCTCTGGGATTTTCAACTTCCGCTCATAGGCCGCCATGATGGCGCCTACGGTAATATCGTGGGAACTGGCCATGACCGCCGTGGGTGGAGGGTCCATGTTTAAGAGTTCAAGCATCTCCCGGTAGCCCGAGGCGATATCGTAGCCGCCGACGCGGATTAGATTTTCGTCCACGGTCAGGTTGTAGTCGGCGAAGGCCCGCTCATAGCCCAGCTTGCGCTCAAATGCCGTCGTGACCGCAAGGGGGCCGACAATCATACCGATGCGTCGATGGCCGTGGACAATTAACTCCTCCACCGCATCGTGGACGGCGGCGATATTGTCTGTTACCACGCTGTCTAAACCGGGGATGCTCCGATCCATGAGCACGATTGGTGTTTTGAGCGCCGTCAATTCATCTGCGGTCACACCGGTGGGCGCTACAATGATGCCATCTATATTTAAGCCCTGGAGAAACCGGAGTTTGAGAATCTCCTCCGCCGGGTCGTCGTGGTAACTACACACGATCATGGAATAGCCGTGGGCTTTTAGAAACTGCTCAATATCGGCGCAGATGAGGGCAAAAAACGGTGTATACAGAGACGGGAGCAGCACCCCCACAGTCATGGTCTTGTTGGTCTTCAGCGCCCGGGCGGCGTGATTGACTTTGTAGTCCAGCTGCTCAATGGCCGCTCCAATCCGCCTGCGGTTGTCTTCTAAGACATTTCCGCCGTTTAAATATTTGGAAATCGTCGCAATGGACAGGCCCGTATACCGGGCGACGTCTTTGATTGTGGCCATAGGGTTCCTCCCGGTGTAATCGTGCGCAAATTGCGACAACGCACGTCGCTCGATTCAATCATACCTTGCGCAAAACGTTTTGTCAATGAATGTCTCTTTTCCCATTCGACAAAATCTGTTTTTTACGTATCATACAAATTTTCACCTCAAATATATGCAAAATGTCAAAAACAAGGTCTGCTATTGACATTTCCGTGGTCGAATGTTATAATCATCGAAAGCGAAACGTTTCGCTTATGTTCCAAAAAGGTTGGTGAGGTTTGCCATGAGGCAGTCTGAAAGTAGTCGCTACATATTGGAAATGGTAGATATTGATAAGCGTTTCCAAGGGGTTCACGCCTTGAAAAAGTGCTCGCTCAATCTCCGGGGCGGCGAAGTGCTCGCTCTCGTCGGGGAGAACGGTGCGGGAAAATCCACCATGATGAAGATCCTCACCGGCATCTATCAGGCAGATGAAGGCAAAATTACCTACTTCGGGGAAACGGTCAAATTCAAAAATCCGAAGGATGCGCAGGATGCGGGTATCGCCATTGTGCACCAAGAGTTAAATCTCATGAACCACTTGACGGCGGCACAAAATATCTTCATCGGCAGAGAGAGCAGCGGCTTCTTTCTGGATGAAAAGAGCATCAACAGAAAAGCTTCCGAGCTGTTTAAACGCATGCATATTCATATAGATCCCCAGGAAAAGGTGAAAAACCTAACGGTGGGCAAACAGCAGATTGTGGAAATCGCAAAGGCCCTCTCCTACGACGCCAAAGTCATCGTCTTCGACGAGCCCACTGCCACCCTGACAGACGCAGAGATCGACACCCTGTTTCAGATCATCGCTGAACTCCGGGAAAAGGGCGTCGGCATCATCTATATCTCCCACCGCATGGACGAAATCCGCCGGATCACTGACCGGGTTACCGTTTTGCGGGACGGTGAATTTGTGGGGACCAGAGATACGAAAGACGTGGAAATCCAGGAGATTATCCAGATGATGATCGGCCGCGTCACGTATGAAGAGCCGAAACAGAGTAGCACCGTATCCCCCGAAGCACCGATCGTGTTGCGGGTGGAAAACTTAAACTCCAAAGATGTGACGGACATCTCCTTTACGTTGCAAAAAGGGGAGATTTTAGGGTTTGCCGGGCTCATGGGAGCAGGGAGAACGGAAGTCGCCCGGCTGATTTTTGGCGCCGACAAGCGCTCTTCCGGTGACATCTACGTAAACGGCGAACAAGTGGATATCAAGTCTCCCCATGACGCGGTGAAACACGGTATCGGCTATCTGTCGGAGGACAGGAAGCGATTTGGCCTCGCCACCGGCATGAGCGTCTCCAGCAACGCCGTTATGGCCAGCCTAGACCAGCATGTAAAATGGCTGTTTATTGATGCGAAAAAAGTCCGCTCCGTCACCCAGGCGCATGTGGAAAAAGTCGACGTCCGGACCCCCTCTATTGACCAGTTGGTGAAAAACCTCTCCGGCGGCAACCAGCAGAAAGTGGTCATCTCCAAATGGCTGATCCGAAACTGCGATATTTTAATCTTTGACGAGCCCACCCGCGGCATTGACGTGGGCGCAAAGAGCGAGATTTACAAGCTCATGAACGCCTTGGCCCAAAGTGGGAAGTCCATCATTATGATTTCCTCCGAACTCCCGGAACTTCTGCGTATGAGCGACCGGATTTTTGTCATGTGCGAGGGGGCTCACACGGGAACCGTATCCATTGAAGAGGCGGATCAGCATGCCCTTATGACCCTGGCAACCCAGAATTCCAGCTTGAGCCGCGCATCAGCCATAGGAGGAGAATAGAGAATGACAGATATCATCAAAAGGATTCAACCGCAAAAATTTTTGGCCTTGGGGGCACTTGTCATCCTGTATGTGTTTTTCGCCATTTTTGGTCAGAACTTTGTGTCCACAAGTACGCACTTAAATATTCTGGCCCAGTCTTATTTTGTCGGCTTTTTAGCCATTGGCGTGACCTTTGTCATCCTCTCCGGCGGAATTGACCTCTCCATCGGCACTGTTATGATGTGTTCGGCAGTTGTGGGAGGTTTGCTCTATCGACAATTTGACCTGCCCCTGTGGCTCTGTTTGATTATCGTTGTATTAATCGGCACTACCTTTGGATTATTCAACGGACTGATGGTCACAAAACTTGGCCTCCCGCCCTTTATTTCTACTCTGGGTACTATGATGATCGCCATGGGCTTGGGATCCATTCTCACAAACACCCGGACCCAATCTTACCCCTCTCTGCTAGAGGCGGACGCCTGGTTTGGCCGCGTCTTCCTGCGGGAAGGGAATTTCCCCACGGGGGCCGTGTGGTTGCTTGTCATCTTCATACTGGCTATGATATTGCTCAATAAGACAAAGCTGGGCCGTTACACCTATGCCATCGGCAGCAACGAAGAGGCCGTGCGCCTCTCCGGCGTCAACGCCTCTAGCTGGAAATGTATGATCTATGTCATCAGCGGTTTTTTCGCAGGCGTGGCCGCCATTTTCTTCGCCGCCGCCTATACCGCCATTATCCCCGGCCAGGGACAGGGGAATGAACTCCAGGCCATAGCCGCCGTCGTCATCGGGGGTACCTCTCTGGCAGGCGGTATAGGTTCTTTGTCCGGTACGATCATCGGCGTGTTTATTATGAGTGTTCTGCGCACAGGACTCATGTCTATCGGTTTGCCTGCGCCTTATCAAAACTTCTTTACCGGGGTTGTCGTAATTGCGGCGGTCTGGTTAGATATACAACGTACGAAACGAGCGAACCAGGTAAAGAAAGAAAAGCAAGTTGTCCAAAAAACAGCATAAGAAAGGAAACGTGAAGAAGATGAAAAAACTAATTGCGCTACTCCTGGCAGTCATGTTGATTGCAACTCTCGCAGCCTGTGGCAATGGCACCCCAGAGGCCGCCCCCGCCCCGGAAGCGCCCCCGGCCCCGGAGGCCACCCCCGCACCAGAACCGGATCCAGACCCGGTAGACGAAGGCCCCTCCTATGTGGCCGTGATCTCCAAAGGCTTCCAGCACCAGTTCTGGCAGGCAGTGTATGCCGGTGCCTTAGCCGCCGGTGAAGACTATGGCGTACGGGTCTCCTTCGACGGCCCGGAGAGCGAAGCGGACATCGGCCCCCAACTCGACATGCTCCGTGCGGCACTGGCCAGAGAGCCGGATGCCCTTGCATTTGCGGCCCTGGATACCGCAGCGGCACTGGCCGAACTGCAAGATGCGTTTGACCGTGGCATTCCCGTCATCGGCTTTGACTCCGGTGTGCCGGAAGCACCTGCCGGCCAGGTTCTGGCCACCGCTGCCACAGATAACGTCGCAGCAGGCGCTGTCGGTGCCGATAACATGTTCCCGGAGATCGTGGACGCAATTTCGGAGGCGACTCCCGCCAGCCCGGTTACCATTGCGATCCTCTCCCAGGACGTCACCTCTGAGTCCATCACCGGCCGTACCCGCGGCTTTGCTGAGAGAATGCTGGCCCTTGCAAGCGATGTGAATGACAGCGTAGCGATCATCGGCGGCTTTGCCGCAATCAACACCGGCGACGAAGACGCCGCTGTGCGGATCCAAGTCGTTGTGGGCGCAACGCCTGACATCGTTGACATGACCAGTGCGGCCCACGGCATCCTGAACTCGCCCAACAATCTCGTCGGCGTATTCTGCTCCAACGAGGGCGCTGTCGTAGGTCTCTTGTCCACTATCGTCGCAGGCACCGCAGTTCCCGAGGGCGTCGTCCTCGTGGGCTTTGATGCAGGTTCCATGCAAAAAGGCGCTGTCGAGCAGGGCATCATGTTTGGTTCCGTCACCCAGGATCCGTTCCAGATCGGCTACCAAGCCGTATCCCTGGCAGTCCGTGCAGCCCGTGGCGAATCCGTCGGCGATGTGGACACCGGCGCACAGTGGTGGAATGCAGACAACATGCACAATCCTGATATTGCAATTTTGCTCTACGATTAATTCGGTCTGTTTTCTGTGTTTCTCCCCGCCTCTGGCGGGGGGGAAACACACCAACATATTAGCTGGATCAGTGGGATGGTGGTGGACGCCATCCCACTTGTTCGATCAAGCATCAGGGCGTATTTCTCCCGCTTTCGGCGGGGGAAATACAGAAAGCAGCTTGAAAGATAACAATTCCAAATATCGCAATATAAGGAGTTGACTGTGCTATGCTAAAAGGGATTCCCTCCATTCTCTCGCCGGAACTTCTAAAAATCCTCATGGAAATGGGACACGGGGATGAACTTGTCATCGGCGACGGCAACTTTCCCGGCGCCTCAATGGCCCAACGCTTGATCCGGTGTGACGGCCACGACGTGCCGCGTTTATTAGACGCAATCCTCGGCCTGTTCCCCTTAGACCGGTTTGTGGCGCAACCCGTGGCACTGATGGAAGTGGTTGTCGGCTCCGGTGATGCAACGCCCCCCATCTGGGCCACCTACAAGAAGATTATCCAAACGCACGAACCCGTCAATAATGGCATTGAATATGTGGAGCGATTCGAGTTCTACGAGCGGACAAAGAAGGCCTACGCCGTTGTTGCCACAGGTGAGAGCGCCCTATATGCAAACGTGATCCTGAAAAAGGGCGTCATTGAGTAAGAAATTTATTTTCCTCGCCTGTGCGGGGAGAACAGAAAATAAAACGAGTAAGGAGAGAGGCAGATGACCTATCCAAAAATCGGGATTCGACCCACCATTGACGGCCGCTGGGGCGGCGTACGGGAGGGTCTGGAAGTACAGACCATGAATATGGCCAAAGCCGCGGCAACGCTGATTAGCGAGAACCTGCGCTACGCCGACGGAACCCCGGTTCAGTGCGTAATCGCAAACTCCACCATCGGCGGCGGTGCCGAGGCCGGCGCCTGCGCAGAACAGTTTGCCAGAGAGAACGTAATCGGTACGCTGACCGTGACCCCGTGCTGGTGCTACGGTAGCGAGACTATGGACTTGAGCCCTAACACAGTAAAGGCGGTCTGGGGCTTTAACGGGACCGAGCGGCCCGGTGCCGTATATTTAGCGGCGGTCATGGCGGCCCACGCCCAGCGGGGCCTGCCGGCGTATGCTATCTATGGCCGGGATGTGCAGGATATAGGCAACACCCAAGTGCCGTCGGATGTGCGGGAAAAACTCTTGCGCTTTGCCAAGGCCGCCATCGCCGTGGGGCAGATGAGAAACAAGGCCTATGTGGGCATCGGCGGCGTCTCTATGGGCATCATGGGCTCGTTCTTGGATCCCCACTTCTTCCAGAAATACTTGGGGATGCGGGCCGAGTGGGTGGATATGAGCGAAATCGTGCGCCGGATCGATCGGGATATCTTCGATCCCGACGCGTTCCAGAAGGCCCTGGCGTGGACAAAAGCAAACTGTAAAGAGGGCTTTGACGTCAACACCGGCGACAAACAGTTTCGTCCCGAAGAGAAAGCGGAACAGTGGGAGTTTGTGGTCAAGATGACCCTGATCTGTAAAGATATTTTGCTGGGCAACCCGAAACTGGGCGAGCTGGGCTTCCACGAAGAGGCCCTGGGGCGCAACGGGCTCCTGGGCGGGTTCCAAGGCCAGCGGCAGTGGACCGACCACTTGCCAAACGGCGATTTCATGGAGGCAATCCTCAGCTCCAGCTTTGACTGGAACGGCAAGCGACAGCCCACCATTGTAGCCACAGAAAACGACGGCCTAAACGGCCTGTCCATGCTGTTTACCCACCTGATGGACGGTGCCACCTCCATCTTCGCCGACGTGCGGACGTATTGGAGTCCGGAGGCGGTGGAACGGGTCACGGGCTGGAAGCCGGAGGGCAAGGCAAAAGACGGATTTATCCATCTGATTAACTCCGGGGCCGCAGCCCTGGACGGCAGCGGCGGCGCCAAGGATCTCGGCGGCGAGAGCGTGATCAAGTCCTGGTGGGACATGACAGATGAAGACATCAAAGGCTGCTTGGAGAAAACACAGTGGTGTCCGGCGGAGACCGGCTATTTCCGGGGCGGCGGGTTCTCCTCCAAGTTTGAGACCGAGGGTGTCATGCCTGTCACTATGGTGCGCGTGAATTTAATCGACGGCCTGGGACCGACCCTGCAAATTGCCGAGGGGTACACGGTTGACCTGCCCGCCGACGTCAATAAGACCCTGTTAGACCGCACCAACCCCACTTGGCCCTCCACCTGGTTTGCGCCCATTGTCACCGGCGAAGGTGCGTTCACCGACGTGTACAGCGTCATGGCAAACTGGGGTTCCAACCACGGGGCATTCTGCTACGGCCACCGCGGCGCGGATCTCATCACACTGGCCTCCATGTTGCGGATCCCCGTGGCTCTGCACAACGTATGCGATGAACGGATCTTCCGCCCCCACGCCTGGTCTGCGTTCGGCACTGCCGACAAAGAAGGCGCCGATTATCGCGCCTGTGCGACCTATGGGCCGTTGTACAAATAGTCCTCATTACTACTTAAAAATGAGAACCACCACTTGAAGTGGTGGTTCTCATTTTCTACAAGAGATTTTTTTATTTCTCTTTGGCGGCGGGCGGCCGTTCCGGGTCGGTCATGATCTCTTTGATCCCGGCGGCGAGGCCCGCCAGACCTTGGATCTCGGAGGGAATAATGATCTTCGTCGCACGGCCGTTAGCGGCGGCGGAGAAAGCCTCTAAGGCTTTGATCTGAATTACGGCGCTGCAGGGGTTGGACTCATTAATCATGCGGATCCCCTCTGCAGTGGCGGACTGTACGGCCAAGATGGCTTTCGCCTCACCTTCCGCTTGGAGGATGGCGGCCTGCTTTTGTGCGTCGGCCCGGAGGATGGCGGCCTCTTTTTCACCTTCGGCCACCAGGATGGCGCTCTTCTTCTCACCCTCTGCCCGGAGGATGCTCTGGCGGCGCTCACGCTCGGCCCGCATCTGCTTCTCCATGGCCTCTTGGATATCACGGGGCGGCAGGATGTTCCGGAGTTCCACGCGATTGACCTTGATCCCCCAGGGGTCTGTGGCCTCGTCCAGGATGGCCCGCATCTTGGCGTTGATGACGTCGCGGCTGGTCAGGGTCTGATCCAGTTCCATCTCACCAATGATGTTACGCAGGGTTGTGGCGGTCAGGTTTTCGATGGCGGTCAAGGGGTTCTCCACGCCGTACGTATAGAGCTTAGGGTCTGTGATCTCAAAATAGATCACCGTGTCAATCTGCATGGAGACGTTATCTCTCGTGATAACGGGCTGGGGCGGGAAGTCCACGACTTGCTCTTTGAGTGAGACGACCCTGGCAACTCTGTCGGCGAAGGGGATCTTCCATTTGAGTCCTGTCCCCCAAGTCTTGTTGTAGGCACCCAGCCGTTCGATGACATAGGCCCTCGACTGTTGCACGATGCGGATGTTTGCGATAAAAATGATAAACGCAAGCAAGAACAATCCCATAATAATATAGCCTAGCATGTTGTGTCCTCCTTCAATTCAATGTGTTATGTGTTTGTGTCCGCCGTGGCAGACGCGGTCACGGGTTCGGGCTTTTCTGCCTCTGGAGACGCAGGTACAGGTTCTGCCGTCTCAACGGGACGGACGATGAGCTTCACGCCCTCAATCCGGAGAATCTCCACCGGGGTATCCGCCGGGATGGGCTGATTGTCTTCGGCGCGGGCCGTCCACAACTTGCCGCCCACAAATACGACGCCTTTGCCCGCCAGATTGTCGATGTCCTCCCGGACGACGCCTGTCATCTCCAGTACCCGGTTGGCGTTTGTAGCCGTGCGCTTGACATTGAGATGCTTCCGGACAAAAGGCCGGGTGAGCCACAGGGCGAGACCGGAAATGACCACAAAGATCAGAACTCGGAGCCAGATCGGCCCCTCCGGCGCAATGGCAGCGCTGATGAGCGCGCCGACAGCCCCCAGGGCGAACCAGATAGACGTGAGCCCTGCTGTAGTGGCCTCCAACACGAGAAATATGACGAGAAGAACCGCCCAGAAGATAATTGGGTTCATAGTATCCCTCCTTTCCGCAACTGCTACAGTCGGAACACAACGTCCGCTGCGCAAAATACTCTGTTCATAGTATATCATAGATCGGATCAAAATTGTGCAAAAAATATTTTCCGGTTTTCACAGTTTCGCCCGTTTTGTTTTTCTTGTTTTGACAGGGGAAGTGTGCTACACTGGGATGACACAAAACCGAGGGGAGGACGTATTTTGATCGGGACAGCAATGGACTTAAACAATCTGCACCTAGCGGTATTAATCGACGCAGACAATATTCCCCATAGCAGCATCAAGGGCGTGATGGAGGAGATCGCCATCTACGGCACGCCTACAATTAAACGGATTTACGGCGACTGGACCAGCCCCAATGTCAGCGGGTGGAAGGGTCCGCTTTTAGAGCACGCCATCACGCCGATCCAGCAGTACGGCTATACCTCCGGGAAGAATTCTACGGACTCCGCCATGATCATTGACGCCATGGATATCCTCTACAGCGGCAAGACCGACGGATTCGTGATTTTGTCCAGTGATAGCGACTTCACCCGTCTGGCCATCCGCCTGCGGGAGGCTGGGCAGAAGGTCATCGGGATCGGGGAGCGGAAGACGCCCAGCCCGTTTATCGTGGCGTGTGATAAGTTCATCTACATCGAAGTCATCCGAGATCATCAGCGCCAGCAGGAGGATGAAGAGCGGGCCGAAGAGCGTGTCCAGGAGCGGTTTCGGACAAGAACCCAGGAGAAACCCTCTGGCAAACCGCAGACAAAGGCATCTGAAAAGACCAAGCGGACAGAGCCCCAGGGCGCATCCCGGGTAGACCCAGATTCCATCCAATTCATTGCCGACTCCATTGCCGACATCGCCGACGACGACGGCTACGCCTACTTGGGAGAGCTGGGCAATCTGCTCCTCAAAAAGCAGCCGGACTTTGATCCCAGACATTTCGGGTTCTCCAAGCTGACCCCCCTGCTCAAATCCCTGCCCCGGTTCGAGATTGATGTGCGGCAGACGGGGGACGTGAACATCAAGCATATCTATGTAAGGGACAGAGAGGCGTAGGGCGCATGTTAGAATTTGACGCATACAAATTGAAAATCGCCGCTCTGGAACCCGGTCTTTTGAATCTGGGTCAGGCTTTGCATCTCCAAGAAGCCCGGTCAGAGGCGGCCCAGCTGGAGGCCGACAGCGCCGCCGCCGGATTTTGGGACGATGTCCAAAATTCCCAAAAGGTCTTACAGCGGATCAAGCAGCTCAAACAGAAATATGAGAGTTATGATCGGCTCCATGGCCGCTGGGCAGATCTCTCTATCCTCTGCGAGATGGCAATTGAGGAAAAGGACGAGAGCCTGCTCTCTGAACTCTCCATGGAATACGCCGCCGTGGAACAGGCGTTGGAGACCATGCGGCTCTCCACGCTCCTCTCCGGCGAATACGACAGCCAGAGCGCCATCCTCTCGTTCCACGCCGGGGCCGGTGGGGTAGAGGCCCAGGACTGGGCCCAGATGCTCTACCGCATGTACACCCGCTGGGCGGAGCGCCGCGGATTCGCCGTGCAACTCCTGGACTACCAGGACGGAGAGGAGGCGGGCATCAAGAGCGCCACCATCTCCATTGCGGGAGAGAACGCCTACGGATATCTGAAGAGCGAAAGCGGCATCCACCGGCTGGTGCGGATCAGCCCCTTTGACGCATCGGGCCGCCGCCACACGTCCTTCGCCGCCGTGGAGGTTATGCCCGATCTGGACGACACAATGGAAGTGGATATCCGCCCGGAAGATCTGCGGGTGGACACCTATCGCTCCTCCGGGGCCGGGGGGCAGCACGTCAACAAGACGGAGAGCGCCATCCGGATCACCCATATCCCCACAGGGGTGGTGGTTGCCTGCCAAGTGGAGCGGAGCCAGCACCAAAACCGGGACACCGCCATGCGGATGCTCCGCAGCCGATTGATTGAAATCAAAGAGCGGGAACACTTGGATAAAATCGACGACATCAAGGGCGAACAGCGGGCCATCGAGTGGGGTAGCCAGATCCGTAGCTACGTGTTCATGCCCTACACTCTGGCGAAAGATCACCGGACGAACTTTGAAAACGGCAACATCGGCGCCGTCATGGACGGAGATTTGGACGGGTTTATCAACGCATATTTGACTATGCGGGCGAGAGGCCCAGAAGTGTAGAACGGAAAATAGAAGATTGCTTGCCCAGATAGGAATTGACAAATCTTGTGGTAAGGGTTATACTGTAAATATAAATAGGCGTTGCCGGTAAACGGTTAGCCTATGAAAAATTGCGATTTAAGAAAATAACCGCACGCTTTCGAGGGCTGGGCGGTTATTTTCTTTTGTCGATGTACGCAATCAGCTTTAGCATCAACACCGCAGATGCGAGCATTAACGTTATCGCTTCAAATACTGACAATGGCCTCACCTCCTTCCGGAGGATATCGGCTAACCGCATACCGTGTCTGGCAACGCCTAGTTGCATTGTAGCGTGCGCAGAACAACTTGTCAACCATATAATCCCAGAAAAATGGCCCTGTTTGGCGTTGCCAGACAAGGGCCGTTTATTCAATCTATCCCCGCTGGCGGCGCATTACCACCACGCTCAATGTGTAAAATACCACAGTTGTGACCACCAGAAAGGCCGCTGAGAACCAGAAGCTGCTGACGAAGTCGCCATAGTGGAATACGATGCCGTATAGCTCCTGAAACTCTCCCAGAACTTCGGGCGGTGCGCCCGCAAACAGGGTCTGGAGGGGGGCGTCGCTCAGAATCTGCCGGAACATGCTGGCGGCGTGGCTCATGGGGAACAGCCGCACCACCCACTGGACCGCATCCGGCAGGGTGCCGATGGGGATATAGATGCCCATGATGAAGCCGATCAAGGCCCCGATTACCGCACTCAAAGAGGCAAATGCGGCGGCGGTTTTTACGAATGCCGTGAGAAAGAACATCATGGCGTTTGCACAGAGTACGCAGAGCACCACCGTGACCGCCAGGAGCGCCCAGTCTATAAGCCCCGGCACGCCGCCGCCGATGGCTGCGATATAGATCAGGGACAACCCGAGGATGAGGAGCGTCATAATGAGCCCGATGACAGCGGAGCCCAGCATATAGCTCCGGGTGAGTTTTCCTCTGGAGATGGGGCTTGTGAGGAAATCCCGTCCGGCCCCTTCTCGATCGTTCACTCTTGTCTCCATTGCACCGGTGCAACTGGTCACGCTGGTCACCGCCACCATACCGGCGAGGATAATACTCGCCATGGCCGGGCGGATGTAGGGGGAGTCAAAGCCCAGCCCAGCCCGGAGGCCCGCTTCTAACATATCGCCGAGGAATAGCACGTATAGCATCAGGATCAAAAGCGCACCCAGGAGGGAGAAGAATACGCTGGCTTTGTCCCGGAAGAAGAGCAGTACATTTCGTTTAATCAACATCGTTCAAACCCTCCGTCAAGTTTAAGAATACATCGTCCAAAGTACCGTTTACGATCTCTACATTGGCCAAGCGGTCTCTGTACTGCTCGATTACGGCTAAGGCATCCACGGTATTATTTAATTTTTCTTCCATGTATGTGCCGTCTGTCAGGGTCATTTTCAGCATATCGGAGCAGTGGCGCATTTTCAGCTCCACAGGCGTACCCTGGGCTTTGATCTCGCCCTTGTGGATCACGACAATGTTATCGCTCTGTGCGGCCTCTTCCATGTAGTGGGTGGTGAGAAACACGGTCATGCCCGTGTCTTTTTGCAGGGTGCGAATTAGGGTCCAGATATCCCTGCGGGTCTTGGGGTCTAGACCCGTCGTGGGCTCGTCGAGAAATAGAAGTCTGGGCGTGTGAACCAGTGCGCGGGCGATATCCGTCCGCCGCCGCTGCCCGCCGGAGAGTTTGCCGTAGGGCCGTTTTGCAAACTCAGCGCTATCCGTGAGCGCAATCGCCCGCTCCACCGCCTGTTTGCGTGCGGTGCCGTCTAAGCCGTACAGACTGGCCCGGACTGACAGGTTCTCCTCTGGGGTCATCAGTTTGTCCAGTACACTCTCCTGGAAGACAATTCCGATGAGATTCCGGACGCGCTCCGGGTCTCTGTCCACATCGAAGCCGCCCACCAGGGCCGTGCCGGCGCTCTTTACCAGAAGCGTGGTCAGCACCCCGATGGTAGTCGATTTCCCGGCCCCGTTTACGCCTAAAAAGGAAAAAAGCTCTCCCTCGCCGACGGTGAAGCTAATGTCCCGCACGGCGTGTATATCGCCGTAGGATTTGTGCAGGTGTTCTACTTGGATAATCATTGATTCACTCCCTGTAACTGATGTAATGCGGCCAGGATAACACCCCAAATTTAGAATGCTATGTAACGTGGATTAAAAGCGAATTAGAAAACGCACAAAGTAAAATCCTTGTGCGTTTTTGTCTGTGGGTTGTGCGCAGTCGCGCAACCCTACGGCTTCAACTCCACGATTTCATTGTCTGTCATTACCAGCTTCTGCTCGGCAAACACCCGTTTTTCCCGGGGGATGAACCCACGGACGCCGATCATGGGGAAGATCCAAGTGTGTGGGCCGATATGGGTGCCCGGTTGGGTGACGCAGTTGGCGCCCAGGCGGGTGTAGTCACCAATGACGCATCCGAAGAAATCCGTCCCCAGGTCGATTTTTTCGCCGTCGATCTTAATGGCGGCACGGGATTGGTCAAACTTCCGGTTGGCCGTGATGACACCGGAGCCGATCCGGGCGCTTTTGCCCAGGACGGAATCCCCCACGAAGGCCAAACTGGCCACTTTTGCGCCGCCGAAGAGAACACTGTGCTTGATCTCACTGCTGTGGCCTACGCTGCACTTGTCGCTGATAATCGTCCCCGGCCGGATGACGGCACCGGGCATAATCTCCACATGTTTGCCGATGTACACCGGGCCGATGATGGTCACGTCGTTGTAGATTACCGTCCCCTCACCAATGTAGTAATTGCCGTAGAGATGGGGGGCGGCCCCTTTCATCGTGGCGTGGTTTTCTTTTACGTCCGGTTTGACCAGGGTCTCCTGGAGAAAGGATGTGGCCTTTTCCAAGATTCCCGCCGGGGTGGACAGATCGTCAAACCAGCCGGGGAATGGGAATGTGTTCTGATGGGAGAAGTAATACGAGAGAGATGTTGACATAGAGGGCTCCTTTCTGTGTGGGAACCGCACACTGGGCGGTCATCTGTACACTGTAGGGCGCACCGGGGGCGTTGCGCCCTACAAGTGCCACTACAATGATTCAATCAACGCCGCAGTATTGGCGAGATACCGGTGTGCAAATGCCTCTAACTGGCCGTCAAATGCGATTTCGGCAAGGGTCTCGTCAAAGGGGACTTCATCCAGCACCGGGATGTCGTGGGGTGGGGGATTTTGTCCGGCGATGGGGAGCGTGCTGTAGTTTTCAATAAGACCCAACAGGGGCGATTCCAGGGCGTGAACCATCTGTACCGCCCGCATGGTGGCGGCACGGGCCATATCCTGGGGGGACGTGACGACGATTACACCGGACAGGGGTAGATTTTCCAGCACCGTCTGGGGTACGTCACCGGACCCGGCGGGGAGGTCGATGAGCATAATATCAATCTCGTCCCAGATGACATCCGCCCAGAACTGCTCGGCGGCTTTTGCCGTGATAGGCCCCGGCCAGAGGACGGGGTCGCCCTCATTCTCCATGAGGAGTTGGAGGCTCATCACTTTAATCTCACTCTGGGAGACGGCGGGATATAGACCCTGGTCGCCCCTAATGGCCCGGCCCTGCATAGATAATAGCTGGGGGATGGAGGGATTTAGAATATCCGCATCTAAAATGGCGACGGATTTCTCCCGCCGAGTGAGTTCCGCAGCCAGGAGGGCCGTCACGAGGCTTTTCCCCGTGCCGCCTTTGCCGCTGGCTATGGCGACGACGGTCTTAACTTGGCTCAACGGATTGAGGGGCATTTTTTGCGGCTCTTGCGCTTTTTGCGATCCGCAACCGGCGCCACAGCCTGTACATTCATGTGACATATTGGATTCCTTTCTCATATACGCTCTAGTATTTATAGATTCCGCCGCCGATAAACTCCCGCATAAGCGACGTATCGGGGACAATCTCCTCGGAGACATGGTCGAACAAATCAAAGGCGGGGCGGATATGCCCCAGTTCACGTACCCGCTCGGCATCGGGGGGCAAATGTTCAAAAAGGGGCTGGGCGAACTGCTTCATCAGACCCACCTCATAGGGGTGGGTGGAGTCAAACTTGTAATCGGCTTGGTCTTTGAACGGGGAAATGTACATTTTTTCACCCTGCCGGACGTAGCCCCAATGGGTCAGGGTGTGGGCGGGGTCGAACCCTCGAAAATTGTTGTCCCGCACCATGCGGCGCACCAGACGCATCCAGGTCCCCTTGAATACTACCTCGCCTTTATCCACAATATTAGAGCGGGCGCTGACGTAGAGCTTAAATGCCTCCGGATGCCGGCCGGCGATCTCATCATTCAGAGCGTGAATTCCCTCGAAGATGGCCACTTCATTGTCCTCCAGCTTCAAGGGTGTGGCCTTTGCCCAATTGCGGATCTGCCGGGTGAAATTGAACGCGGGGATAAGGATCTCCTTGCGCCCGTTGAGGGCGGCGAAGTGCTCGTCTAAGAGTTCCATATCCAGGCGTTTGGGGGATTCGTAGTCGATGTCCCCCTCGGGGGTGCGTTGCACAGTCTTGGGATCCACGGGGAGGAAATAGCGGTCCAGGCTCACAGCGGTACAGCCGATGCCCCGGCGGCCCAGCTCTTCTTGGATTTGCATGGCTGTGGTGGTCTTCCCGGAGCCGGACGGCCCGCTTAAGAGCACGATGGGGGACGTCTGTATATTCCGGGCGATGAGATCCGCTGCCTCTGCGACTTTTTTTGAATAGGCCGCATCGCACTCTAAGACAAATTGTTCCGGCTCCCGCCGGAGCCGGTCATTGATTGTACTGAGTTCATATGCCAAGATTAAAGTACCTCCTGTTGATAAAACCCTTCGATCTGTTCTTTCGATGCCAGTATTTTATCAAGATTTTCTATATATTCATAGGGATATTTGGCGTTAAATATCCGGGTGATGCGACCTGTTTTGGGCGTCACCAGTTTGGTGGAGGCCCCGCCCCCCAAGGCCAAGATACTGCAGAGCTCCTCCATAATGGCGATATTGTACAAACTCTCCGTCCCCGGTCTGCACCAGCCCACGTTTTCAAATCCCCCGGCGATGAATTTCTGCCGGTAGAGATAGTAGGGGCGATACCCCGCGCCGGATAGGGCGGAGATAGCCGTGTCCAGCATCTGCGCCACCGATTCCGATGCGGCGATCTCGGAAGATTCCAGCATGAGTTTCGTGCCTTTTTTCATGGACAGGGTGTGCACGGTAATATTCTCGGCCCCAAATTCCAGCGCCTGATCCAGTGTCCGGGCAAAGCCCTCTGGGCTGTCGGCGGGGAGTCCGGCGATGATATCCATATTCAGGACGGGAAATTCCTCAGATCGGGCCAGTTCCATAGCCCGGCGGATATCCTCTGCCGTGTGCCGCCGCCCGATGGCGGCCAGGACGTGATCCTCCATGGACTGGGGGTTGATGGACAGCCGGGTCACACCTGCCTGTCGGAGCCTGCGGAGCTTGTCTTGATCTAGTGTATCGGGCCGCCCGGCCTCTACGGTATACTCCCGCAGATGGGAGAGGTCAAACTGGGCCGCCAGGGCATCGGTGAGTTGGGTCAACTGCGGCCCCGCCAAAGTGGTGGGGGTGCCGCCGCCTATATAGAGGGCGACGATCCGCAGTCCTAAGCGTTTTATGGTCTCAGCAGTCGCCTGAATTTCACGGGTTAATGCTTCCAAAAATGGTTCCACCAAGTGCATGGATTTTTCCACCGAGTTGGATACGAAGCTGCAATACGTACACCGGGTCGGGCAAAAAGGAATCCCGATGTACAGGCAAATATCCAGGGGGTGAAGCCGCTCTTTCACTGCCAGCCCAGCCCGCGCCGTGTGGATACAGAGTTCTGCCCGCCGGGGGCTCACCTGGTATTCCCGCTCCAATGTGGCCTTGACTGACCGGGGGGACTGGCCGGATTCCAGCCGTGCTGTGGCCAGTTTTCCTGGCCGAATCCCGGACAGAGCGCCCCAGGCCGGGGTCTGCCCTGTAGCCGCCGTGGCCGCCCGATAGAAAGCGAAGCGGATCAGCTTTTGCATCTGCCGATTCCATTCCAGCGCGTCCGCCGGATCGGGGGTTTGTATCCGGGCCACGCCCCGATAGGGTGCGCCCCCATAATATAGCACCGTCACTGCGGTGCTATATTGTGAGCCGTGGGAGAGGCTGATTTTGGCCGAGAGGGCCTCCGGCCCCACGGGGCCGCCGTATACAGGCCGCTCCTCCGGGAAGAGGGTGAGCATGATCTGCTCTGCGGCGTATTTATAATCGTGTCCAACGAAGAGAAAATTCATGCTATTTCATAGATCCGGCGTATTTGAGATAGTAGTTAAACCGCCGCTCCCGATCCAGGGTGGTCTCCTGCATGTGGCCGGGGTACACCGTGTAGTCCCCTGGCAGGAGGAACAGGCGGCGCAGAGAGCCCATGAGCACGTCCATGTCCCCGCCGGGCAGGTCTGTCCGGCCGCAACTGTCTAAAAAGAGGGTGTCCCCGGTGAAGAGTGCGTCTTCGCATTGGATCACCACACTGCCGGGGCTGTGGCCCGGCGTCCCCAGGATGGAGAAAGCCAGCTCCCCCACAGAGATCGTGTCCCCCTCGGCGTAGAACCGAGTACCGGTATCGGCCAGATAGCGGTAAGGGTTGGGCCGTGGTGCCGTAGTCGTGTCCTGGGGGTGGATATACACGGGGATATCGTACGCCTGTATGATATCGTCAATGGCCATGGTGTGGTCATAGTGGCCGTGGGTGACGAAAATGGCCGCCGGCGTCAGACCCGCCTCTTGGAGATAGCGGATAATCTGCTCGCTCTCGTCCCCCGGGTCGATGATGGCGCACGCCTTGGTGGTCTCGTCGGCGACTACATAGCAGTTGGTCTGAATCTGCCCCACGGACAGGGTTTTGATCTGCATCATTTCTCTTTGTCCCTCCCATTTTTGCGGTTTCTATTTTCTATGTTTTCTCTTTACAATGTCTCTGTATCTAAAATCAAGGTCACAGGCCCGTCGTTGACGGAGGCCACCTGCATACTGGCGCCAAATTGGCCCGTCTCCACCTGAAACCCCCGACTTTTGCATTCTAAGATAAACCGCTCATACAGGGGGATAGCCGTCTCTGGCCGGGCCGCCGATAAAAACTCCGGCCGCCGTCCCTTTTTGCAGTTGCCGTACAGGGTAAACTGGGAGATCACCAGCAGTTTGCCGCCCACGTCTCCCAGGGATAGGTTCATCTGCCCCTGATCGTCCTGAAAGACCCGCAGGCCGCAGATCTTATCCGCTAGTTTCACCGCCTGCTCCGCCTCGTCCTCGGTTTTGATGCCCAAGAGGACCAGAAGGCCGGCATCAATGGCGCCGTGGATTTGTCCCTCAATCGTCACCGAGGCCGACTTGACCCGTGTTACAACTGCCCGCATTGGTTTTCCTCCAAATAAAAGTTCTTCACATTTCCCCCGCCGTAGGCGGGGGAAATATAGATTATTTCTATAGCGTCCGATAAAACGGGAAGATGCCTTCAAATGTGCCGTCTTTCATCAGAAAGCCATCGGGGATCAGACCCAGCTTGACGAATCCCAGCTTTTCGTACAGGCGAATCGCATTGTGATTGGTTTTTACCACCGCATTGAACTGTAAAATCCGAAAGCCCAGGTCTTTTCCTTTTTCAATACTGTGGCGGACTAATTTTTCCCCAATGCGCAACCCTCTGACTTCGGATTTCACCGCGTAGCTGGCATTTGCAATATGGCCGCAGCGACCCACATTATTGGGGTGCAGGATATACAGCCCCAAGACTTCCCCCGTGCTCTGATCTTCTGCCACGCCTGTAAAGGACTGTTCGGCAAAGAGGCTGACTGCCTCGGCTGTGGTCAACGGCTCCGTCTGGGGAAATGCAATGCCGTCTTCTACGACTTCGTTCCAGATGGTGCGCAGCTGTTCTATGTCGGGTTTGTTGTATGCTCGGATTATAATCTGCATTGTGTGTCTCTGCCCCATTCGATGTAAACTGCTAGTTCGGCTTTGCGGTTTCGCAATATTCGCAAGTAGTTTGGCCGGAGAACTTATCCCATACAACCTTTGCGCCGCACCCTACACACCACACCGCTTGATCTCCGGCACACTGTAGAGGTGTCGTTTTCTGAAAACCTATAAACTTCGTTGTTTTACCGTATTCTTTGTATGAAAGCACTCCGCTTTCGCCCTCAAGCACCAGTCCATACTGCTGGAGTGATGTATTTAAGACTGTTCTGGTGCCGTCTGCTAATTCAAATGTGATATAATACCTTGTGCCCGTATAGTATTTTGAACCCGTAACATTGATATTTTTTGAAATTATTTTTGCATTTCCAGTCAATGCCGGAAGATTCTCTATCCTTTTTTCTTTTTTCAGTACAGCCATACTTCCGACAGTACATCCTAAGAACAGCAAAAAGAATATAAAGAAAACAGGCAGAGCAAAAGAAAGAAGAAGAGAAAACAAGGTAAGAATAATCGAGATTGCTAACAGTATTTTGGTTAACTTCATTCATACACCGCCTACTATAAATTATCTGCGTATACGCAAAAAAGATGGGACGATTTTCACCTGCCCGCACGGGCCACCGCAACATCGGTCATACTAAAATTCATACTGATAACTAGATTTGTTTCTGTATTAACTCTCATAAATGCACGGACGTAGTCCCTGTAATATCTCAGCAATACGGTTTCATTATCTTCAGGTCTGCCGTTGGGTTCTCCATGTGTTGCAATTACTTCATCGTAAGGAGTCCCTCTCGTGATATCCCCCGGCAAGGTGACCTGTGCTTCGCTTCCATAGGGTATAAAAAATCCATCTATATAGCTTTCGTTTAAAGGCATTTCATTTCCGGTAAGATTGGTAAAGTGTACGGTCAGCACTTGATTGCCATTTCTGATTCCTACGTTGGCGCTTCGACCATAGGGCGCTATTACATGTCCATAAAATCCGCCCCAACCCTTGTCCATCAATTCCGAAAAGGGAACGGGCAACGTATGCACAACTCCGTTCAAACTGAACATGAGGCTGTCTAAGTCATCACTTAGCTCACTCGGCTCTGTCCTGTTGCAGGCTGTAATACTCAAACTAAGAACGGCTATGCACAATATAATTAAACATATATAGAATGTCCTTTTCATATTCATGCTCCCATTCGCATTACAAAATTTGGTTCCAGATTGCGCCGAGTACCGCTTGATCACCTGCGAAAAAGCAAAACACCCGCCGCCTGCGGGCGGCCCCCTCTTTACGAAAGAGGGCGAGGACGAAGGATATTTCAAGCCATGCCCTCTTTTGTAAAGAGGGTGGCTCCGCAGAGCCGGGTGTTTTATTATACCTTCCCTACGCACTACACCGCTTAATCTCCTGCACGCCGGAAATCCCCGACAGCTTATTGAGGGCCGTCTGCAATTGTTTCAAATCGGCCACTTCCAGGGAGAGAAACGCCGTGGCCATGCCGCCGGGTTCGCTTCTGGCGGATAGGCTCCGCACCCGGACTTTGATGCTGGTGAGGGCCGTGGCGATGTCCAGCACCAGGCCGTCCCGGTCTTTTGCCGTGATGGACAAGTTGGTCTGGTAGACCTCCCCCGCCGTATCCGCCCAGGAGACATTGATCCAGCGGCCTGTCTCCTCTGGGTTTGCGCTGGAATTCTGATAGTTTTGACAGTCCAGCCGGTGTACGGATACGCCGTGGCCCCGGGTGATAAAGCCCACGATCTCGTCTCCGGGTACCGGGGCACAGCAGCGACTGAACTTGACGAGACAGTTGTCCAGCCCCTCCACAATAATGCCCCGGACGGGCTTTTGGGCTTTGGGCTTCTGGGGCTGGTTGATCCGATCCAAGAGTGTCTTGCCCGGTTTTGCGATCTGGAGCAGTACGTCTCGCACTTTCCCAACGGATTTTTGGGCTGTCAGGCCGCCGTAGCCGATGGCGGCGTACATCTCCTCCGGCGTGGCGAAGCCCAGGCGTTTTAGGATGGGTTCCCTGGTCTCCTCGTGGGTGAGGACATCTAAGGGGAAGCCCTGTCGTTTCATCTCGGCGTCGAAGGCGCTCTTACCGTGAAGGACATTCTCCTCTCGCCGCTCTTTTTTGAACCACTGGCGGATTTTATTGCGGGCCTCACTGCTCTTGGCGATCTTCATCCAGTCCCGGCTGGGGCCGTGGGAGGTCCCCGTCGTCTGAATCTCCACAATATCGCCGTTTTGCAACACGTGATCGAATGGTACCAGCCGCCCGTGGATTTTAGCTCCCGTCATCCGGTTGCCCACTGCCGAGTGGATGGAATAGGCGAAGTCGATAGGCGTCGCCCCGGCGGGGAGGTTGATCACATCGCCCCGGGGAGTGAAGACGAAGACCTCGTCGGCGAACATATCGATACGCAGGTCGTGGAAAAACTCCTGGGCATCGCCGGACTCCTGCTGGCTCTCCAGCAGACGCCGGATCCAGGCAAAGCGTTCTTCGTCGTCGGCGACTTTCTTGGCGGAGCCGCCCTCCTTGTACTTCCAATGGGCGGCGATGCCGTACTCCGCGATGCGGTGCATATCCCAGGTGCGAATCTGTACCTCGAAGGGGAGCCCCTCCTCGCCGATAACCGTGGTGTGGAGGCTCTGATAGGCGTTGGGTTTGGGCGTGGAAATATAGTCTTTGAATCGCCCCGGCACAGGTTTGAACATGTCGTGGATATGGCCCAAGACATTATAACAGTCGGCAATATTGCCCACAATGACCCGGAAGGCACATAGGTCAAAGACCTCCTCAAAGGTCCTGTGTTGGGTATACATTTTCCGGTAAATACTGTAGATATGCTTGAGTCTGCCGTAGACTTTTCCCTCGATCCCGTTTTCCGAAAGGCGACTGCCGATCTTCGTCTGCATGGCGGACATGAAGCCATCAATCACGTCTCGGCGGTTATCAATATCCTGGGTGATGGCGTCATAGGCCACCCGATCCAGATAGTAGAAGGACAAGTCTTCCAATTCCCATTTGATCCGCTGCATCCCCAGCCGGTGGGCGATGGGGGCATATATCCGCATGGTCTCGAAGGCTTTTTCCAGTTGCTTCTTGGAGCTCTGGTATTCCATGGTCCGCATGTTGTGGAGCCGATCTGCGATTTTAATGAGAATGACTCGAATATCCTTGGCCATGGCCATGAGCATCTTCCGCAGATTCTCCATCTGCTCTTCTTCTTTGCTGGTATATTGCACACGGCTCAAACGGGTGACGCCCTCGACAATCACCGCAACGGAGGCACCAAATTGTTTTTCAATGTCCTCGCAGGTGACATCTGTGTCCTCCACCACGTCGTGGAGCAGGGCGGCAATGACGCTGTCCTCGTCTAAGCCCATCTCCACAATAATCATGGCCGAGGCGATGGGATGGGTGACAAAGGGGGTGCCGTCTTTCCGGACTTGATCTCGATGGGCCTCTACAGCTAAGGTGAAGGCGCGGCGAACACGCTCCACATCGACAGACGGGTGGGTCTCCCGCAGCTTGTCTGCAAGTTGCTCAAAAGCCACCACCGCCTGATCCATGCTGTCGGCATCAAATATGGGTGTTTTTTCCATTTTTTTATTCATCGCAGTTGCTCCATGGGTTCTTGTAGCGCCCTTAATACCTGGGAGGACATTAAGTCAACCTTTTCCGTCTGCTCAAATCGTTGAATGTGTACCGTATCCGCCTGCTCCCGGACAGAGGCTAAGCCCAGTTCATGGAAAACTTGTAGGCAGAGATAGGTTTTGGCGTGACAACCGCCCTTTGGGACGAGGCGATCCAACACTTGATCCAACCGGCCTGTGAGGTCAGATTTTACCGCTTCCAACTGCCGCCAGAGCCGGATGAAATCCTCTCTGTCCGGGCAGAGGGCTTGTGTCTCTCCCGTCTGTGGGGTTTTGCCTATCAAAAGCTGTGTATATAATCTTTTGGCTCTTCCTGTCCGCCGCCGGGTGGCTTTGGCCATATCCCGGATCAGAAATTGGAGGGTCGTGCGCCCTCGGAAGGTGTTGCACTGGGGCGTAAAGGCGATATCTACCCGATCCCCCTCTTGTAAGCCTAGCTCCTCCACCGTAGCGGAGAAGAAGACCCCGTCATAGATCCGCCCCCAGCGCTCCACTTGTAATTTTACATGCTTCCCTCCGCCGATGGATTGGAGCTTCGTCAATCGGGCGTCCTCCAGTACCAACAGGGGGTTGGGGTTCCCTTTTCCGCAGGGTTCTAAGATTGTAAGACCTTTTACTTGATCCAATGTGAGTAAATCCGGCCCCATCAGGGTGAAATCCGTATGGAGCGTACGGCCCTCCCGCTCTGGGGGATGTTCCTTGTAGTATACCCCAAAAGCGGTTTTCAGCTGCACAAGATCGGATCGCATCACGGTGAGGCCCGCCGCCAGCAGATGGCCGCCAAAGGTCTCCAGACAGTCCTCACAGGCCGTGAGGGCCGCGAATAGATTAAATCCCTCCGGGCTGCGGCAGGAGCCGCTCCATGCCTCCTCTGTCAGACAGAGGAGGATCACCGGTTCCTGGTGCCGCTCCATCAGCCGGGCGGCGACGATTCCTAAAACACCTTTGTGCCAATTTTCTCCGGCCAGGATAATAGGGCCACCGCTATATTCTTCCGCCTCCAGCATTGCCAGGGCATCTTCCATAATCTCCTGTTCAACCTTCTGCCGCTGTTGATTCCGTGTGCAGAGCGCCTCGGCGAGCGCACTGGCCTCGTCTGGATCTGTCGCACACAATAGGTCAAATGCCAATCGGGGGTTCCCCATCCGCCCGGCGGCGTTGATCCGCGGGGAGAGACCGTAGCCGATATCCGTCGCAGTGAGGGTTTCTCTGGCGAGGCCGGCTCTTAAAATCAGGTGTACAAATCCGATCCGTCTGCCGGCGCGGAGTGCCTCGACACCTTTTCCTACAAGGGTTCGATTCTCCCCCGTCAATTCTACCAGATCCGCCACACTGCCCGCAGCTACCAGATCACTGTAGCGCTCCAACAGGGTCGCCGTGTGCTCTATTCCCTCTATCGCGCAGACGAATTTGAATGCCACGCCCACCCCGGCTAAATCTTTTTCGGGATAGGGGCAGTCCGGCTGTTTGGGATCAATGACCGCCACGGCTTCAGGCAACGCCCCCTGACACTCGTGGTGATCCGTAATAATCATGTCCAGTCCCAGGGTTTTGGCATACGCCACTTCTTCTACAGAGGTGGCCCCGCAATCCACAGTGACTACAAGGGTCACCCCCGCCTCGGCCAAAGAATCCAGCGCCGCCGGATGTAAGCCGTACCCCTCCTCTAGCCGATCCGGGATGTAGACCATACACGTCAGCCCTTTGGAGCGGAGATAGTCCACCATTAAAACACTCGCGGTGATGCCATCCACGTCGTAGTCACCGTAGACCGCTACTGTCTCCTCCTGGGCAATGGCTCGGCGGATTCGATCCACCCCTTGATCTACGCCCTGTAATAGCAGAGGGTCGTGCAGACGGGATATCTCTTGAGAGAGGAACGCCTCCATCTCTTGGGGGGAGTCAATCCCCCTCGCCCAGAGGACGGCGTCCGCCAGGGTCTCGGCCCCCCTCTGGTGATCATACGTTATGCTGTGCCAAACATCCCACTTCATGCGCTCTTTTCTCTTTCTTTTTGCTATTTTGTTAGTATACCAGAATCCATCCCCTGATACAAGCACGAAAATGTCTCGATCCCCTGTATATTCGCACCTCTTTTCGCCCATGATATTTAAAATACGATAACCATAAAAGGGGAGAGACATTATGCAGTGGACAAGGCGAACCGATCTGGCGGTAGAGGCAAAGGAAATCTGGAGCGAATCTGTCCAAGAGACTACCGCCCTATCCGGCGTACAGGCGGAAGATCAGACCGCCCACGGCTATCCGGTGACCGTGGTGCGCATTTTAGATCAGACGGGGGAGCAGGCCCTGGCCAAGCCCCAGGGCACCTATATCACAGTAGAACTGGATTCCCTCAACCGCCGAGAGGAGGACGCTTTTCGCCGAGGTGTTTTCGCTCTGCGGGATCAACTCCTGCCCCTTTTGCGCCTGGGCCAAGAGGATACGGTACTGGTTGTAGGGCTGGGGAATCGGGCCATCACCCCCGACGCCGTGGGGCCTATGACGGCCAAACACACTTTGGCCACCCGCCACCTAGTGGATAAACTCCCAGAGCACTTTGGTGCTTTCCGCCGGGTCGCTGTGGTACAGACCGGTGTCTTAGGCACTACGGGAATGGAGAGCGCAGAGGTGGTACGGGCTATCTCCCAGCGACTTCGCCCTGATCGGATTGTCGCCGTAGACGCCCTGGCCTCCCGCAAACTCAACCGGGTCTGCCGCACGGTACAACTGTGTGACACGGGTATCGTCCCCGGCTCCGGGATCGGCAACAACCGAGCGGCCCTCAATCGGCAGACCCTGGGCGTCCCCGTCGTCGCCCTGGGGGTTCCAACTGTAGTGGACGCAGGTACTCTGGCCGCCGACCTGTTAGAGGAGTCGGGGCGGGGCGCGACTCCCTCCGCAGCGTTCGAAGGCTTCGGCGGCGATATGATCGTCACCCCAAAAGAGATCGATGCCCAGGTGGCGGATGTCTCCAAACTCTTGGGCTACGCCCTTAATTGCGCACTTCACGAGGGGTTGTCCATCGAAGATGTAGACATGCTCACCAGTTGATTGCCGCGGGTGTTTCACGTGAAACATTGTGTCGATTCGCTTCGTTTTGACATGTTTCACGTGAAACATCCCGTCCAAGACTTGCCCGCAATGTAAAACAATGATATACTATCTGCAAAACACCGTGATGCAGGAGAAAAACATGGGAAAAATCATTGCAGTCACCAACCAAAAGGGCGGGGTAGGGAAGACCACTACGTGCATCAACCTCTGTTGCGCCCTTGTACAACTGGGAAAGAAAGTGCTACTCTGCGACATGGACCCCCAGGGCAACAGTACGTCAGGCATGGGAATTGACAAAAACGCTGTCTCTCCCAGTGTTTATGACGTGCTCATCAACAGTGTTGCGGCGGCACAGGCTGTCGTCAAAACGAAATACGGCTATGTCCTGCCCGCCAATCGGATCTTGTCCGGTGCCGGCGTGGAGCTCGTGAATTTAGAGCGGCGGGAATATCGGCTGGACACGGCGTTGCGATCCATTCGAGATCAGTACGACTACATACTCATCGATTGTCCCCCTTCCCTGGAGATGCTGACTTTAAATGCCCTCTGTGCCGCCGATGGGATTCTCGTCCCCATCCAATGCGAGTATTTCGCCTTAGAGGGCCTGGGCGATCTGATGGCCACACTCCGGGCCATCAAGCGCAATCTCAAGCCCACCCTTGAAATCGAAGGTGTGCTCCTGACCATGTACAACGGGCGGACGAATTTATCTCTCCAGGTGGCGGCAGAGGTGAAAAAACACTTTGCAGGAAAAGTCTACCGGGTGGTCATCCCCAGAACCGTCCGCTTGAGCGAAGCCCCCAGTCACGGCAAGCCGGTCCTGGTCTACGACCCCCACTCCAAGGGGTCTATGGCCTACAGAGAACTGGCCCACGAGTTAATCACCAGAGCGGAACAGGAGGTACGGTCATGACACCAAAAGGAGGCCTAGGAACCGGCCTAGACGCCATTTTCGGAGAGGGCGCTTTTGATCTTGGGAACCAAGAGAACTTTGTCTTTCTGCCCATCGGCAAGGTAGAGGCCAATGTCAATCAGCCCCGAAAACATTTTGATAAAATTTCCCTACAAGAACTGACGGAGTCCATTCTCGAACATGGGATCATCCAGCCCCTCACGGTGCGGAAACTCTCCAGCGGATATTATCAGATTATCGCCGGAGAACGCCGTTGGCGGGCCGCCCGGCAGGCGGGCCTCCATGAAGTCCCCTGCCGCATCTTAGACGCGGACGATCTCCTCGCAACGGAAATCGCCCTCATCGAAAACCTCCAACGAGAAGACTTAAACCCCCTGGAGGAGGCCGACGGCTACCATGTCCTCGTGGAGGACTTCGGTTTGACCCAGGAGGAAGTGGCAAATCGGGTAAAGAAATCTCGTCCCGCTGTGGCCAACGCCCTGCGGCTCTTGGGCCTCGGGAAAGAGATCAAAGAATTTTTGGAACAGGGCGTCCTGTCCGCCGGCCACGCCAGAGCGCTCCTCAAAATAAAAGATAGGGATCAACAGCTGGCCCTGGCGCAGAAGATCATACAGGAGGGCCTGCCGGTTCGACAGGCAGAAAAACTGGCCGACCGATGGGGCAGGGAAGTTCCCGCCCCATCTCCGAAGGCAAAGCCCTTCGTAGATTACGCCCGTGATGTAGAAAACCGGCTGACCAAGAGTTTGGGCCGGAAGGTAAAAATCGTAGCCGGAAAAAAAGTCGGCCGACTGGAGATCGACTACTATGGCAACGACGATTTAGAAGTGGTCATACAGGCCCTAGAATCCCTAACGTTGAGCAAGGGGAAAAAATAAGAGAGAAGAGAGGGAAGTTTCCGTGCTGGATATTCGCGAACTCAGAGAAAACCCCCAGGGCGTAAAAGACGCCCTGTTGAAAAAAGAAGTGGATGCAAGTGCAGCCATTGACCAAATTTTGGAATTCGACGTGGGGCGTCGAGATTTGATCCAAAGCGCCGAACAGAACAAAGCGGCGCAAAACAAGGTCTCCAAGCAGATTCCCATCATGAAAAAGAACGGGGAAGATACCACGGAGATTATGGCTGAGATGAAGACTCTCTCCGCCGCCATCAAAGAAGCCGATGGTCAACTGCGCCAGATAGAGGCAGAATTAGACGCCCTCATGTTGGGGCTGCCCAATCTGCCGGACCCCGATCTGCCCGCCGGGGGCAAAGAGCACAACGAGACCATCCGCACCTTTGGCGAGCCCAAAACCTTTGACTTCCCACCCCAAAACCATGTTGATCTCTGCACTGGCCTGGGGCTCATCGATTACGAGCGGGGGGCCAAACTCTCCGGCAGCGGATTTTGGATCTATCGGGGTTTAGGTGCACGGTTGGAGTGGGCGTTGCTCAACTATTTCATCGACACCCATCTGGGCGACGGCTATGAATTGGTGCTGCTCCCCCACATGCTGGGCTATGAGGCGGGCCTCACAGCGGCGCAATTTCCAAAGTTTTCCGAAGATGTGTTCTGGCTCCAGAGCGGGGAGGGCGAACAGCGGCGATTTCTACTCCCCACGGCGGAGACGGCCTTGGTGAGCTTACATCAGGGAGAAATTCTCACAGAGGCGGAACTGCCGCGAAAATACGTCTCCTACACGCCATGTTTCCGCCGGGAGGCGGGGAGTTATCGGGCTGACGAGCGGGGTATGGTACGGGGCCACCAGTTCAACAAGGTAGAGATGGTGCAATACACCCGTCCGGAGGATTCCGACGCCGCCTTTGAGGAACTTGTCAGCAAAGCGGAAACCCTCGTGAAAAATTTGGGCTTCCATTTCCGTACCGTGCGTCTGGCCGCAGCCGATTGTAGCGCCGCCATGGCCCGGACCTATGACATTGAAATCCACATCCCCTCTATGGGGGGATACAAAGAGGTCTCCAGCGTCTCCAACGCCCGGGCCTATCAGGCCCGCCGGGGGGCTATGCGCTTCCGCCGGGAGGCCACGGGAAAACCGGAACTGATGCACACCCTAAATGGCTCCGGCCTCGCCACCAGCCGGATTCTCCCTGCCATCGTGGAACAGAACCAACTGGCCGACGGTAGTGTCGTCGTACCGGAAGTGCTCCGCAAGTATCTGGGCGGGATTGAAATATTGACAAAAAGCGAATAATTCGTAGGGCGTGACGCCCTCGGCACGCCGCTTCACGCAATGCGACATCGCAACACGGCGCACCGGGGGCGTTGCGCCCTACGAACGCAGAAATCACAATATTCCGTAGGGGACAACAACCATGCAATTATTCAAACAAGGCGCCGCGGCCATGGGCCTCGCCCTGACCGAAACTGCTCTAGCGCAATTTGAACAGTATTGGGCGTATCTGGTGGAACGCAATCAAGTGATGAACCTAACGGCCATCACGGATCGAGATGAGATTGCCGTCAAGCACTTTTTGGATTCCCTGGCCCTGGCCTCTGTGGTCGATCTATCGGGCAAACGGCTCATCGACATCGGTACCGGGGCGGGATTCCCCGGCCTGCCCTTGAAGATCACCATACCCAGCTTGGAGGTCACCTTATTAGACGGCCACAACAAGCGGGTGACTTTTCTGGCCGAACTCTGCGCCCAGCTCGGGTTGGAGGGCATCCAATGTATCCACGCCCGGGCGGAGGAGTGGGTGGCGACCCCCGGTGAGCGTGAAGGCTACGACTACGCGACGAGCCGGGCCGTGGCACGGCTGAACATACTGGCGGAACTGTGTCTGCCCTATGTAAAACCCGGCGGGGCGTTTCTGCCTATGAAAGCCGTAGATTCCGACGAGGAGATCGGCGAGGCCGAAGCCGCCGTCAAGATTCTGGGCGGAGAGACCGAGGGATGTCACGACTACACCCTCCCCGGCACAGATATCCAACGGCGGATTGTGGATATCAGGAAAGTCGCCCCCACGCCGGAGAAGTACCCCCGGCGGTTTGCGCGGATACAGAAGGATCCGTTGGGGTGATAAGGAATGAGGGAAAAGATGAAAAAAATAAGATACATATGCTTGATCCTATTGTGTATCGCAATTTTGAGCATGACCCTGACTGCCTGCAACGGGACAGAACTACTCCCGACGCAGGAAGTAGAGGAGGGGCCAATAGTTACACCAGAATCCGAGCCAGGAATCGTGTCGGGCGAGTTCCGTGATGCGCTAGAAAGTCTTTTCTTTCGTGTAAATGATATTGCGCTCATGCTCCCCATGTCCTTTGCAACACTTGAAAACAAAGGCTTTGAACTAGACCTGGACAATGAATTTTCGACCCAAATGCTGGCACCATGGGAATCGGATGTGGGGTGGTTGCTTTCGGGAGAGCAGATATTCCCTGTAGGGTTCACAAATTTTGACGGAGTGCCACGGTCCTTTGCCGAAAGCTATATGACCCAAGTTGCAACATCAATACTTCAACTTCACGGCGCTAAAGTCGAACTCTATTTCCCGGGTGAAATTACGTTAGGGTCAACCTATGATGCCGTGATTACGGCCTACGGCGAACCAATCGAACGATACAATCAAGACAAATGGGAATGGCTTTCTTATAGTACAGAAGATGCCTCTGTATGGATTTTGATCGACACGGAAACAAATCTGGTCGAGGACTTGTTCATGGCCTATTGGGGCGATAACAGACGGGCGCTTTACGAGGCGGCACAACACTGAACGACTCCAAAGGCGACGCCATTGAAGAAATGCAAAACAGAAGGTTCGATTATATTGTCCTACAAAACCACAGCGGGCGGCCAATGGCCGCCCGTTTTCCGTCCCCCTAATAAAAAAACAACCGCACCGCTATGGGCGCCACGATGAACCCCACGATATCTGCACAGAGGGCCGCCGGGATGGCGTGGCGGGTTTTGCCGATGCCGACGGCGCCGAAATAGACGGCGATGGTGTAAAACGTGGTCTCCGTGCTGCCCAGCATGACGGCGGAGACTCGACCCACGTAGGAATCCGGGCCGTAGGTCTCAATCAGTTCGGCACCTAGGGCCAATCCGCCGCTGCCGCTGATGGGGCGGACGACCATCAGGGCCGCCGTCTCAGGGGGGATGCCCAGGAGGTGGAGGGCGGGGGCGAGAACTCCCGCCATGGCCTCCATGGCCCCGGAGGCCCGGAGCATATAGACCGCCGTCAGGAGACACACCAGATTGGGGAATATCTTGATCACTGTGGAGAGCCCCTCGGCGGCCCCCGTGGTGATGGCGTTAAACACATCCACCCGCCGATAGAGTGCCCAGGCGGCAGTTCCCAATAAAATCAGGGGAATAACCAGATCAAAAGCGCTCATCACGCCGATTCCCTGCGGGCCAAGAGTCTGGCCACCCCGATTCCCGCCGCCACAGAGCAGATAGAGGTAATCCACACGGCGGGGAGGACATCAAAGGGCGAGACCGCCCCTGCAGAGGCCCGCACCCCGGCCACTGTGGCGGGAATCAATTGGATGGATGCGGTGTTGAGCACCACCAGCATACAGAGATCATTGGTGGCGATCTGCCCCCGCTTCATGGCCGCCGCCGCTCGAATCCCCAATGGCGTGGCGGCGTTCCCCAGCCCCAACAGATTGGCCGATACATTGGCCGATAGGGCCTCCATCGCCTCTTGATTGTCCCGGTTCTCCGGAAACAGCCAGATTAAGATGGGCCGGAGCAGGCGGGCAAGTCCGGCGGCAAGTCCGCCCCGGCGGATCACCTCCATGACTCCGCTCCACAGACAGATCACCCCGGCCAGAGCCAGACACAGGGTCACTGCCGCCCCGGCCCCCTCCATAGCGGCGTTTGCCACCTGGGAGATAGAGCCGTTCACTAGGCCAAATAAGAGCGATAGGGCCACCATTCCTGTCCAAATCCACGCCATTGCCATCCTATACACCCCCTAGTCATATATATGGACAAGAGGGTGGTGGATATTACTCTGGCACCAAAAAATAGCAATCTGTCCCCCTATACAAATAAATACATAAAATAAAAAATTTTACTAGCCATTTTCTACATAATGTGATATACTGTGATTCAGTAAGGGTATTTTTGAAAAATAGAGAGAAAAACCCCAATTTCAGGGAGGGAAGAGATTATGAAATCAACAGGTATTGTACGGAGAATCGACGAACTGGGGCGGATTGTGTTGCCCATCGAACTCAGGCGCGTGCTGGACATCGCGGAGAAGGATCCCATGGAGATCTTTGTCACTGACGAGACAATCGTGTTGAAGAAGTACCATCCATCTTGTGTCTTCTGCATCACCAGTTCCGATCTCATCCAGTACAGAGGCAAGCTGGTCTGTCCCGCTTGTCTGGCAGAGCTGCAAAAGAAATAGGCTCCAAATATTTAAAAGCCTGACTCCGGATTCCGGGGTTCAGGCTTTTTTGTTGCGGGCGCACAATGTGCGCCCCTACACAGATGGTTGTACATTCTGGGACGCCCGGGGCATCGGCTACTACGACGCCTATAATGCTTCTGTCTCCCGCACGGCTTCGGCGTATAGGATATTCTTTGCAACCCCCGTCTCTGCGGCGCACTGTCGGACGGCGTCTTTGACGGAGATGCCCGTATCCATCAGTTCCCGGAGCCGTTCGATAGCCTGTTCTAATTTGGCCCCATCTTGATCCGGCCCGGCTGGGAGCGCGCCCTCGATGATTAGGACGAACTCGCCCCGGGGCTTTTCCGTAGCGAATCGGGCGGCGGCCTGGGACAGGGTGGTGCGGAGGGTCTCCTCGTAGCGTTTGGTCAGCTCTCGGCCCAGTGCGATATTGCGGTCTCCCCAGGCGTCCAGCATATCTTGCAGGGTGGCGGGCAGCTTGTGGGGGGCCTCGTAGAAGATCATGGTACGCCGCTCATCTTTGAGCTCCGCCAAATGGGTCATGCGGCTCTTGCGGGCGGTGGAGAGAAATCCCTCAAAGGTGAAGCGGCCCGACGGGAGCCCGGACAGGGCCAGCGCCGTCACCACTGCCGACGGACCGGGGACACAGCACACTTGGATTCCCACCGCCCCACAGAGGGCGACCAGCTCCTCGCCGGGGTCGCTGATGGCGGGCATCCCGGCGTCTGAGACCAGGGCGCAACTCTCGCCCGCTTGTAATCGCTGGAGAATCTTCTCCCCGGCATCCCGGCGGTTGTGGGCATAATAACTCACCAGGGGCTTTTTGATTCCCAGATGATTGAGTAGCTTTAGGGAGACCCGGGTATCTTCTGCGGCGATGAAATCAACCAGTTGCAGGGTCTCCGCCGCCCGGGGAGACATATCTCCCAGATTACCGATGGGTGTCCCTACCAGATATAATGTGCCGGACAATTGCCTCACCTCAATATAAATTCGTCGCACATAAAAAAACACCCAGCTCTGCGGAGCCATCCTCTTTACAAAAGAGGGCGAAGACGAAGGATGCGGCAAATCCCACCCTCTTTTTTAAAGAGGGTGTCGCCCGCAGGCGGCGGGTGTTTTCTCTGCACCTAACATTAAAAATCCATCCGATAAATCGCCCGCACCTCTGGACTGTCGGCACCTGTCTCGTCTTGGAGAAACAGGGGCGCTTCAATGGTCAATCCGGGATTCCCGCCCCGGCGACCTTCCACCAGCACCAAATTCGGCGCTGATTTAGCCGTGAGGGCTACCATCCGCAGGCGTTTTGGCTCGATCCCGTGGCGGGCCATCGTTACAAATATCTCGCTCAACCGCTCTGGGCGGTGGACGAGGGAAAATCGTCCGCCCCAGCGGAGAAGATAAGCGGCGGCGGAACAGAGGTCGTCTAAGGTACACGCGGCCTCGTCTCTGGCATCCGCCAGGGCGTCGCCGCTTGCCCGCTTACCGCTCCCCGTAGGAAAATAGGGTGGATTAGAGACGATGAGATCATAGCCCCCCGCCGGGAACATAGCAGAAACCTGCCGAATATCTCCCAACCGGGGCCGGACCCGCGCAGTCAAGCCGTTGTAATCCGCATTTTCTTTCGTCAGGGCGACGGCCTCTGGCAAAATATCTACGCAGTCGATCTGAAGCCCAGGCGTACGCCCCGCCAGGAGGACGGGCAAAATTCCCGCACCACAGCCCAGATCAACAGCCTGCTTCACCCGGGCCGTATTCGTAAAATGAGCCAGCAATACGGCATCAGTCCCCAGTTTGAACACCGGCTCCCGCTGGGCAAATCGTGGCCCACCGGGCCATAGAAAATCAAGTTGCATGATACGCACCTCCAGGCAAACACCCTGTCGCCGGGAGGCCGGCGTCCAAGCATTTTCGCAAAGCGAAAATCTTGATACCGGCGCGGCTTTGCCGTGCCGAGGAGATCAAATATATGGGGACCCCAAGCGGCTCGTCGCTTGGGGATGAAAATGGCGGCGTGCTCCCGCACGCCGCTATTTTTTTGCATGACTTGCTCCTATGCAATGATTGCGCCAACGGGACACGAATCGACACAAGCGCCGCAGTCAATGCAAGCATCTGGGTCAATCACATAGATGTCGCCGCCGGGTGCGATGGCGTCTACAGGGCAACTGTCCACACATGCACCACAGTTGATGCAATCAGAATTGATGGTATATGCCATTTGTTCCACCTCCATTATGTAATCGCATATTGCACCCCCATTGTACCATGTCTGTCTAAAAAATCAATCGTTTGGCGCAAATATTTTTCCCCCTCTTTGTGCCAATTGGCAGTATAGGGCCAAAACAAACTGGAAACCATGTATTAGGGGGCGATCAACACATGAAAAATAGTATAACAGGCAGCTTGTTTCCTGACTTGGAGCGAGAGCACGTGAGCACGGCACATTCCAGCCGTTTACGAGACAAAGATCAAAAATCAAATAGCATAGAAAACAGCCAAAAGACGGAGAAAAAAGAAGTGAGCGCAAGCTAAATCAAATCGAAATGCTCCATTTGGTCAAAGATGGTCAAAATTGAGCTTGAATATCTCTCCTGAAACGTGTATACTTTTTCTATAGGTCAGAAATGGTCAAATTTTTGTCGAAGGAGGGAGAAACATGGGAATGAGCGACCTAATCGCCGATTTTATCGGCCAGGTGCTCAGAGAATCCGACGGACTGGCGGAATTACAGCGATCAGAGCTCGCCAATCGGTTCGGCTGTGTGCCCAGTCAGATCAACTATGTGATCTCTACCCGGTTTTCCCCGGAGCGGGGCTATATGGTGGAGAGCCGCCGGGGCGGAGGCGGGTATATCCGCATCCGTCGGGTGCAGATTGATCCCATGCAGTTGGTCATGCACACGGTCAACGCCATTGGCACAGACTTAGACGTCCCGACGGCGGAGGCGTTTTTGCAAAATCTACTGGATGCGGAGGCCGCCTCTCCGGAGCAGATTCGGATTATGGCGGCGGCCCTGGGGGACAACGCCCTACGGCCCGTTCCCCGTACGATGAGGGGTCCGGTGCGGGCGGCGATTTTAAAACAGATGCTAATCGCAGCGGCAGGCTGATGGTCAAACCATAAGGAGGAACATATCATGAAATGTCAAAATTGTGGCGTTATCGACGCTAGCTATCACTACAGAAGCAACATAAACGGCACGGTGACGGAGCAACACCTATGCGTCGCCTGTGCCCAGAACGTGGAGAACCCCATAGGGGCGTTGGCCGATTTTTTCGGCGGAAATCTCTTTGTGACGCAGAGGCCACGAGGCGTATTTTTCGTGCCCTTTGCCCAGGAGATGCCGGGGTTGACCCAACCCCCGCCAACACCGGCGTTGGAGCCAAAGGAACTGGAAATCCCCGCCGAGGCCGACGATGCGCTAAAACACCGCCGTCAAGTGAACCAGCTCCGTCAGGAAATGGAGACGGCCATCACCGCAGAAAACTTCGAGCGGGCGGCAGAGCTGCGAGATGAAATACAGCGTCTGGACGGGAAAGGAGCGTGAACATCATGCGTTATGAAGACAGATTTACAGAACGGGCCAAAGAGGTGATCCAGCACGCCCACAGTTATGCGGCGGAGCTGGGCCACGGCTATATTGGCTCAGAACATATTTTACTTGGCCTCTCTAAGGAAAACGGCGGCGTTGCCCGCCGGATTTTGGCGGATTACGGTCTGGAGACGGACTTGATCTTAGATCTGGTGGAAAAATACGTGGGGCGTGGCGAATCCGGTCAGCCAGCCCAGGGACTCACCCCCCGGGCCAAGCGGGTGATTGAACTGGCCATGGCATCCGCCGCCCAGCTGAGCCATCGCTATGTTGGCACGGAGCACCTACTCATGGGAATTCTCCGAGAGCATGAAAGTGTGGCCGCAAAACTTATCGGTTCCGTGGGCGTTGATCTCAACCGGATGTACACGGATTTGATCAACGTGTTTGGTACCATGGACTTTACGGGCCAAAACGCTTCTCCCGCTGCCCGCAACACCAACCGCAAGGAGACCAAGACCCTAAACCAGTTTGGTCGAGATCTGACTGATGCAGCTGCAGTGGGTAGCTTGGATCCCGTGGTGGGCCGGGACAAAGAGATTGTCCGGGTGATGCAAATTCTAAGCCGCCGCTCGAAAAATAATCCGGTGCTGATCGGTGAGCCAGGGGTTGGTAAGACCGCCATCGCGGAAGGGTTGGCACAAAAGATCATCGCCGGAGACGTGCCAGAGGACCTGCGGGACAAGCGGATCATCACCTTGGATCTCACGGGGATGCTGGCCGGGACGAAATACCGGGGCGACTTCGAAGAGCGGATCAAAGCCGCATTGGAGGAGGTCAAAAAAGCCGGGGATATCATCCTTTTTGTAGACGAGCTCCACACGATCATCGGGGCGGGTGCCGCCGAGGGCGCCATCGATGCGGCAAATATTGTAAAGCCCGCCCTGGGCCGGGGCGAGATTCAGATCATCGGGGCCACCACTTTGGAGGAGTACCGCAAGCACATCGAAAAAGATGCCGCATTAGAGCGGCGGTTCCAGCCCGTGAAAGTAGACGAGCCAACCGAGGAGGAGAGTATTTCCATTCTCCGAGGTCTACGGGATAAATACGAGGCCCATCACAAATTAAAAATCACCGATGAGGCCATTCTAGCCGCCGTGACCATGTCCAGCCGCTATATCACAGATCGGTTCCTGCCCGACAAGGCCATTGATCTCATCGATGAGGCCGCCTCTCGTGTCCGCATGGAGAGCCTCACCGCCCCCCAAGACCTCAAAGAGGTAGAGGGCAAGATCGAAACCCTGCGCATGGAGAAAGAGGAGGCCATCCGGGGCCAGCGCTTTGAAAAGGCCGCCCTGCTCCGGGACGAGGAAAACGCCCTGCGAACCGAAATGGACGAACACCGGAAACGTTGGGAGGAGGCCCGAAAAGGCCAGGGCAAAAGCGTTATGCCCCAGACTATCGCCGCCGTGGTCTCCGACTGGACGGGGGTTCCCGTCACCAGCTTGACAGAGGATGAGAGCAAGCGGCTCCTGGCCATGGAGGAGACCATCCACCGCCGTGTGGTGGGCCAGGACGAGGCGGTCTGCGCCGTGTCCCGTGCCATTCGTCGGGGTCGGGTAGGGCTCAAAGACCCCAAGCGGCCCATAGGCACCTTCCTGTTTCTCGGCCCCACAGGGGTGGGGAAGACCGAGCTCTGCAAAGCCCTGGCCGAGGCCGTCTTTGGAGACGAGGACGCCATGATCCGGGTAGACATGAGCGAGTTTATGGAAAAGCACACCGTCTCCAAGCTCATTGGCTCCCCGCCGGGTTATGTGGGCTATGACGAGGGCGGTCAGTTGACGGAAAAAGTCCGCAGAAAGCCCTACAGCGTAATCCTCTTTGACGAGATCGAAAAGGGCCACGAGGACGTGTTCAATATCATGCTCCAGATCATGGAGGACGGGATTTTGACCGATGCCCAGGGCAGACGGGTGGATTTCAAAAATACCATCATTGTCATGACCAGTAACGTGGGCGCAAAGAACATTACCGAGCGGAAAAAGCTGGGTTTTGCTCTGGGTGACCACAATGCAGATGAGACACAGACCCAGGAAGAGATTCAAACGGCCGTTCTGGGAGAGTTAAAAAAGACGTTCCGGCCCGAATTTTTGAACCGAATCGACGAGACCATCGTGTTCCACCAGTTGAGCCGGGCCGACATCGGTGAGATCGCCGTCCGGATGCTTGGATCCGTCGCCCAGCGGATCGAGGGGCTGGGGGTTCATCTGACCGTGGCGGAATCCGCCATTGACCTATTGGCCCAGCGGGGATTCGATCCCCTCTACGGCGCACGTCCCCTGCGCCGGGCCATCCAATCTGCCGTAGAGGATAAAGCCGCAGAGGCGTTATTAGAGGGCGCCATCCAAGCGGGGGATGCTGTGGACGTCGTGGGTGAAAACGGGGAGATTGTCCTTCGGAAAAAAGAAGAAAGCACCGTGGGTGCGGTAGAATAATTCGATCCTCAATAAAAAGCAGACACACAAAGCTCTTGTGTGTCTGCTTTTGTTTTTGTCTGCGTATGTCTACCCGAAAATATCTTCCGGCCTGGAATCCGGGCGCTCTAAAACAGTCCAGTCTCTGTGGGGGAGTAGTCGAATCCAAAATTCATAGAGACCGGAGACGTACCCGTAGTCATAGGCTCTCCCGTCGGTCATGGATTGATATGAATTCGTCGCTGATTTGATATATAAGTAGTACCAGGCTTCCGTGTTTGTGTTATCCGGGAAGCGGAGCATATGCGGCAATTTGCTCTCTTCGCAGGGCGCCACACGCCCCTCCTTGCGGTTGATCATCGCCGCCGCCTCGGCGCGGGTCATGGATTGATCGGGTCGGAACATTCCGTCCTCCATTCCTACAACCCAACCTTCTGCTGCTGCTGCATTAATTGCAGCCTCCGCCCAGTGGCCTTCGATGTCCGGAAAGCGGAGCGGCCCTTGGTAGCTCACTCCCATCATCCGCACCACCACTGTGGCAAATTCGGCGCGGGTAATTGGAGTCTGGGGCGCAAAGCTGCCATCCGGTCTTCCCTCAAAGAATCCAGCCGCTGTCGTGGTAGAAACTGCGTTGTTGAACCACTGTTCCAGCGACACGTCTGGAAAGTCGTTTTCCTGATACCAGTGTTGTGTCCGCTGGTCATCTGACATCAAGCGGAAGAAAATAGTCGCAGCTTCAGCGCGGGTAATTGCGTTCCCGGGGAGCATGTTGCCGCAACAGGCCCCGATGAGAAAGGCGTGGCGTGTTAGCAGATCAATGCCCTGGGTCGGCTGCCTGGGACAGGTACATACTATATTGTTACACAGGCAGTTTCCTGGACTGCATTTGCAGTCAGCGCCACATTTACAGCCGGGTTCGTTCCCATTGCCGTTGCCGTTCTCATCGCACGTGCAAGGGTCGTTCTCACAGACGTCGCACGGGCCGTTGCCGTTCTCGTCGCACGTGCAGGGGTCGTTCTCACAGACGTCGCACGGGCCGTTGCCGTTCTCGTCGCACGTGCAGGGGTCGTTCTCACAGACGTCGCACGGGCCGTTGCCGTTCTCATC
>WRAB01000006.1 GCA_009780435.1 Oscillospiraceae bacterium | reverse complement strand
AGATCGGCGTATCGTGGCCGATGGACTGCTTACGAGGGTCAAGGCCACAAGTGAGCGTATCCAGATTGAGTGGAAATTCTAGGCACGACTAGCAGGTGTACATTGTACAGCGTTGCCTCCTTTGGAAGAGCAGCCTTCCCTCTCTCTACATCCTACAAATTCATCTACAAATTCAACCTTGAATTCACTCCGTTTTCGTGGTATACTATTCTATGGAGGTGATTTGCTATGATGATTAACACAAATGCACTTGTGGCAATGAACGATGCCAACAAGAACTTTTCCAAAGTGGCCCGGCTTGTAGATGAACAAGGGTCGGTCTGTATTCTCAAAAACAACAAACCCTGTTATGTTCTACTTCCGTTCCAAGAGTATGAAACCATTGAAGCGGCTCGTGAAAGCGCAAAACGCTTGGCTGTCCTTAATACATTTTTTTCAGAAATTGAGGCCAGCGATGAAGAAGTGCCAGAATTTGAACGGCTTAACTTTCAGGAGAGAGAAGTATGATATACGCATTGGATACAAATATCATCTCATATATCCTGCGTGATGACAAAGACGTGAAAGCACGCTGGTTACAGGAAGAGCGTACGGGGAATCAAGTGATTATTCCGCTCATTGTATACTACGAGGTTTTGCACTTTGCGCACATCGAAAATCTTACCGTGACCAACTGGGCTACATAATTAGCATTCCAAAATAACTACACCCAAGGAGATGATTCAATGCTAAAAATCGCAATGTTCGGCTATGGTAATCTGGGAAAGGCCGTCGTAGACGCCATTGACGCCGCACGGGATATGGAACTCTGCGGCGTTATCATGCGCACCCAATCACTGCATAAGCCCAAAGTCTCTGTCCCCGTAGTAGATGACGTGAGTAAGCTGGAGACAAAACCCGACGTGGCCCTCCTCTGCGTCCCCACCCGTGCAGTCCCCGGCGTGGCGGAACTATGCCTCGCCCAAGGGATCAACACGGTGGACAGCTACGATATCCACACGGATATCTGGGAGCTCCGCCAGCGGCTGGATATGGCCGCAAAAAAAGGCGGCGCTACGGCGATTGTCTCCACAGGCTTTGACCCCGGTGGCGACTCCATCGTCCGGGCGCTGATGGAAGTCCTGGCCCCCCAGGGCAAGACCTTTACAAATTACGGTCCCGGCATGAGCCTGGGCCATACCGTAGCTGTCAAGGCCATTGAAGGCGTGAAAAACGCCCTGTCCATGACCATTCCCCTGGGAACCGGCGTCCACAGGCGTCTGGTGTACGTGGAACTTCTCGACGGGTATGCGTTCGACGATATCGCGGCGAAAATCAAGGCCGACCCGTATTTCGTCAACGACGAGACCCACGTCTATCTGGAATCCAATGTGGATTCCCTCAAAGACGTGGGCCACGGTGTCAACATGGTGCGCAAAGGCGTATCGGGCAAGACCCATAATCAGCTCTTAGAATTCAACATGAAGATCAACAACCCGGCCCTGACCGCACAGGCCATGGTCGCATGTGCAAGGGCCAGCGCAAAGCAGGTGCCGGGCGCATATACCGTGCTGGAAATTCCCGTGATCGACATGCTGGACGGGAGCAAAGAAGAGTTGATCCGGCGCTTGGTCTAAATCCACGTCTTTGCTTGCCTTTCCTTACAAACTCACCCGTAAACGGGTCGGTGAACTCTTTATATCAAATCCAAGATGCATGATGACTTTGAGTGTTTCGATTGCCGTTGCACGATCATATTCTTTTTCGCTTTCCGGTAAAGCTTCATACGGCACCAAACAGGGGTGATGCTTTAAGCTGTCATCCCTGTTTTCTCCATAAACCCAGCCCTCGGCGATTCGTCCGGCTGCCCATACTTCATGCGTATTTTTTGCCAGCGTTTCGCTCAGTGCTAAAATGTCATCATTTAATTGGATGTGATTGGTATCAATCGGACTAGGTGTATACATCAGATACCCCCTTTATGACAAAAGATTTATTATTTCCAGTTCATTTTTCGCATCTTGATCGCCGCCGTCTGCGGCTTTTTTGAGCCATTCGGCGGCTTTCTTCGCATCTTTTTCTACACCGCGCCCATCTCTGTACAGTAAGCCCAGTCGATATTGGGCGTTATGCTTCGCGAAACTACCGCTTTTATCTTGACTTTGGGTTGCCTTCAAGTACCAATAGGCAGCCATTTTGGCATCCATGGGTAGCCCACCCAAGCCTTCTTCATAGAACAGACCGATTCGAGCCATCCCTCCGACACAATTCTTATTGGCGGACTTCATATACCATTCTGCAGCAATCTGCATATTTACAGGAACAGTTCTACCGTATTGATAAAAAACCCCAAGATTATACTCTGCCCACCCCGCCCAGTTTCCGGTGGCGCCACCTTCCACAGCTTTCTGATATAGTGAAAACGCCTTGTCATAATCTCTTTCCACGCCCTTCTTGCCATCTCTATAGGCATGTGCAACAAGAATCATAGCATGTGCATCTGTGTAGCCTTTTTCAATAGCAAGGTCAAAGCACTTGTTTGCCGTCACGAAATCACGCTTTCTGTAGTGCTCCCAACCTTTAGCCCCAAGCTCGCTGGCACTCAAAATGCTGTCTAGTGAACTCCTGTCGTCAGGAATTATATTTTTCACTTTCACTCGCACTTGATAAAGAATATGTCCATCAAATTGATAACAACCGGGGATTTTGCCATCTAGCGAGCTATATCCCAATAATGCACCTTCGCCTTGTGCTGTTTGGAACAGTGCCTTCTCGTTGAGCGCCCATCCATCCGGGAGGCTGTTATTGTTATAGAAACGCGCAGTCCCCGGGAGAAACTCCACCTTGAACGGGGTAGAATCAGAGGTAAATACCACATGGTTCCATACCTCTTTCGGCGTTGCATTACTTGCACCAATAATCGAATCAATCTGTACACGTGTCACATAGCCTTCATGCGGAGCGATTCTGGTCATCACACGCACATCCTCGGCAATCAAATTAAGATTTTCGGCGGCGTTGTTATGTACGTATATCCTGATGAAATAGTCGCCGCCTCTAGTTACTTTTACCAAGTTGCGCCACTGATCTGCTGGCTCGGCAATCTCCTTTGTCAATACAAAGTTACGTTCATCACCCCATTTAGAATCGGTTATAGAGTTAAATGTGATAAACCGCGCTGGATTGCTAAGTGTAAAAGTTTGTCTACCTGCTTTATCATCATGCTCCAACTTGGTTTGCTTTACCGCCTCTTCCACCCCGGCGACTTCTCCTATCCCTTCTGTTGTCTGTGGCATAGATTGCAGTCCGGCATTTTTCAAAAAATTGTACAGCCGTTCAAATGAATCATTTTCATCTGCGGGAAAAGCTTGTCGTTGCCGCAGTGCTCTTGGTAAATCACTCACTGCCATATCTGCATATATAACGAACACCTCGGCATCAGCTTTTGCACTGCTTCGGATGTCATTTAAAAAGCTGTCCCATTCGTACCTGACCCATTGAGAATCTAAGTTTTCCCTGCTGCACCCAATGACGACCAAAAACCTGGAGGCGTCCAATGCCTCATCTATCACTTTGGAGTATTGAGACTGTCCCAGAAATTCCAGTTCAAAAGGGCTAAAGAACACACGAACCCCATGCTCCCGGAGAAAGTGATACAAGTTCTCCGCGATGGCACTATCTTTTGTCTTGTTGTTCTCTGCATCGCTGTGTTTGAATGAAATGAATACGTCGTATTTGTTTGCTCCCATGTGTTATCGCTCTCCTCTCGCCGCTCTCAAAAATTTAGGTATGTATTGGACGATGCTACGGTCATTCGCTTTGAAATCTCGCATCTGCTCTTTTTTGTTATCTGTACGGTGCGCCAATTCTCTGTATGTCTCGCTAACCGCATCTAAGTCATTCCACGGCGCCAAGCATACGTGCAAGCGGTCTCCGGAGTCCCTGCGGGCATATTCCAGCGGATCGCTATCCCCGTTGTACGCCCCAAACCGCTTTTGCATCTCATCAATAGAAATGGTCTCATACCCCATTGCCGCGTGAAATGCGTTCCAGCGAAGGTGCTCCGTCTCGGCAAGAACCTCTGCCAATGCGGGGTCTTCGGTAAGCGCCTCTTCTTCTATGGCCTTTTCTTCGCTTATATTTGCCAGTTTCAACATAGCGGGGATGAAGTTCGCCATTGCCCGATTGCTCTCCTGCCGAAACCAATCAAGTGCATGCCACGGCGGCAGCCCGCCGTATACGTTATGTATCGCTTTTGCCACACGGTCTGTTTTTTCCCGAATGATGACAGCATCTTTATATATTTCTTCACGACAGCCAAAGGTAAAAACGTCGCCTTGCTGTACTCTATGTAGTCCTTCATTTTTTTCGGAAACCGCAATCACAGGGAGCGTCGTCCCCTTGCTTTTATAATACTGCCGTATAATTCTAGCAACATCTTTGTTCTCTTTGTTGCCGTTTAATGCAACTATAATATAGTCTATATCATGCCATTTGTCCAGCAAGGCAAGGAAGTCTTCGCTCCACACATCACAGCTTTCAGGCTTGATTTCACAGACGAGATTCAAGGGCGGTTTTAATGCCGGATAGCAGGACCAAAATGACCCGCACGCATGGTCTTTTTCTTTATCAACAACAATTGCGCGCATACGGCTTCTATCTTTTGTGATAAACTGTCCATTCATAATCAGATGCAAAAGTGCCTGCTTCCCGACATCGCCTAAGCCTAATATCATGGCATTAAACTGACGTTTTGCTATACCCCCCGAAAAACGAAGCCCCTTACACTGATAGGGAGGATGCTTCTCCAACATCGCCCTGACAAGCAAATCCATTTCATTGATCATATGGAATGTACAGGGGAATTTTGATCTCGCATTTTGATTTTGAGTAAAAGATTCAATTTGCTCACGTATCCATTCAAACTCGGATGAGACAATCACAAAAATATCCAGGTTTTCACTTGTCACCGCTTTTTCTTTCGCGTATTCCGCTACGTCCAGCGCATCATCCGGCACGGATGTGTCTTCCGGCATTAAAATAACATGATACTTTTTTCTGCGGCTTCTCCACTTCCCAAACCCTGCTTTGTCCAGATAATGCCGAAGGTCATTTTTCCTGTTTAGAACTCTTGCAATCCCGCCAAAATAGACGGCTTTTTTTAATGATTGCTCCATATGTCTATTTTCTTCCAGCAAAAAAAGAACGAGGCGCTTCGGATCCGGCGACTTTTGCGTCATATCGTGGGTTGCAATATTTTCACCTAACATGAGCGCATTTATGTCGCTCCCTTTGATGATATACACTTCTTTGTGCAACCCAAAGCGCAAACGAAATGATTCCATCATCTTCTGGCCAAATAAAGAAAACAAGACCGCTTGCATTACAATGGCCGCCGACACATGTGCAAGCCAAAATAGAATTTGTAGCCATATATTCTCTGTCAGCCATTGAGCACCCTGTACAGAAGCGATTACGCCATAGTCATGGCTCATAATGAACATACGCGCCGTGCTGAAGAGTCCGCGCAATGCCGCTAAGAGCGTGTGTGCAAAGCCTTCACCAAATGATAAATAGCCCGCGGTGTAAAGCCCGAACCCAATTAATATAAAAAACGAGCAGATCGTTAATGTGATGCGCTTGTATTTTGCCAGCAAATAAAAAACACCGAGCACAAAGGCAATAAAAGAAAATAGAATCATTAGAACCATGGAGAACATCGACATTTCGCTCACCCCCTCAGATGGTTGCAACCAGAATAAGTATAGCATAACCATTGCCAAAAATAAACTGGCTTTCGCTTAGAGCACTGAAGGATGTACCAAAACGATGAAAAACATGCCCCTTCTTCATGAAAAGGCATGTTTTCCCGTGGTTTAACCTGTTAGACAGTCATAAAAGCGGCGAGTTTCCTCGCCGCTTTTATGACTGTCTGCTACCGTGCCTTCGGGATAATAAACATCTGCCCCGGATAGGGCACTGCATCTTCGCCGATCCCATTTGCCCCCACGATCAGCGCCTCTGTAGAGCAGTAGCGCTTGGCCAAGTGCCAGAGGCTCTCGCCGCCCTCGGCGGAGAAGACCACCACACTGGGCAAACTCGCCAGGTCACGGGGGTGTTCCTCGTCCCAGCGCAGGGCGTTGAGGGCGGCAAACCGCATCTTCCGACAGGGGCGCACCATAAACTGAACAGGTACCCGGATTTCTGCCCCATCTGCGCCGGGGATGATCTGAGCACTTTCCCCCGCCCGGATTGTGGCAGTATAGGCCATGTGCGGCATAATATCCATCTCCGCTGCGACCTCGAATCGGCGGTTGAGGGCCGTGAGGCCACCCTCCTCTGTCAGATAGATCGCCGAGACGTTCACGGCGGATTTCAGTTGCAACCTGCCGCCCTCTTGGCCGACGTTTACCTTCCCTGTGCGCACGGAATAATCCACTACCCGCACCATCCCCACGGGGAGTTCTACGCTCTCCCGCACCTCGGCACCCAGTTCCTGTGGAGGCTCCATGCTCTCTAACTGGTGCTCCATCCGCCCTGTCTCCAGGGAGAAGCGGGTGCTGTAGGCGTCGGATATGTAGGGGAGCACGTGCCGCCGCACCTCTACGGCCTGGGCCACCAGATGGAGCTCCACCGCCATAGTGCCGCCCTCGGATGTACCACTCTCCAGATAGACGTTGGTGAGCATCAGGGCAATCTCATAGGCCCCCTCGTCGGCTTCGCCCTCCATCTCCATGATCTGGGAGAAGGTAGCGGCAAATTCCACCGTATGTGGTTCCCCCGTCTGCTGGGCGGCATACATGGCGTGGATGGCTGCCGTACCCTTGAAAATCAGTTTATTGCCTACATTTTTCACATCATCCGTAGATAGCCGCACCTGGGATTTTAAAATCTCTCCAAGGGGCGGCAATCCCGCCGGAAGATGAAACTCGTCCGAGATGGCAAAGGTCTTCTCCCGCACCTGGGATACAAAACTGACCTCTACCTCCTCCCGACGAATCTGTAGTCCCGCTTCCGCCGCGTCCTCAATCTCGGCGGCGTAGTCCAGTACGCTGTCTCCATAGCCCTGAATCTCCACCAGGATCTCCGCCCGGACTAAGGCCTTGCGGGAGTTTAGCATCCTGGCGTCAATGCCAATGAGAGTTGCCATGACACATATCTTGGTGTCGTCGGTCACATCACTGGCGTCACATCCGGCGGTGAAGGGGATGGTGAGTTCCAGCTTGCGCAGCCGCTCTTCCCCCTCGGGCAGATAGACCACTGAGGCCGCTATTGCGCCGTTTAAGGACACTCTACCGGCCTCCGCCGTCTTACTGCGCAGGGTGATATTGCCCTCCACGTCTACAATGGTCTGCATATCGGGATAGGCGTCCGGCACGATGGTTTCCGCCGTCTCCTCCTGGGTAAAACTGGTGTTACATGCATGCTTGAGGTATTCGATTGCCTCTGTCCTCAACTTCGCTTCCATAGGCTTGCCCCTCTCCTTTCTCCTACTATTACTCCTTGTACCAAACAGTAGGAAACTGTTTGCCCCAATCCAGGCGGGGAAACACTGTAACATTTCCTGCTTTTTGATTCCGGAGTAATAGAAATACTACTAGGATTCTATGAGAGGGCATGGCCCGCTATGACTAGCTTGTTTTACTTCATCCGAAAAATCTTCCGCAAAATGCCCCGCAGGGCCTTCGGCGACCGCAACACGACGATTTTCATCTCGCCACCTCCTATTTTATCGTCTCAACAAATAAAATCCCCCGCAGAGAAAGCCGATGCCAATGATCAGCCACCAGAACCAGAATGGCACGACCAGGGACACGAGCATAACCGCCCCGACGGCGGCAAGAATGTAGCCGCTCCGCCTGGTCTTGAGATAACTGGGCCATTTCATAGAAAATGCCGCCTTTCGATTCTGTAATTACTACAGTATACGTAAAAGACGGCATTTGGTGTCTGTGGGGGGCATGGAATCAGCAGATTATATAGTCACTTCTCCACCAGTTCTAATGTCAAATCTTTGACCCTCTGTTCAAAAAATATCGAAAACACATCATCGGTGTGGAGTGACCGCATTACCTCCTGCAAGAGATTGGGCGTCTGTATGAGGCGGAGCATAGTATCTTCCCGCCACTCGGTCAACGCCAGCACGGAGTAGACATCTTCTCGAAAACTTTGGCTGAAGAACCTGGGCGGTGTCGCAAGCTCTCGACGCAATTTTGCCTCTAGGGTCGCTGTGCGGCCAAGGGGAGAAAAGAGCGATATCTCACCGCTTTTTTGTATTGCAACCTTGTTATTTTCCACTGTTAGTTCCAGCATATCCCCTGGTTGAATCCGCATCCGGTGCAAAAACCCATAGGGCAGGATGGCGCCACGCGCCACACGGAACTCTACGACATTGCAATACCTTGATTTGCTTGGGCGATCCCTGGATAGGACCAGCGTCTGCTGTGGATCCCGATAGGCAAAAAAGTGGTCGCCGATCTGGATATCCATTTCTTTGCGCACGGCGACAGGAAACTCCAAAAAATACTCTTGCTCAAGGATACTCGTGGCCGTTGGCACGTCGCTCTCCCCTTTCAATCTCACTTAAGCAATCCCTGAATTACGTTTATGTAACGTATTATATGGCAATGATTATGCTAAAGTCAAGTAAAATACGTTGCATTGCCGTAGGTGAGTTATTGTGAAGAAAATATTATTTTACGAAAACAAGAATATAATCTCTAAACAACTGAAACTGGCAAGGATAAAATGCGGACTGTCGCAAACAGCATTAGCAGCCAAAATGCAGACAATGAATGTGAATATCGACCAGCAGATGATAAGTAAAATTGAAAATAACACTCGAATTGTAACTGATTATGAGTTGGCATGTTTTTGTGAAATATTAAACGTATCAGAAAAAGAACTGTTGCACGATTTTTATGAAAGTTATGGGCAATAAGCATACGTCAAGCTGGAAAAATAAAAACAGCCAGTAAAAGGGACACCCTTTACTGGCTGTTTTTAATTCTGCCCGCTATTCTCTCCGCCGCTCCCACGGCTTGATGGCTTTCGCCTGGTTGTATAGCCGGACATAGCTCTCATAGCGGGTGCGCTGTATCTCCCCTCGCTCGAGGGCGGCAATCACGGCGCAGCCCTGCTCGCCGACGTGGGCGCAGTCTCTAAACTGGCATTGTCCGATGTAGGGGGCAAAGTCCCGGAAGGCGTATTGTAACTCTTCTTTAATGGTGAGATCCATCTTTTCGATGTCAAAAGAGGAAAATCCCGGCGTATCCGCCACTTTTGCGCCACAGGATAGGGGGAACAACTCCACGTGCCGGGTGGTGTGACGGCCCCGTCCCAGCTTTTCGCTGACCGCCGCCGTTTTGAGGGTGAACCCCGGCTCTAAGGCGTTTAATACGCTGCTTTTCCCCACTCCGGAATTGCCCACAAAGGCGCAGACCTTGCCGGAGATGGCGGATCGAAGCGAATCAATTCCCTCCCCGGTCTTCGCACTGGTGCGGATGGTGAGAAATCCGGCGGCGGTGTAGATGGCGAAGAGATCATCTCCCCGGTGGAGGTCGCTTTTGTTGACGCAGATGATGACCTGACAGTCCTTTGAGTCCGCAATGGCCGTGATCCGATCAATCAGAAACGGGTCCGTGATGGGATTCACTCCGCTGCCCAGGGCGATCATACAGTCTACGTTGGCCACCGGCGGGCGGACGAAGAGATTGCGCCGGGGATGGATGGTCTCAATGACCCCCTTCCCCGCACCTGTCATGGAGAAGGTGACCCGATCCCCCACCAGAGGCGAGGTGCCGTCCTTGCGAAATCTGCCCCGTGCCCTGCACTCAATTGGCGATTCGTCGTCCCCTTGATCGTCCCCCTGGACGTAGTAGAATCCGGCCAGTGCGCGAATAATCTCACCGTCCATGCACTATTCGCCGCCATCGCCACCATCGCCGCCATCACCGCCGTTGCCGGTATCCGTCGGGGTGGGCGTCGGGGTAGGCGTCGGGGTAGGCGTCGGGGTGGGCGTCGGGGTGGGTTCCGGCCCCTGGGATATGGTGAGTATCACGCGAGTGTTGGTCGGTACGGACGTACCAGCCGCAATATCCTGCCCGATGACCGTGCCGTTGGCAGCGTTGCTAAACTCAAGTATTGTCCCGTAGTCTAAGTCTAAGGTCTGGAGATTATTGACCGCAATGCTGAGAGTCATACCGGAGAGGTTCGGCACTGTGACCATCTGAATGCTCGGTCCAGTGCTGACGAAAATCCAGACTGTCATCCCGTCCGTCACCGGATCTCCGGCTTCCGGCACTGTAGAGACAATGAAGTTTTCCGTCACCGTGTCGCTGGCCTCGTCCCGCCTCTGGATATTGTTCAATGGAATCCCCAATCCGGTCAGCATGATCTGGGCGTCCTCAAAGGTGCGGTTGAGCAGATTTGGCATCTCAATGGCGCCCGTGGCCACAGCCACGTAGAGCCGCACGGCGATCCTACCGTCGTCATCCTCCATGACACTTCTGCCTCCGGAGGGGTTTTGTCGGACAATCGTACCCTCTTGGACATCGTCTGTCGCCTCTTCTGTGACTGTGAAGTCATATAAATCCGCGAAGACGCGGTTGTCTAAGACATGATTGATCTGCATCCCGGTGAAATCTTGCACTTCCCTGCGCTCGGCCGTATTGCCGCGGAACAGATTGTCGAATAGACTACCCACCAGGAAAAAGGCAATGACCACCAATACCAATAAGACGATACCAACCCCAAAAAAAGTGGAAACCCGTTTTGCTTTTTTGTTACGGCTACGGTGCTTTTCGTTTTCTCGTTCTCTCTTGCTCTGCTCCGGCGGTTGTCTCCTCTCCGGGACCCGTTTGGGGGGCGGCGCAGGAATTGGAGGCGGCGGAGACGGCGGTGGCGTCATGCCACCACCGGCAAATCCAGCAGCGGCGGCGCCGCCGTAGGCAAAGAGCATATTGGGATTTTTCCGAAACTCCTCAAAATCACGGAGCATCTCGTCCGCCGTCTGATAGCGGAGGTTCTGATCCGGGTTCATGGCCTTCATGGTGATACTCTCCAGCCCCGGCGGGATCTCTGGGTTGATCTCCCGTGGCCCCAAGGGGATGGAACTGATGTGCTGGATGGCCACGGAGACCGCGTTGTCCCCCTCAAAGGGCAGGCGGCTGGTGAGCATCTCATAGAGCACAACACCCACAGAGTATATGTCCGAACGGGCGTCCACCTGGGCGCCTTTGGCCTGCTCCGGACTGATGTAATGGACCGACCCCAAAGCTTCCTGGGTCAACGTCGAGCTCTTGTTGTCCTGGAGCCGAGCGATGCCGAAATCGGCCACTTTGACGCTACCGTCTTTTAGAATCATGATGTTGTGGGGCTTAATATCCCGGTGGATAATGCCCCTGGAGTGGGCGTGGCTGAGGGCCTTTGTGATCTGTGTCGCAAAGTGTAGGGACTCCTTCCAATTGAGCTGTCCCTTCCGGTTCATATACTGTTTGAGGGTAATCCCCTCGATGAGTTCCATGACGAGATACTCCACCCCGTCGGATTCGCCCACGTCGTACACCGCCACAATATTGGGGCTGGACAACATGGCGACGGCCTGGGACTCCGTCTTGAACCGGCGCCGGAAATCCGAGTCTAAGGCCATCTCATCTTTGAGAATCTTAAGGGCCACCAGCCGATTGAGCCGGTTGTCTCTGGCCTTATAGACCACGGCCATGCCCCCGGTTCCCAGAATCTCTAAGAGCTCATATCTGCCGTCTAATACGGTACCAAGATACTTATCCATTTACTTTTCGTCTCCTCTTCTTTACTGAAACGCTTATATATCAACGATCAAAGCTGTAATGTTGTCCGATCCGCCCCGGGCGAGCCCTAAGTGGATGAGCATTTCACAGCACTTGTCGGGGTCGTCATACCTTGAAATTTCCTGCAGAATCTCCTCGTCACTGACCAAATTGGTCAGACCGTCAGAGCAGAGGAGCAGGCGATCCCCCGGTTTGAGTTCCACCGTAAATAAATCGCGCCCCACCTTCTCATCCGTCCCCAGAGCTCTGGTAATCAAATTCCGGTTGGGGTGGGTCAGGGCCTCTTCCCTGGTGATGTCCCCCCTGGCCACCATATCCTCCACCAGAGAATGATCTCTCGTGACCTGGACAATGATGTCGCCGGAGATGTGATAGGCTCTGCTGTCCCCCACGTTGATGATGTGGGATTTCTCTTCCCGAGTCACCGCCCCCACCAGGGTGGTGCCCATGCCCTTGTAGTCCCTGTGGGCCTTCGCCCCCTCATAGACCACCCGGTTGGCCGCCATCATGGCGTCGGTCAAGGCGTCGCCTACCAGTTCATCGTCTAAGAGTGCGCTGGGCTGGTCGGAAAGCGTCTGGATGAATGTCTCCGCCGCCAAGCGGCTGGCCACATTCCCCGCGCTGGCTCCACCCATGCCGTCACAGACGACACTGAGGATCAGCTTATTCCCGTGCAACTGTTCAATCTGGAAGTAGTCCTGATTGTCTTTTCGCACAATGCCCTTGTCCGTCTGTCCGCAACTGATCATGGTATCCCCTCCGTTCCCTCGCGCGCTCCTGTTTCCGCCGGAGCTGTCCGCAAGAGGCGTCAATATCTCCGCCCAACTGCCGGCGCAGGGTGACATTTACACCCCGCCGCCGGAGAATCTGCTCAAATTTTTTGATCGCATCTTTTGTGCTCGACCCCAAATCCCGTTCTGCAACGGTGTTTAAGGGGATCAAGTTGACGTGTCCCCCCACGTCTAACATGCGCCGGGCCAAGTGTTCTGCTTGCTGGACTGTATCGTTGACGCCGTGGATCATGGCGTATTCAAACGATACCCGCCGACCCGTCTCGTCCTGATAGCGCCTGCAAGCCGCCATCAGGCGATCAATCCCCATGCCCCGATTTGCCGGCATGAGCCGATCTCTCGTCTCGTCGTCCGGGGCGTGGAGGGATACCGATAAAGTCAATTGTAAGTGATATGAGGCCAGTTTGTCAATCGCTTCTGGCAATCCGCAGGTAGAAATTGTGATATGCCGCATTCCGATATGCATCCCGTCAGGGTGATTGACCAGTTCCAGAAAGCGCAAAACGCTTTCCAAATTGTCCAGCGGCTCCCCGATTCCCATGAGGACAATGTTGGAAATAGGCCGTCCGCTCTCCATCTGGGAGAAGAGCACTTGAGCCAAAAGCTCTGACGGCGCAAGGTTTCGCTTCAATCCCCCGATGGCGGAGGCGCAGAAACCACAACCCATCCGACACCCCACCTGGGCGGAAATGCACACCGTATTGCCGTGGTGATACGCCATGACCACCGTCTCAACCGCCTCTCCGTCCGCCATGGCCCAGAGATATTTAATCGTCCCGTCAGTTGACACCTGTTTTTCCAGCAATTGCGGCGCCGTGAGATGAAATCGCTCTTTCAACTGCTCTCTGAGGACGTGGGATAAGTTGGTCATCTCGTTAAAATCGGTCACACCGCGGTTGAGCCACTGGAATATCTGCTTGGCCCGAAAGGGCTTCTCCCCCACGTCCAGGAGCACGGCCTCAATCTCCTGGGGCAACATAGATTGGATATCTTGTTTTTCCATCTCACGCCACCCGCCTTAATTTACAGAGAAAAAATCCATCCGTGCCATGGATGTGGGGATATAGGGTGATCTGGCCCTCCGATACATCGCCGATCTCCCCCGGCAGGAAAAACGCCTCGCATACAAAGTTTTTCGTCTCGGCCAAAAACGCCGCTATTACCCCGCCGTTTTCCTCCGGCAGAATCGTACAGGTGGCGTAGAGCAGAACACCTTCCGAGGCCACCCATTGGGCGGCGCCTTTTAAAATGGCCAGTTGAATCTCCGGCAATCTGGCAATCTCTTCGGCTGTCTTGTCCCGGATCTCCGGCTTTTTTCGGATGATCCCCAGCCCGGAGCAGGGTACGTCCACCAGCACCGTGTCAAAGGGGGCCATCTCCCCCAGATCTGCCGTCCGGGCATCTGCCGTCCGGGCATCTGCCGTCCGGGCATCTGCCGTCCGGGCATCTGCCGTCCGGGTGGAGAGGATGGATATCCCCAGCCGTGACGCGCCGGATGCGATCCGGGCCAACTTCTTCTCCTGTATATCAGACGCTATAAGTTCCCCTTTGTTCCCCATGTGGATGGCCGCTGCAAAGCTCTTGCCGCCGGGGGCGGCACAGGCGTCCCACAGTTTTGTCCCCGATTGAGGATCCGCCGCTAACACGGCCAGCCGTGCCGCCGGATCCTGGATATACATATCCCCGTCTTGAAAGGGTTTTAGACCCTCCAGGGGGCCGGTGTTGGTCAAGATCAGGCAATCGGCCAGCCAGGGGTGCCGCTGGACTCGAATATCCAGTTCCGTCAGTGTGCGCTCCACCTGCTCCGTGTCTGTCTGCAACGTATTGACCTGGGCATAGACCGGCACGTCCGCGTTATTTGCCGTCAAGAGGGCCTCGGCCCCCGTATCGCCCAGTATCTCCACAAATCGCGCTACAAGCCATTGGGGATGGCTGTATTTGACCGCCAGATAGGGGATCAGATCGTCCTGCGGCGGCTCCGGCAGATCTTCCAGCCGCTCCGACACGCGACGCAAGACCGCATTGACCAACCCCGCCGCCTTGGGATTTGCCCGTTTCGCCATCTTCACCGCCTCGTCCACGGCGGCCCGAGACGGAATCCGGGTGAGAAAGACCATCTGGTAGACCGCGACCCGTAAAATGTCCAGAATCTTCGGCTCCAACTTCTCCACGGGCGTATGGCAGAACTGGCCCAGATAAAAATCCAACAGGCTCCGATTTTGCAGCACACCAAAACAGAGCTTCCCCGCCAAAGCCGCATCCCGGGCGGATAGCCCCGCTCTCTCTATGAGGTTGTGCAGCACAATCTCCGACCAGGCCCCCCGCCTCCGGTGGGCCATGAGCGCCTGTACTGCAATTTCCCGTGCTGATGCCATGTTTGGATGCTCCGATCTGATGTTCAATTAGCAATTAGCAGTGAGCAATGGATGATAGTTAAAAATCTGTTCATCGACTGCGAGCATATGCATTGCTAATTGTTCATTGTTCATTGCCCAAAGGATTTCCCCGCAGATACGCCCCGGCGTCCATGCGCTTTTTGCCCGGCGCCTGGAGTTCCGTAATCACCACAGAGCCATCTCCGCAGGCGATTTCCAGGCCGTCTTTCCCCGTGGAGAGCACCGTACCCGGCTCGTCCCTGCCGTCGCCCTTACGGGCGGCGTAGAGCTTAAATTCCCGTCCCCCTATGATCGCTGTCGCCACGGGCCAGGGGTTTAATCCCCGAATCTGGTTCATGATCTGGTCCGCCGGCCTGTCCCAGTCCACGGGGGACATGTCCCGACGCAAGGGGGGTGCCAGAGTCGCCTGTGCATCGTCCTGGGGGATTCTGGTTGCCGTGCCGTCTGCTATGGTCTGGATCGTCTCCGCCAATAGGCGCGCGCCCAGATCTTTTAATCGCTCGAAGAGTTCCCCGGAGGTCTCTTGTGGACCGATCTCCGTCTGTCGTATGGCGATCATGTCGCCTGTATCCATCCCCTCGGCCATGTGCATGATGGTGACCCCCGTCTCTTGTTCGCCATTCAAAACCGCCCACTGGATGGGAGCCGCCCCCCGATATTTTGGAAGCAGAGAGGCGTGGACGTTAATACAGCCGTAGGGCGGCAGATCCAGAATCTCTTTGGGTAAAATCTTCCCGTAGGCCACCACCACAATCAGTTCCGGAGCCAGGGATCGGATCAGAGAGACCGCCTCCCCGTCTCGCAAGGTGTTCGGCTGATAGACCGGAGTACCGTGGAATGATGCCAAGACCTTCACCGGCGGGGGCGCAAGCTGCATCCCCCGGTTTTTCGGCTTATCCGGCTGGGTAAAGACGCCGCAGATGTCATGTCCGGTCTCGTACAGCTGCTCCAAGGACAAACAGGCGAAATCCGGTGTACCCATAAATAAAATCCGCAACGAAATCACTCACTTTCTTCGGGTAGATTATCTTTGTCGTACAATTGATCGCACAGTCTGGTGTAGAGCTGGCCGTCTAAGTGATCGATCTCGTGGCAGAGGGCTCTGGCTGTCATCCCCTCGCCCTCCATCTCAAAAAATACGCCGGTGCGATCCCGGGCCTGGACTCTCACTCTCATGGGCCTGGACACCTTGCCCAGGACGCCGGGGATACTTAAACACCCCTCGTAAGCCGTGATCTCTCCCTCGGTCTCCAAGATGACGGGGTTGATCAGCTCCACCACCGGGGCATCTTGCTCCTCGGTCTCCTGGGCCAGATCCAACACCAGGGCCACCCGGCGCAACACACCCACCTGGGGGGCCGCCAGTCCGACGCCCTCCGCGTCGGCCAAGGTCTCCCGCATATCGTCTAGCAGGATGTGGAGCCGTTCGTCAAATTTCTCTACGTTGCGGCTGGCTTTTTCCAGGGTCGGATCGCCCTCTTTTAGAATGTTTCGCAATGCCATTGTCTCTCTCCTCTGTTGGAACGATATTATTTCATGTTTCCCCGCCTACGGCGGGGAAACACAGTCATATCTATAAAATCAAAACCCGTTTATATCGCCGTATACAGACACGCCCCGGTACTCTTTCATGGCGGGTATGCGCCGTAATATATGGGCGATGAGGTCTCTCACTATCTTATTCTGCTTACACCGGAGAATGACATGGTAGCGGTAGCGGTTGTTTACTTTTACAATCCCCGCCGGGGCCGGACCGATGATCTCCGTCCCCTCTCCCAGTTCTAATATCCGCCGCTGGAGTGTGCGCCGGATGCCTGTGACACAGCGGAGCACCGTGGTCTCGTCTTGTCCCGTGCAGGTGATGGAGATCAGATCCATGGCCGGAGGTGCGCCCTGGAGACGGCGCATGGTAATTTCCCGTTCGTAAAATCCGTCGTAGTCCTGACTGGCCGCCAGACGGATCACTTCATGATCCGGCGTAAAGGTCTGGATCACCGCACGGCCAGCCCGCTGCCCCCGTCCCGCTCTGCCCACCACTTGGGTGATGAGGGAAAATGTCCGCTCCTGGGCGCGGTAATCGCCCATATACAGTCCCTGATCCGCCAGGATGACCCCCACTAAGGTGACGTGCGGAAAATCCAGCCCCTTGGTCACCATCTGGGTACCCACCAGAATGGGGATGTTCTCCTTCTCAAACTTGGTGAGCAAATCGTCGTGGCTCTGGCTGGGGGTGATGGTGTCCGTGTCCATCCGCAAAATCTCCTGGCCGGGGAACAGGGCCTCCAACTCCGCCTGGATCCGCTGGGTGCCTGCACCCACGTGTTTGATGATCCCCTCGCAGTCGGGGCAGTCCTCCTCAGCGGACTGGCTGGCCCCGCAGTAGTGGCACATGAGTCGCCCGTTAGCCCTGTGGTATGTGAGCCCTACACTGCACTTATCACAGGTGTATGTGAAGCCACATTCCCCGCAGACCAGTAAATTGCTCGTCCCCCGGCGGTTGAGAAATAAAATGCTCTGCTCCCCCGCCGCCAGATTGCGCCGGAGTTCCTGCTCCAGTTCAAAACTGATATGGCCCCCATTGCCTGTTTTGAGATTTTCCCGCATATCTGCGAGTATCACCTGGGGTAGTTCCATTTGATTGTAGCGAGTGGTGAGGGAAAAAGCGTGTACCTGTCCCCCTCTCGCCCCATATGCCGTCTCAATGGACGGCGTGGCCGACCCCATGAGGAGCAAGGCGTTCTCTTGGACACAGCGATATTTCGCCACGTCTCTGGCGTGATACCGGGGCGCATTTTCCGATTTATACGTGTACTCCTGCTCCTCGTCAATGACAATGATGCCCAGATTCGGCAGGGGCGCAAATACCGCCGAGCGAGTACCCACTACGACAGATACAGCCCCGGATCGGATCCGCTTCCACTCGTCGTACCGCTCGCCCAGTCCCAATGCGCTGTGGAGCACGGCCACCCGGTCGCCGAATTGGGCGGTAAAGTTCCCCATGAGCTGGGGGGTCAGGGCGATCTCTGGCACTAAAACAATGGCCGTCTTACCGTCTCTCACCACCTGGTCGATCAGGTGCAGATACACCGCCGTCTTGCCGCTCCCTGTGATCCCATGGAGCAGGGCCGCCTCCGGCTTCGGTTTCTGATAGAGGGCCAAAAGGCCCTGGTATACGGCGTCTTGCTCTGGTGTCAGCGCACTGCCTGCAGCACCGGGCCGGGGCGTCAATTGGGGTCTGCGGAACACTTCTCTGGTTTCAATGGCAACAAGCCCCGCCCGTTCCATGGCTTTTAACGTCTGGGCAGTGGCCCCCGTATAGTAGCTCAATTCCTTGCTGCTGATCTGGCCCGCAGAGGCCAGCAGATGCAAGACCTCCGCCTGTTTTTTCGCACTTTTCCGCTTCCGTTCGGCCAGACCAATGGCGTCATCCGATAGAATCGCCAGAGAGACGAATTTTTGCAGCTTGTCCTGCACCCGCCGGTACTCGTCAATGAGCTGCACCACAGCGCCCGCATCTAACAGGCGGCGCAGGCCCTTTTCCGCTGTGCTGGCCCCCAATACCCGCCGAATTTCGCTTTCCTCTACGGGTTTTTTCGCCTCGAAGAGGACATCCAATACATCCAACGCCATCCGCGCTCCCCCGGCCAGCCCTTGGGCCGCCGGACGATTTAACCCGTCAGCAATCCGGTAACGATATCGGATCTGATACCAGAGCCCCGTGGGGAGCATGGCCCGGACGGCGTCATAGACGGTGCAAAAAAACCGCTCCCGCATCCAGAGCGCCAACTTGATCTGGGCCGGAGTGAGCACCGGTTCCGTGTCGATCACACTGTCAACGGGCTTGAGCTTGCTGAAAGCGCTCTCCTCTGCTACGGATAGAATCAGCGCCTCGGCACGGCGGTTCCCACGGGAAAACGGAACAATCACCCGCATCCCGGGCTTGGTGGTCTCCGCCAAATGCGCCGGGAGCAGGTAATCATACGGCTTATCAATGGAATAGGTCGCCGACGACACGGCAACTTTCACAATCGGGCCGCCCATCGGCACACCCCCTTTTTTCAATTAACAATTCGCGAATGAACAGATAACAATTGATATGTTCGCCAAAGGTGTACGTTATCTGTTAATTGTTGATCTGAATCGTCAACCGGCCTTCTGCAATTTCTTGGATTGCAGACGAGACAGGTTTTTTGTCCAGGATTGCGCCTGTCTGTTCTGCCCGGTCAGAGATGTTTCTGGCACGGCGGGCAGCTACGTTGACCAGCATGTAGCGGCTGTTGACCTTCTCCAATAGAGTGGTCATGGATGGGTATAGCATCATAGTGGTGGTGCTCCTCTCGTTTTAGCGGGTGGATTGTCATCCGCCCCTACAGTTTACCCCGTTTATTGGGGGATCAAGCTTCGTCGTGATCCTCTTCCTGGCCACTCTTGTGGGTCACACGTCCCGCTACGGTCTCCGGTTGGATGGCGGATAGAATCACGTGGCCACTGTCCATAATGATGACGGCCCGTGTCCGCCTGCCGTAGGTGGCGTCTACCAGGTGGCCCCGCTCTCTGGCCTCGGTAATGATCCGCTTGATGGGGGCCGATTCCGGGCTGACAATGGCGATCAGCCTGCCCTGGGAGATCACGTTTCCAAATCCGATGTTGATTAGTTTCATTTGGCACCTCCCGATTTGATTATTCGATATTTTGGGCCTGTTCGCGGATTTTTTCGATCTCCGCTTTCAGCTGGATGACGATCTTGCCCAGTTCTGCGTCGTTGCACTTGGAGCCAATGGTGTTGGTCTCCCGGTAGAGCTCCTGGAGCAGAAAGTCCAGCTTCCGGCCCACGGATCCGTCGCCGCCCATCAGCTCCCGCAGTTGGGACACGTGGCTTTTTAGCCGCGTGATCTCCTCGTCTACCGCCACCCGGTCTGCGAAGATGGCGGCCTCCGCTAATATCCGGTTTTCGTCTATGGGGACGCCCTCTAAGACCTCGGTCATCCGCTGGGTCAGCTTGGCCCGGTAGGCCTCTACGGTTTTGGGCGATAAACGCTCCACCTGGCCCGTGAGGGCTTCGATCTGATCTAACCGCCCGTGGATATCTTCGCAGAGCCTTGCCCCCTCTGTTTTTCGCATGGCGTGGAAGGCCAGAAGGGCCTGATCCAGCACCGCCAATACATCCTGGGCAAAAGCCTTTTGATCCATTTTCTCCCGCTCCACATAGAGGACGTCCGGGAGGCGGGCCACCTGCATGGTGGTAACATCTTCCGTGAGGCCGAACCGCTCTGCCATTGTCCCTAGGGCCGCCAGATAGGCCGCCGCCAGGGGCTCGTTGACCGTGATGGCCACATCGTCGGCCTGGGCGCTGTCCACGGTGACGAATACGTCCACTTTCCCGCGGGAGATACCCTTCTGGATGCGTTTTTTGATCTGCTCCTCGGCGAAGAGATAGAGCCGGGGCATCTTCACGGATACGTCCAAATATCGGTTGTTCACCGCCCGGAGTTCAATCTCCAGTTTCAAACTGCCCGATGCGCCCTCTCCTCTGCCATAGCCTGTCATGCTGGTAATCAAGTCGTCACCGCCCCTGTCTATAGATTCTGACTAAGTAAAAGTCGATTAGCTTGCTTAGGCCTATATCATACACGAAAAATGCCGCCGTTACAACCAGCACAATAAAGGGCCATGCCCAGTCCATAGGGACGATCTCGCCCAGAAATAACTCGCGTAAGACCGTCATATAGACAATCAGCGCCGCAAAGAACACGCCAAGCTTGATGCCCCAGCCCAAGAGTTGAGATCGTTGCCGTTCGGCGATGCTCTTCACTAGGGGATATGCCCCGAAAAACGTGGCATATAAAATCGGCCCGGATCGGATGGGTATCAGAAGCAGGCCCAACAGGGCCGCCGCTCCAAAGCAGAGCACACCGTATTTCATCCCGCCCTCAATTACCGATGTGGCGGTAAACAGGGCCGCCAGGGCCGCAAAGGTCAGGCCCATGGTGGGGATCACCGTCCCCAGGTATAGGGTCACCACCGCACCGGCTGCATACAGGGCGGTCAGGGCCAAGGCCCGGGTATTTTTATTCGTCATCCGCAGTCACAGCCATCGCAGCAAGCATCACCGCACAGTAAGCCGCAGCAAGCGCCGTCACCGCAATCACAGCCGGAACTCCAACTGCTGTTTGACTTTTTCTTGCCGGATTGGTAGGCCGCCGCTCCCCCGTCTTCCATCTGGGCCGCCGCACTTTGGTACTCTTGGTTATTCGGCTCCATACCGGCGGCCTGATCAAAGTGTTGCCGGGCCTGATCCAGCCAGCCTTTTTTGTAGCTGAGCCGCCCCATGAGAAACTGCCACTCCGCACCCCGGATTTGTTCCCCGTTCAAGGACCGTTCCGCTTTATCCAACTCCCCGTTTTCAATGGCCATACGGATCTGGGGGTAGGCACCGCTCCCCATATCCCCGGCATCAGGCTGCGGACGGGAGGGTTCGGCTGCGCACACTGGCTGTCCGCCGCTCTTTCGCTGATTTAAGATGGCGTGATAGGCCGCCTCGGCCTCTTGCAATCGCTTTTGCGCCACATCCAACAGCGGACTGGTCTTGTATTCGCTGGCCTGATATTTTTTGGTCAACGCCCGATACGCCGCTTTGATCTCGTCTTCGCCAGCATCCGGTGATATGCCCAATATTTCGTAGGGGTCTCTCATACTGTTCTCTCCACTCTCTTTTCTCTGCTATCATCCGCAGTCACAACCGCAGCCGTCGCAGCAATCGCAACAGCCACAATCACAGCCGCAGTCACAGTACTCGCAACATTCACCACGGCGTTTGCCCTTGTCGTGCTCGCTAAGTGTTCCGCCCTCTTCCATGTGGAGCAATGCCCTCTGGTATTCCCGATTGTTTGGCTCCAGCTCAACGGCTTTCTCAAAGTGCTGTCTGGCCTGATCCAGCCAGCCTTTTTTGTAGTTGAACCGCCCCATGAGAAAGTGCCATTCCGCACCCCGATTTTGTTCGGCGGCTAAGAGCTTCTCCGCCGTATCAAGCTCCCCGCTGTAGAGCGCCGTGCGGATCTGGGGATAGGCGCTGCGCCCGGTGTCGGCGATATCATATCGAATGTCAAAGAGTTCTTCCAGGTGGCTATCCGCCCGCCGCTCTATAATCTCGTTATAGGCGACGTCGGCCTCTTTCAGCTTATTCTGGGCCAAATCTGACAGCGGGCTGGTGGCGTAATTGCTAGAATGGTACTTTTTGGTCAATTCCCGGTGCGCCGCTTTGACATCATCATCGCTGGCGTCTGGAGGTACGCCCAACACCTCGTAGGGGTCTCTCATATCCCTGCAAAACCCTCTCGCCTTCTGTTTGTTTGCATTTCCCCGCCTGCGGCGGGGAAATGCAGTAAAATTTCTTTATCCGCCGCACAGGCAGTTTATGCACATGAGGGCCGTACAACAGTCGCAACAGCTCAGGCCCCTGCCCTGTCCCTGACCGAAGCCGCCCCGGTAGGCGAATCCGCCAGAGTTCATCTGGGCAGCAGCCATCTGGTATTCCCGGTTGTTGGGATCCATGTTGACGGCCTGTTGGAAATGCTGTCGGGCCTGGTCCAGCCAACCCCGCCGGTAGTAGAGGCTCCCCGTGAGAAAATGCCACTCCGCGTTCCGGTTGCTCTGGCTGGCCAATAGCCGCTCCGCCGTGGCCAGGTCTCCATTGTTGATGGCCATGCGAATCTGGGCATAGGGGCCGCTGGCAGAACCGCCGCCGCTGTATCCGGCACCGGGACTATAGCCCGTACCGCCGCCGCTGCGCTGTTTCAAGATGGTGTCATAGGCCTCGTTGATCTCTTTCATCTTGTCCTGGGCCAAATCTGACAGGGGGTTGTCGTGGTAGTTGTCGGGATGATATTTTCGGGCCAGTTCCCGGTACGCCTTTTTCACATCGTCGTCACTGGCGTTAGGGGACACACCTAATACCTTATAGGGATCGCTCATACTGTCGCAGTTTCCTTTCTCGCCAATCTCTTTCTATCTCTTCTGCGCCATTTGCCCTCCAAGACGTGCTCCGTCACGGTGGGCAGGCCCAAGTAGATGATATTTTCCAATACGCCGCCCCACTGCCCGTCCGGCAGGAGATTATAGGCCGAGGCGGCCAGACTCGTGGAGTGGATCAGGGTGGTGTGGAGCCAGGACTTGTCCGCCTCGCCCATCTCCTCTGCGCCCATGGAAAACCGGGCCAGGATGGGGTTGTATCGCCCGGAACGCCTGTCCGATTCCAGATCGTCATAGGCGTCGATGAGATAGATCCACCGCCCGGTGTGATAGAGGAGCTGCGCTAAAATCCGCCGATCCTCTTCAGATGCCGCCGCTTTTGCGGCAAAGGCGAGAATATTGGCAAATGTATCCGCCGTCTGATCCAGGTCACCGCTGTTGTCCCGCTCCAGTGCGGCCAGGGCATCCAAATGATCTCGGCAGTGGGCATCAAAGTCCGGGAAATCCCGCACCGCCCGCCCATAGGCCCGGCGGAGAAAGAGGCCGCCGAATCGGGCGATTAACCCCCGGACAAACCCGTCATCTGCAACGGCGTCTCGGAGTTTCCAGCGGGTGAGGATTACACTGTATCCCGCCGCCCGGCGGAAAGGCTCACCGCCTAGAACCACACACTTTTTGCGGTGGAGGCTGGCCACGCACCGCTTGCGACAGCGGGAGACCTCCTGTTCTCCCGCCGAGAGCAGTAGGGCCAGGAACGTAAAATCATAGTTGAGAATAAACCGGGCGGCCAGGCCGTACTCCTTGCGGAGCGCATGACAGAGACCGCAATAGGCGGCGCGGAACTGGTCAAACTCCCGCACTTTCAGCTCACTTTTCATGGGGATTACATATCCAAACATCCAGCTCGTCCCCTAGCGCCGCCGGAGATTGACGGCGATCCCCCGGTCAGGTAGATCCATAGCGCCCACGATCTCCGGATCGTAGTCCCGTACCTGAACGGTGAAGTTTTCAATCACCAACGGCCCTGCCCTGCCCTCAAAGTCGACCAGATTGATCAAAATCGTGATACTGTTCTCCTCCAGCTCTTCCAGTATCTCCTCCGGCCCGCGGAGTGTGATTCGTATGGTGTCGGTGACCACTTCCGCATCTATACCCTCTGGCAGATTGCTAAAGCGGACGTTTTCGTAAGGCACGAGCAGTTCCATCTCCGTCAGACCCCGGATTTGGATATCAATGTCCACGAAGTCAATGCCGCCTTGAAAAATCTCCGTCGAGTGCGGCGTGAGGATTGGCCGCCGGACGGTACTCACCGTCCCGACCTGATCTAAATGAATCCGTTCCAGTCTGACATACGCCTCATCTTGGAGCATTTCTTTCTCGCCCACAAGCCAGACGGCATCCGGGGTCAAGCGATATTCCAGATTGTCCGCATTGGCACCGGCGCCGAATTCAAAAACCGGCAGGATCGGCAGTTCTTTGGCTATCAGTACCGTCACTGTCACGTTGACCGTCGCCTGATCGAATGGGGCGCCGTTTAAGGTCACCTCTTGTAAGTCCGCGTCGGGTATGAGCTCGCCATCGTGGTCATAGGCCCGGATAGACCCGGTTTGGGTGGTGGTCTCCGTGAGAGGTGAGAGAAATTCACAGTAGACCTCTAACACGGCGATCTGGTTTAATATCTCCTCCGGCCCGTCGATCTGGACGCTCTCCGGCTCTATGAGCTCGTCCCCGCCCACGTAGATATAGTCCGCCCCAACCGGTGCCTGGGCGATTTCATAGCTGATCCCTGTGGCGGAGAGGGGCATGGTTCGCCCGGTGATCCGGTTGACCCGGACGATGATGGTGTTATCTGTATTGGACACCCCCCACAGGGGTTCATAGCTGAACACGCCCATCAGGACATTCGCTGCGGCAAAGGTAAAACGCACGTCATATTCCCCCGCCTCCCGGATACCGGATACGTCTACAATCAGATTGGGGTCGTCCTGTAGCCGTCTCATATCTGCGGTAGACGCTTCCACCCTTAGGGTTACGCTCTGGGGGGAATCCGAGGCGAGGCGCAGGTTATACGCACTCAAGACGCCCTCGCCCTCATATTGGACGTAGAACGTCAGATTACTGGTCTGGCTGGGGTTTACCGAGGTCACCACAAATTGCCAGAGCAAAAAAGCCGCCACGAGGCTGGCCAGGATGTAAAAAATCCTGCTCTCAATTATTTTTCTAACGGCTTTCCTCATGCTTCTTCCCCTTGAATAAATTGGATATCCAGACGCCTTTCCGCTCTGCGGACTCTTCAATTAACTCATTGCGCAGCAGGCGCTCAAAGGTGTCTTGGGCCAGATGGCGCTTGAGCATCCCGTCCACAGCCACGGAGATAGACCCGTTCTCCTCGGAGACGATCACCGCTACGGCATCGCTCTTCTCGCTGACTCCGACCCCGGCTCTGTGACGCATCCCCAGATCCCGGCTCAAGTTCGCGTTGTCTGACAGGGGGAGCATACAGCCTGCGCTGACGATCCGCCCTTTGGAAACGACAACGGCCCCGTCGTGGAGCGGGGCGTTATCATAGAAAATATTCTTGAGCAGCTCCGACGACAACTGCGCATCAATGTGTGTGCCTGTCTTGATCTCGTCTTCTAAGCTGTCTCTGCGCTCAAATACGATCAGCGCACCGGTTTTCTCCTCGGCCATCTGGGTGGCGGCGAGGACTGTCTGCAGAATGACGGCCTCCATCTCCGGTTCGCCCGCTTGTCTGCCGGTGAGCATCTCCCGCAAACTGCCCCTGCCCAGCCGTTCCAGCATCTGGCGGATTTCCGGCTGGAATAAGATCACCAGGGCCAGAATCCCCATGCCCAGGGCCTGACTTGCGGCGAAATTGAGCACCATTAGGTTAAACCGCCCGGAAATCCAGAGGGCGGCGACGAGAAATACGATACTCTTCGCAACCATCCCCAACCGGCCCCGGCGCAACAGTTGCAGCAGTTTATAGATTAAAAATGCGACGATGAGGATATCAAATACATCGGGAATCCCAATGGTGCTAACGGTGTTTCGCACCGCTGTCCAAATCGTTTGTAAAAGTGTGGTGATATATTCGCTTACACTCATACGGGAATCCCTCGCTCAATCGTCGCATTTATCTGCCATTATTCCTGCCCGTGTTTCCCCCGCCTACGGCGGGGGAAACACGGGCAAAGTAGTATCTCACTATGCCATCTATTCATTATATAGGAAATGTGACGTTTGCGCAATACTAAATATCGTTTCGCAACTGCTTTGCTATGCGTCCTAAGAGTTGCAGAAACCGATCCACCTCTTTCCCCGTATTGAACGCTGAAAAGCTCACCCGCACCGTACCCGTCCCCAGAGTCCCGGCGGATGTGTGGGCCAGGGGCGAACAGTGGAGCCCGGCACGGACTGCCACATCTATCGCCCCCAACGCCTCGGCCGCCGCCTCGCAATCGATCCCGTCTAACGCAAAGGACAGCACCCCCGTCTGGACAAGGGGGCTCCTGGCTACGTAGGTCTTCGCGCCGGAACTGTTTTGTAAGCCCTGTACAAGCCGGTGCAGGAGTTTTCGCTCCTGGTATAGAATTTCTTCGACGCCCCGCTTTTTGACGAAGCGGAGCCCCTCCAAGAGTCCGCTAATCCCCAACATATTATGGGTTCCCGCCTCCAGCCGATCCGGGAGATCGTCCGGCATGTCAAAACGGAGAGAACTGCTCCCTGTACCGCCCTCTATGAGGGTATGCTCCGGCGGTTCTTTGCAAATGAGAATCCCCGTCCCCTGTGGGCCATACAGCCCCTTGTGTCCCGGCATGGCGATGAAATCCGCCCCCAGGGCCGTAGCGTCGATCTCCAGCACCCCGGCGGACTGGGAGGCGTCTAAAAGGAAGGGAATCCCCCGCTCTTGGCACAGGGCGGCGATCCGCTCTACGGGCAGGATGGATCCGAATACGTTTGACACGTGGTTGCACACCACAAGCTTTGTCTCCGGCAAAAGCTGGACCTCAAAGGCCCGCACCGCCGCAGTTTGAGCAAAGGGTTCGCACCTGGCCACGGCGACCACGGCCCCTATGGCCAGGAGAGGCCGTACCACGCTGTTGTGCTCAAAACTCGAAATCACCACCCGGTCTCCCCGCCGGATGGTGCTCTTGATGGCCATGTTCAGCCCGTGGGTGGCGTTGTGGGTGAAGACGATGTGGGCCGGGTTCTCCACGTGGAATAACTCCGCCGCCGCCTCTCTGCACCGATAGGCGGTCTCCGCCGCCAGCATACTGGCCCGGTGTCCGCCCCGCCCGGGACTTGTCATCTGATCTAAGGCCCGGCAGACGGCACGTTTTACCGCCGCCGGTTTTTGCAGCGTCGTTGCCGCGCTGTCGAAATATATCATACCGCCACCTCCACCGTCTCCCCGTCCGGGTAGAGACGATAGATGCGGCCCTGGCCTAAATTGAACTCATGCAATACGCCCATGGCCTGGTGAAATCTCCGTTCAGAGACCTTCACGCAGTAGGAACAGCCCTCTTGACTGAGCTTTCTGGGCGGTCGTACAATGGCTGCGGTGATGCCCCGCTTCTCCAGGGCCCGCGCCGTCTTTTGCGCGTAGGTCAGGGACCTACACATGATCAGGTAATGCGCCACCTGTACCGACTCCTCTCCGCATAGTTGCTCCATTCTATCCTATGCGGAAAAGATGCACTTCGCACCCGGCTAGATCGACGGCGCCTGTCCCTCCTCCCGATACCGGCAGGAGATCATCAGGGCCACGGGGCCTGTGGTCTCTTTCTCCCGGTGGCGGATCTCTACGGTGTAGGGCTCTGTTCCGTTCTGGAACCAGCTGACGATCACGTAATCTCCCCGGGCGAGTTCTTCCCTGTAGACCTTGCCCTGGTTGGTGAAGCGGAGCTTTACACCGTCCGTCAAGCTGTAGAAAGAGGTGAACTGACCGTTGTCCAGTTCTAATTCATCGCCGCAGTGCAGGAGTTTCAGCTCCCCGGCGCATTGATCTCTCGTCAGCAGACTGAGTTCCGTTCCCTTACCCGCGTACTGGGAGTCCCACGCCCCCATGCTCACGTCCTGCTCGTACTGGCCCAGGATAATGTCGTGGTGATCCCGGTGGGTCACGTGGAGATCCCCGTCTAAGAGCATTACCTGGCGCTTATAGCCCGGGAATTTGCGATAGACGCCGGACTCCGTCAGACGCATGGTGAGGGCCGCCCGGAAGTCGAAGTCCAAGTTCTCATCAATGGCGTCTTCCGGGTAGATATACATCTCCCAGGTGTACCCGCCATCCCATTTGACCGTCTTGTAATGGCTGGATTTGCGGCGCTCATAGTGGAACACGGGATTGACCGCCGTGTGTCCACGGAATCGCTCCGGTCTCGGTCTGAAGAACAGGGCATTGACGAGAAACGCCACCACAATCCCCACCATGGTATCTGTAACCCTGGCAATGGCGTGCCACAGCGGCGTTATCTCGGCAAACTCGGGGCCGATGGTGACGATCACAAAGGTGGCGAGACCGATGGCGATGGTGCCCTCCATTTTAAACAGCGCAAAGAGGAAAATGAACAATACAATCCCCACGAAAATCAGGGCGGCCAGCACGAGAAGGGATTGATCGTACACAAGGAGCATAGCGGCGCCCAATCCGAACGCACCGCCCAAGAGCGTACCGATCCCCCTGTCCACACTCACCCGCAGAGCCTTATCCACCGACTCCTGCATACAGATGAAGACCGTGATACACGCCAATGCTACACCCGGCCGACCGATGAGGGTATATAAAACCACGCAGAAAGTGGCCGCAATGGCTGTCTTGATATTGCGCAGACCGGGATATGGCAATTTTCGCAACTTCTCTCGCACAGGTGATTTCACCTCGTTTTTTACTTTTCGGCTATTATAGCACAGAATAACCCTTGCATTCAACAGCTATCTGGGCTTATACTGGACAGAGAGAATACAAATATGGAAAAAGAAGGAGTACACATGAGCAAAGCAAAATCACTGATCCTGACAGGGTTCTTTATTGCACTGGGAATCGTCCTGCCCATGGCCTTTCATGGGATACCATATGGGGGACAGATTTTCTCTCCCATGCACATACCGGTTCTCCTCAGCGGCCTCGTCCTCGGCCCCGTCTTTGGTCTGATCTGCGGTGTGCTCACGCCGTTTCTCTCCAGCACTTTGACGGGTATGCCCCCGGCGACGTTTTTGCCCGCCATGACGGTAGAACTCGGCGCCTTCGGCCTAGTCGGCGGACTGCTCATGCGCTATCTGCCCATCCGGCACTACGTCCCTGCCACCTACCTCTCCCTGATCGGCGCCATGCTGACAGGCCGGATTGTGGCCGGGATTGCCAACGCCCTGATCTTCCAGTTGGGCAACTACTCCCTCCAGATCTGGGTCACCTCTCACTTTGTCCGATCCCTGCCCGGGATCGTCCTGCATATCGTTGTCGTGCCGCTTGTCTATTTCGCATTGAGAAGGGCGGGGCTTGTACATACATCGATATAGCATCCCAGGAAAAGCGCAAGCATATTGGAATACCTATTGGGCGAGGAAAGAGCCGCCCCAGTCGATCATCGCCGATCTGGACTTATATTGGATAAAAGCGAGCGCAATTATTGCGCACGAGGAGCGCAGCAGATGAAAAGAATGTTTTTATTATTCCTAATCTGTATACTTTTTATTGCTTTTGCCGGATGCAACGCATCCAGTTATGATCTGATGGGGTACACTGCATCTGATTGCGACTGCTTGCTCTGCCGCAACCCGAATTTCAGCTCTTACGAAAATGGAATCATTCATCTCCCGGACGCCCCAGTCGTTGCAGATGACATTTTCGACGCCTTTTCAGCATCCCTTGACCGCCTGTCCATGACCCCTGGCATGGACGAATACGATTTCAAAAACACCCTGCGGGCAATCATTTTCGAAAATGGAATGTCCATTTACCAAATGGGCCCTCTTTATGTCCAAACAGGTTTTCATAGTATTGCATACGCATTTGGTGATTGGAACAACACAGCCAGGTATTCAACAGAACATAATGATTGCTGTGCCGAAATGTTTTTTTCTGTTCATATTTCATCTGATGTCTCCGGCGTTATTTTTCCTGAAAATATAAGGCGCAGTGATAGTTTCCGTTCCGTCCTGGAGGCGTTTGGCCTTATTGAAGGATACAATCCCGTGGAAGCTGAATCTGGTAAACAACATGCCTGGGAGAGTGACGTCTATGCACCGGATTTTAGCATATCAAATAACGATAATACCAAGTCAATTGGGATCCGCTTTCACACATGGCATGGAATGGTTGAAAATGCAGATTTAGAGTCTGCACGGGCAACCGTTTATTTTACCGAAACAGTTGAAACCCCGGACGAAAATGGACGGGCGCACATCTATACCCGCCGCTTCAGTCTTATTTTTGGAAATGGAACTCTTGGTAGTTTCAACTTTTCCTTGAACAAAGTATGCGTTTCTCCTGGCGAACCCGAGATCGATAATGAAAAAATTGGAATTCGATTGCCCAACCCCCAATTTGAAGAACACAGTGACCGATACGACAATGTCTATCATATCCGCTTTGAACGCATATACCATGATGGAAATCAAAATATATACATCACTTATACTATAAGGTCCGAAACTGAAATTGAGTTTATAGCTGATTACACCATAGGGTTTTCCGTCAATCGTTTTGATAGCCCTGAACCGTTTACGCATACTGTGGTAGGTGAGAGACGGATTACAGACATCATCCATTTCTCTGACTATTGGACCAAAGACTTAAATGAGAGTATTATAGATTTTTTTTGGACACCATTTCCGAGAAGTATACTCTTTATAGATGGAAGTGTTTTATTCAACAGACCTTTCTAAGGAGGCACCACGAAATGAACGAAAAAGCACAAAGCTATTGGAATACCTATTGGGCGGGCAAAACACCGCCCCAGTCTGTCATCGCCGAGCAGTTTGGCTTTGAAGAACATGCCGATGAGTTGGCGCAGTTAATTATCGCGGGTAGGAAAACGGCCACATGCAGCGCACATGTACTGTATGAAATAGAAAACGACCCCCTCCCCGCTGTCGGCTTATATACCGTGATCTTAAACAGCCGGAATGAGCCCGTGGCGATGATCAAAACTGTTGCTGTGCAAGTTTTGCCCATGAATGAGATCTCTGTGGAACACGCCATGGCAGAGGGCGAGGGGGATTTGAGTTATCAATACTGGTGGGATTGTCATCAGAAGGTTTTCTCAATCGAATTGGCAGAGCACGGTCTGGAATTTTCCGAGGACATGCTACTGGTTTGTGAGCGGTTTGAGCTAGTCGACGTAGTGCAAAGCGGAGGCGTCCCGAAATGAACGAAAAAATCTACGAGTACGACGCTGTAATCCAATCCTCCGGCATCGGCAAGGGCGGGGCGTATGTGCCGTTCCCCTATGATATCCGGGCGGAGTTTGGCAAAGGCCGAGTAAAAGTCCACGCCACCTTTGACGGTGTACCCTATGATGGTAGCATTGTCAATATGGGCGTGAAAAATGCCGACGGCTCGATTTGCTATATCATCGGGGTTTTAAAAGAGATTCGGGAGAAGATTGGCAAACAATCCGGCGATACTGTGCGAGTGACGGTACGAGAGGAGAACACACCATGTCAGATCGTGAAAAATTTGAGGGCTTCAAGCAGAATCTGATCGACAAAAATGAAGCACAGTACGGCGGCGAAATCCGCGCCAAATACGGCGATGATGCCGTTGACCGCTCCCATGTCAGAATGAAGGATATGACAAAAGAGCAGTACACTGAAGTCGAGCATCTATCGCAAGGCCTCAATGAAATGCTAAAAGCGGCATTTGAACAGGGTGACCCGGCGAGCGAACTGGCGCAAAAGGCCTGTGATTTGCATAAGCAATGGCTCTGTTACTTTTGGGAATCCTACAGCGAGGCGGCCCACCGCGGCGTGACGCAGATGTACGTTGACGACCCGCGTTTTACTGCACACTACGACAAGATCGCCCCCGGCTGTGCCGTGTTTCTGCGGGATGCGGTTTTGATCTATGCGAAATAATGAGGACATAGCAAAAAACAGAGATGACCGCTCGTCATCTCTGTTTTTCTCTCTTGTCTCTGCCGTGACTACATCGCCAGCGCCCGTTCCAGCCATACGGAGGCCACGTCCATAGCCACGTAGAGGCTGTCTTTCTCGCTCTTCTTTACAACCCGATCCCGGCTTTTTAGATCCGGATCCGTGAGTTGGAGTTGGATGGAAACTTTTGTCGCCACGTCCATGTCTTCCACTTTTTTGATGTCTAAAATCTGCAACATGACAATGTACTTATCCGCCATGCTGCCGAAGTAGATCAAATTGTCTTTCCGCCGGAGCGGATGCCCTTTGTACGTCAGGGGCTTTTGCTTTTTTGCCATGATTTCACTTCCTTCTGGGATCAAGTGTAATACATTTTGCGCCCCCTGTCAATGCCCGTGGGGTTTGGCGATTTCCACCCATTGTCAAAAGTAGACTTTACGCCGCCCGTGTGGTACAATTCGCAGTAGGATTCTTTTATGCGCCCTTTCGTTTTGCTTGGGATGAGCAATAGCGTTTATACAAGGAGGACTGTCCATGAAGCAATCCATAACGCACATCGCCTTAGTCGTGCGTGATTACGATGAAGCAATTGATTTTTACACCGAAAAGCTTCATTTTGTCCTGTTAGAGGACATTTATCAGCCAGAGCAAGATAAAAGATGGGTTGTAGTGGCGCCTCCTGGCTCAAGTGGCACGACATTGCTTTTGGCAAGAGCTTCAAATCCTGAACAAGAAGCTTATATCGGCTCCCAGACCGGAGGACGCGTTTTCCTTTTTCTGAACACAGATGATTTTTGGAGAGATTACAACGAGATGCTAGTAAAAGGCATTGAGTTTGTCAGAGCGCCCCAAAAAGTGGCGTATGGTACGGTTGCCGTGTTTAAAGATTTGTATGGCAATCTGTGGGACTTATTAGAACTTAATAGAGATCATACCATTATTAACAGGTAATTAAACCGGGGAGGAATCGCCCATGAAACTGGCAACGAGCGCCCAGATGCGGGAATTGGATCAACTGGCCATCTACCAGGAGGGGATCCCCTCCTCCACGTTGATGATGCGCGCTGCCGCCCATATTGTCCAGATTGCAAAAGAGGTCATGGGCGAGAATCGGCGGGCGGCGATTTACTGTGGCAGTGGTCACAACGGCGGGGACGGCATGGCCGCCGCCGTATTATTGGCCAAAGAGGGCTATGAACTCCGAGTCTTTCTCGTGGGTGGCCGGGACAAGATGGCCGAGGACACGCGGGAGATGGAGCGCCGTCTGGGAGAGCTGGGCGGCAAAGTGGAATCCTTCGACCCGGAACTCCGGGAGGCGGAGACCTGGGCCGCCGCTTGCGGGGTCGTTATTGACGCCATCTTCGGCATCGGATTAAACGCGCCGCTCCGGGGCAAACCCCTGGCGGCGGTGGAGCAGATTAACCGTCTAGGCGTGCCTGTGGTCGCCGCCGATATCGCCACCGGCATCGCCGCCGATACGGGCAAAGTCTTAGGGACAGCCGTCCGGGCCGCCCATACGGTCACGTTCACCCTGCCGAAGGTCGGCAACTTTGCGGGCGCCGGACTGCTCCACGCGGGGCGTGTCAAGGTGGTGGACATTGGTATTCCACAGAATCTAATCAATCGGATTGAGTGCCAGAGTTATCTCATTACAAAAGGCAATGTCTCCCTCCCCGCCAGGCGACAGGATATGCACAAGGGAGACGCCGGAAAACTGCTATTCATCGGCGGCTCCGTTGGGTATACGGGCGCTTTAATCCTAGCCGCCAATGCGGCCCTGCGCGCCGGTGCGGGCCTGGTATTTCTCGGCGTGCCGGAGAGCGTCTACGCCATCACCGCCGCCAACACCACAGAGGCCATGGCGTTCCCCCTGCCCGCAACCGAGGGCAAGCTGAACATGCAGGCCTTCCCCGCCCTGTTGGAGCGGATGAACCGCTGTGACGCCGTCCTCATTGGCCCCGGCATGGGGCAGAGCGCTGAGACGGCGCAATTGGTCGCAGAACTGATCCGGGCCGCCCAAGTTCCCGTGATTGTAGATGCCGACGGTCTAAACGCTGTCAGCGGACATATACATGTATTGGACGAGGCACCTGCCCCGCTGATCCTGACCCCCCACGACGTAGAATTCGCCCGGCTGGGCGGCGATCAATTCCCCGGCAGCCGGCTAGAGGCCGCCAGGGCTTTCGCCGTTCGCCGAGGCTGTACAGTCGTGCGCAAGGGTCCGGGGACCATCAGCGCATTTCCGGAGGGCACGGTCTGCGTCAATACAACGGGGAATCCGGGCATGGCCACCGGCGGGAGCGGAGACGTGCTGGCCGGTATGATTGCCGCCTTTGTGGGCCAGGGACTGCCCCTGCCGCGGGCCGTCTACACGGCGGTCTGGGCCCACGGCCGGGCGGGAGATTTAGCCGCCGCCCAGCTGGGGCAGTACAGTATGCTCCCATCGGATGTGGTGGAATTATTGCCGGAGGTCCTCAAAAAAATTGTGAGGTGATTGGCTTTGCTACGCCGTCCGGCAACGTTGCTCTTATTCGCCCTTACTCTGCTCTCCCTCGCCGCCTGTTCCACCCAACAGAGTGCCGGTGCGCACATACAGGAGATTCAGGAGCGGTTTCAGACCTCCACCCAGCGCTTTTCCGCCCATATCACCGCCGATTACGGGGATCGTGTCCATCAGTTTACGCTCCGCTTCGACTCCGGGGCGGATACCCTGGAGGTCTTGGCGCCTGAGATCCTGGCCGGAATCCAGATCGGTATATCCGAGAGCGGCACCGTCCTCCGCTACGAGGGCGCCGTGTTGGACACGGGGCCTCTGACAGCGGACGGATTGAGTCCCCTGGCCGCCCTCCCCCTCATCGCCCACCAGTGGCGGGAGGGATTCGTCGTCGAGGCCCACTATGAGACGTTTCAGGACATCGCCGTCGTGACTATGACTTCCCATATTTCCGACAACGCCCTACATATCACCCGATTTGACCGGGCGACGGGGATTCCCGTCCAGGCGGAAATTATCGCCGACGGGTTTGTGGTCATCACCTGTATCTTCGAGGGCAGTCCGTTATTCTCTTGATTCTGAAAGCTACATTTTCCCCGCCTGGGTTGGGGAAAAACATGAAATTAAACTACATGCCTCAAAAATCCCACTTTAAGGACTGATTATACGTGTACACAACAGATAGAACCTGGGCGGAAATCCATTTAGACCGGATCGCCCACAATTACAGTCTGCTCCGCTCCCTCACACCGGATAATTGCCACATCTTGGCCCCGGTGAAAGCCGACGCCTACGGCCACGGGGCCGTCCCTGTATCACGTCTGCTGGCTGACTTGGGCTGTGACTATTTGGCGGTGACCTGTCTCTCGGAGGCCTTGGCCCTCCGAGACAACGGGATATCGCTCCCCCTCTTGGTCTTTAGCTACACGAATCCCGGCGACGCCGCTCTCATGGCTGACCGGGGGATCACCCAGGCCGTGTTCTCTCTGGAGACCGCCCAGGCTATGAGCCATGCGCTGGCGGGGACAGGCCGCACTCTGTCCGTCCACATCAAACTGGATACGGGCATGGGCCGTCTGGGTTTTGCCGCCCGTGGACAGGAACCTACAGACGCTCTGGCGGCTATGCATCTGCCCCATCTCGATGTCCAGGGCATCTTCACCCACTTCTCCGTGGCCGACGAGGACGACGCTTATACACTGGAGCAGACAGCCTATTTTACCCGGGCGGCGGATTGGCTGGAAGGGCAGTGGGGACAGACATTTCCCCTGCGCCATGCGGCCAACAGCGGCGGCGCATTGCGTCTGCCCGCCACATACCTGAATATGATCCGCCCCGGCATCGCCCTCTACGGCCTCTCCCCCAACCCACCGCTCATCCGGGCGGATTTGCGGCCCGCTATGGATTTGAAAACCCGGATCATCCAAGTGCGGCAGTTTGGTAAGGGGGAATCCATCAGCTACGGCAGAACTTATGAGACCGTGGCAGACCAGATGATCGCCGTGATCCCGGCGGGGTACGCCGACGGACTCCACCGGACCCTGTCGGGCAAGATGGAGATGCTTCTCCACGGTCAACGGGTACGCCAGGTAGGGCGCATCTGCATGGATGCGTGTATGCTGGACGTGTCGGCTATTGAAAAACTTTCCGTGGGCGATCCCGTTACGATTTTCGGCCAAGACGGCGGCAAAACCCTATCTGTAGACGAACACGCCGCTTTGGCCGGGACAATTTCCTATGAACTGCTCTGCGCCGTATCGCCTCGAGTACCCCGGCTGTACCTCTAGGACACGCCACATCTAGGCTTCTTTGAATATACTGAAGTGAGGGGCAACCCGTAGGGCGCAACGCCCTCGGTGCGCCGTCTCCCCGCACTGCGTTGTAAAAACGGCGTGTCGAGGGAGCCATGCCCTACAAAATAACACACCCCTCAAAAATTCATTTGAGAGCAAGGTATATTTTTTTGCCCTCTATGGAAGAATGAAAGTAGTCCGGTTACATATTTTGTAAGATCAACCGTGACCGGGCAAATCTTCTTTCATCGGAGCGTGAGCGTTTTGAGTAACGGTATTCGACGTGGAGACATCTACTATGCCGATCTCAGCCCCGTGGTAGGCAGTGAACAGGGCGGGATGCGTCCGGTGTTAATTGTCCAGAATGACACGGGAAATAAGCACAGTCCCACGGTCATCGCCGCCGCCATCACCAGCCAGACCGCCAAGGCCAGGCTGCCGACCCACATCGAGTTGGAGGCGAAGAGCTACGGGCTGACACGGGATTCTGTGGTTCTGCTAGAGCAGATCCGCACCATTGACAAACGGCGGCTGAAAGAGCGCATGGGCAAGCTGGACATTGGACTCATGGATCGGGTAGACAACGCCATCGCCGTCAGCTTCGGGCTGGCGGAGGATTGAACGGACTTTTTGGCACAAATCGTGCAGGGCGCAGCGATTCCGCTGCGCCCTTGTGCATTCGTCTTGATTTTCTTTCCCAATGTTGAACACAATGAAAGTTGCTGTTATAATTAGTACCATACCACGCAATTCATAAAGACGTTAGCGAAAGGAATGGACTTTACAATGAAAGTTCTGTATTTTACATCGACGGGAAATTCCCTGTATGTCGCAAAACGAATCGGGGGCGAACTTTTATCAATTCCCCAGTTGATAAGGGATAACAACTATGAAATATCTGCTGATACCGTCGGAATTGTCGTACCCATCTATGGATTCGATGTTCCACGTCCCGTGCGCAGTTATCTCAATCAAGTAAACATCCATGCGGAATACGTCTTTGCTGTTATGACCTATGGAGACCGGCCTATGGCTGCGGTCTCCATGATGCAAAAACTGTTGGCGAGCAGAGGTGTCACCCTAAACTATTCCAACGAAATAGATATGGTGGATAATTATTTGCCGGGCTATGAAGTCGAGAGGCAGTTGAAAATGAAACAAGATGTGGACATTGAACAGGCGATCAATCAAGTCATCCAAGATATTGACAGCCGTAAAAATGTCTTATTATATAAAGGCGCTTTGGCCAAAGTGATCTCTTCCGGGCTTTCAGCCGCATCCGTGTCTCCTCTGGGAAAACGGACAATGAATGGCTCTGCAAAAAAATTCTCAATCACCAGTGATTGCAATTCCTGCGGCGTCTGCGGAAAAGTTTGCCCAATGGGGAATATCGTAGTCGAGGATCAGCCGAACTATTCGAACAACTGTGAGTTTTGCCTTGCGTGTACGCATTTATGTCCGCAAAATGCCATACGCTTAAAAGGTGAAAAAAGCACCGCAAGGTTTCGGAACAGACATGTCGGCCTAAATGAAATCATAGCTGCAAATGTGCAATGATAACTCCATTATTGGCTCTACCGAAAGTGATATGCCAGCCCCGCCTGTTTCATAATCGCATTGGCAATATGTCTTGACTTTATCTTGCCGTCTACAGGGAAGCTTTTGCCCACGATGGGACTAAACCATATATCATGGTCGCCTTTTCCACGGCGGGTAAATGTGCATCCATGTTGTGCCAACATATCCCTGACCTTTTTCTCATACGTGGCCATTAGGCGAGCAGCCTTTCGGAATGCATATATAGGCGCACGGGCGTATCGGGCTCATTGAGCGCTAAAATTTCAGGCGCAACAATCTTGACTTTTTCGATGAGCGCATCGAACGAGTTACTCTCAAGGGCGAGTGGAATTTCATCGCAGACAGCGATCCAAACGCCGGTCTCGTCGTCCCACGAAAATTCGATCCTGTATTCTTTCACAGCCAGCACCTCCTAAATGCTATTATATGCAACTTTCATAAGAGCTACACTGGATTGTGTTCAGTATACACCCAATATAGCAGAGCGTCAAGATTGCTCTCCCGGGGGTGTAACTTTTTCCCAAAATGCCCTTGTCCTTTCTTTCACAAACTGATATACTACTGATATCCCATATAATTTTTATAAGGAGGAATCAAGTATGTCTTGGGAGCAAGGAATTAACATCAACAATGTGAGCACAATCATCGGTGGCGCCCGTGTATTTTTAGGTGTCGGGGCGATTGAAAAAATGGATTTCATCGCGGGAGAGCTAAAGGCAAAAGGCATTGATAGCGTCATCGTCATGACGGGTAAGGCCGCCTATGCAAAAACCGGTGCGTGGGATCACGTGACAAAAGCGTTGGACAACCATGGCATCAAGTATGTCCTCTACAACAAAGTACAGCCCAACCCAGAGACCCAGCAAGTGGACGAGGCCGTCAGAGAGGCGAGAGCGGCTGGCGCAAAAGCGGTCATCGCCATCGGCGGCGGTAGCCCCATTGACGCCGGGAAGAGCGCTGCCATCCTGTTGGAATACACCGATAAGACCTGCCAAGATCTCTATGAGGCGAAGTTTTCTCCGGAAAAAGCCGTCCCCTTCGTGGCCATCAACCTGACCCACGGCACAGGCAGTGAAATCAACCGCTTCGCCGTGGTCACCATCCCGGAAAAAGACTACAAACCGGCCATCGCCTATGACTGCATCTATCCCTTCTACTCCATCGACGATCCGGCCCTTATGACGACACTCCCGGCACACCAGACCAGCTACGTCACCGTCGACGCGGTCAATCACGTGGTCGAGGCGGCTACCACTGTACTGAACAACCCCTTTGCCATCACCCTGGGCCGCGAGGTAATGACCCTGGTCGCTAAATATCTGCCCGTGGCTTTGGAAAATCCAAACGATCTGGAAGCCCGCTACTTCTTGACATACGCCGCTATGATCGCAGGTACCAGCTTTGACAACGGCCTGCTCCACTTCACCCACGCACTGGAGCATCCACTGAGCGGCATCCGTCCAGAACTGTCTCACGGCCTCGGCCTGGCGGTTCTGCTCCCGGCGATTATCAAAGCCATCTACCCCGCCTCCGGCGCGATCTTGGCCGACCTCTTAGCCCCCGTCGTACCCGGCCTGACCGGTGCCCCCGATGAGGCCCAGAAAGCCGCCGACGGAATGCGGACGTGGCTCGGAACCGTTGGAATCAAAGAGACTCTGGCAGATATCGGCTTTACAAAGGCGGACGTACCCCGTCTCGTCCAGTTGACCTTCGAGACCCCCGGCCTCACCGGGCTCTTGGGCTGCGCCCCCATCCCCTTCGATGAGAAAGTCGTGGAGATGATCTACATCGAGTCGTTCTAACCTGTCTTTTATCCGCTATGCTGAGACTGACGCAGGATTTCATGCCTGCGTCAGTTCTTTTTTGCATAGGGACATTCTCTCCCCACATAGACATACTGTAACGATTCGGAAGTGTTACCTTTAGAGCGATTCTCCGTGTTTTCCCGCCAAAGACGAGAGAACACACAAAGACGATCTCTTTTTCAGTAACACTCCCAACAATTCTATGTCTGGGGGACTATATGATGAACCATGAAATGCTCGGCGAATACGCCGTGGAATACGGAGGCTCGAAAGTTGGCAAACTGACTGTAGCCCAGGCGGGATTAAAAGTTCAATTTTCCTGTGTATGCGTCGTGGCCTGCGGAGAGGTGTTGCGCTTGGCGATCCTGTGCGAAGATCGCTATGTGGTCTTGGGCGTTTTGTTGCCCGATGGGGACAAATTACGGTTTCACAAATCGTACAGCAGACATGATCTGGAGATGAAAGGCCTGCACGCCATTGACGGATGCCGTCTCGTCGCAAAACAAGATACGCTTACCGCACCAACCAAACCCGCTACGCCGGAACCGGAAGTTGTACCGGAACCGGGGCCAGAAGTTGCACCCGAGCCAAAACCCACTCCGCTAAAACCGGTCACCCCGCCCAGGGCGGAATCTGCGCCCGCACCTACACTGGAGCCTATACCGCTATCTATACCCGCATCTGCACCACTGCCACCCCCGATTCCCGCTCCGGATATTCTGACAGAACCGCTACCCGTCCCAGAGCCGGAAGCGATTCCCCCACCGGAACCAATACCCGTCCCCATCGATCCGCCCCCGGAACCGCCTCCCGAACTAGGCGGGCGGGAGCCTGACCTCATCTTCTCCGACGCAGATGTAGATGATGTTGATCCCTATCCCCAACCTGAACCCCCAATCACTTCCTCTGTCTGGACACCTGTCGCCCGGATCGAACCGGAGTATCCCGACCCGGCCTGGACACCCCTTACCGATCTCGGCGCTCTATTTACCGATCCGGAGTTGCAGATGGCAAGTCAGCAGGTCACAGGGGCCATGATCCGCAAGCAGAGAGCGTTCACAGAGCTTGCCATCCCCTTTATAGTCGGAACGCCTTTCCCCCTCATGCCAATCTTCTGCTTTGGTCAGTCGGCGGAGATTGATGGGAGCTCTTACCTGGTGTTTCAAATAAAAAATGGAAATTTGGTTGGATCACGGGGAATAGATGCACACAGTCCGTGACATACTAATCGTGTGTTCGTGACCCAAACGAATACAACACGGACGAAGAGGAGAGAATCAAATGCCAAATCTGACCAGCAAAGAACTCACGGCTTTAGATGACCAGTTGAGTTCAGAACAGAACCTTGTGAAGAAATATCAGGCCATGTCCCATCTGTGCAATGACGAGAAAATTCGGAAAGACCTGGAAACTATGGCCGCAACACACCAACAACACGTGAATACGCTTATGGCGTTCTTACAGTAGGAGGGATCACTCATGGCAAACCCAAACCAATGCGCCCAATTGATGACGGAAAAGGAAATTTTATTAGACTGTCTCTCCAGCCAGAAACACGCCGCCGCCAGCTATAACACCTTCGCCGGCGAGTGCGTCAACGAACAGCTCCGCAGTACCATGCTCAATATCTTAGACGAAGAGCACCGGATCCAGGCCGATCTGTTCTGCAGCTTGCAGAGCAACGGCTGGTATCAGGTAGAACCGGCGGATCAGAACAAAGTCCAGCAGACGAAACAGAAATTTTCCGGATAACGTAGAAAAACCAGTGCTCCCCACCGTGTGGGAGCACTGGTTTTTGCACAAATACGGACGGTTCTCCTATTATTCAGCCGGTATCTCTTTTTTCCCTTTGAGATATGATCTGATTTGTGGCAAATGCTGCACAACGTGTATGACAACAAGTGCCACCCCCACCCTGGCAGTGATTCCATGGAGTCTACTAAATACAACCATACTTTCTATTCCAGCCGAAAAATAGCCTATAGCAAGAAATCCCGTAGTGATTGAAGTACCCCAAATGGCGATCAAGAGGATATCTACCGCATATTTCCATCTGATTGACTTTTTTATTTTCCCCTCTAAAAATGACTTTGTGACAATTTTTAGCCATTTGCGGTGTATGCAGATGTGTAGAGCAAAAAACAACGTACAGACCGTCCCCACAATCGCATGGAAGAGAAAGTTGCTCTCCTCCCATCTTAAAAAAGATAAGATTAAGAAAATCGTCATGCAGATATCAACTAATATTTTTGAGGTTTTGTTCTTCACTGTCCCCTGCTCCTAATACTTCCGCTCCAACAGCCAATCCGATAGCCACAACAATCCATCTATGTCGTCAAATGCGCCGATGAGGGCGGCTTTTGCAGCTTCGGTCTGTTCTTGCAGCATCTCTTTGGCCCGGTCTAAGCCGTAGAGGGTGACAAAAGTGGTCTTGCCGGATTCTACATCGGAGCCGATGGGTTTGCCCAATTGGGCCACGTCGCCTTCAAAATCCAAGATGTCGTCTCTGATCTGAAATGCGATCCCCAACGCCTTGGCAAAGCGGCTGGCCGCACCGATCTGGGCCTCTGTGCCGCCGCCGGCGATGACGCCCAATGTGGCCGCCGCCTGGATCAGAGCCGCCGTCTTGTGCTTGTGGACTTGTTCCAACTCCTCCGCCGTGAGGGGTTTCGTCTCCCCTGCCAGATCCAATACCTGGCCCGCCACCATGCCGTCCTCTCCGGCGGCCCGGGCCAGAATCAGCCCCGCCCGGCAGCGGACATCCTCCGGCAGGTCGGCTGATAAGACCTCCCGGAACGCCGCCGCTTGGAGGGCGTCTCCCGCCAGGATGGCCGTGGCCTCGTCAAACCGGATGTGACAGGTGGGCCTGCCCCGGCGCAGATCGTCGTTGTCCATAGACGGCAGATCGTCATGGGTGAGGGAATAGGTGTGGATCATCTCAATGGCCGCCGCAAAGGGCAGCGCTTTCTCCGGGTTTCCACCTACGATGCGGCTAAACTCCATTGTCAAGACGGGCCGAATCCGCTTACCGCCGCCCAAAAGGCTGTAGCGCATGGCCGTATAGAGGGCCTGCCAGGGGCGATCCTCCGTAAAGCAGGCGGATAAATACTGCTCGATCTGATCTACATGGGTACGATACCACTGTTCCATCGCCTACTCCGTTTCATCGAAGGGGCGTTCGACGGGGTCGCCGTCCTCGCCTTTCATCAGCCGCACGACCTTCTGCTCCGCCTCGTCTAACTGCTTGCCACAGGCACCCAGGAGGCCGGTGCCCTCCTCGAACAGGGCCAGGGCCTCATCCAATGGGGCCTCACCCTGCTCCAGTATCTTGACGATTTCGTCCAGGCGGGAAATGGCCGATTCAAAAGTCTCTTTTTTCTTCGTTTTTGGCATACTGTTATCCTCTTTCCTCTACGGTACAGTGCAGCGTCCCCTCCCGGAGAACCACGCTGATTGATTCGCCAATCTCCACGTCTTTGGCACGGCGGAGGACGTGTCCGTCCCCTCGCTTCACCACGGAATATCCCCTGCCCAAGACCTTTAACGGACTCATCGCATCCAATGACGCCGCCAGCCGGACGTATTCTTCCCGCTTTGCCGAGAAGAGCCGTCCGGATACGCCGCCCAAGCGCTCCCGCACATGATCCAAAGCCCGCCGCTTTTGTATGATATATCCTATGGGGCTGGCCATGACAGGCTTTTGTCCCACTTGATCCAGCCGGTGGCGATATAGTTTCAACCGCTGGCGGATGGCAAGCGCCATGCGGGATAAGTCGCTGTCTAAGGATTCCCGGAACTCGTCCACATGGGGAACCGCCAATTCTGCGGCGTTGGATGGCGTGGCCGCCCGGAGGTCCGCCACAAAATCGGCAATGGTCACATCCGGCTCGTGGCCCACGGCGGAGATCACGGGGATTTCTGAGGCGTGGATAGCCCTGGCCACCCGCTCGTCGTTAAACGCCCATAAATCCTCAATAGAGCCGCCGCCCCGACCTGTAATGATCAAATCTGCCACCTGATATCGGTTGGCATAGCGGAGCGCGCCTACGATCTCCGGCGGAGCCTCTGCGCCCTGTACCCGGACGGGCATGACAATGACCTTGGCCAAGGGATACCGCGTCCCCAGCACCCGGATCATATCCCGCACCGCCGCACCGGCCCCGGAGGTGATGAGGGCGATCCGCTGTGGGTATCTCGGAATCGGCTTCTTGTGGGACTGGTCGAACAAGCCCTCCCCATAGAGTTTTTCTTTCAGCTGCTCAAAGGCCACATGCAAATCCCCGGCCCCGTGGAGGGTCAGGGCGGTCACATAGAGCTGATAGGCCCCGTCCCTCGGAAATACGGAGACCCGACCACCGGCCACCACTTTCATGCCGTCTTCCGGCTTGAAGACCAGCTTTGACGCACTGCCCTTGAACATGACACAGCGCAGTGCGCCCTCGGCATCTTTCATGGTGAAATAGTGGTGACCGGAGGGGTAGACTTTGTAATTGGACAGTTCTCCCTGTACCAGCACATTTTGCAAGGTCAAATCCCCTTCTAACAGGGCCTTGACCTTGCCGTTTAAATCCGAGACGCTAAAGATTTTCCTGTCTGCCATAGCTATTCTTCCTTTAGCTCACCCCGGATGAAGCTCCCCAGGATGCCGTTAATAAAGGAGACCGTGTCCGGCTCCTCGTATTTTTTCGCCATCTCCACGGCCTCGTTGATGGCCACACTGCCGGGGACTTCCGGCACATAGAGCACCTCGTACATGGAGACCCGCATAATGGCCACGGCCACACGGGAGATCCGCCCCACTTTCCAGCCGTGGGCGTACTTTTCGATATAGAAGTCCAGCTCCACCAAGTGCTCACCCAGGCCCTCCGCTACTTGGCGCAGGTAGGCGATCTGCTTTTTAGAGGGGTAGTCGCTATAGAGTTCATCCTCTTCTGCCAGGGTCTCGTAGTAGGATTTGTCCAGCAATTGCTCCAGCACGTCTCCCACCGGCTGGGGGTTTTCCCCCAGAGAAAAGGAGATATGCATCGCAATCTCCCGTACGCCTGATCTTGTCATGTGTGGGCATCTCCTTGTGGGGGCGGCAAAATACCGCCCATCTGCTCGTTATTCGTTCACAACCCAAAGCGGGCGGCATATTGCCGCCCCTACGCCTCTATTTCTACTTTGTCTTCTCAAAGGCGATGCCGCCAACTGTGATATTGACCGCCTTGACCGTGAGTCCCGTCATGGCCTCGACCCCAGAGGCCACCGCCTCCTGGACTGCCTGGGCCACGTCGGCGATCACGGCACCATATTGCACCAGGATGAAGGCGTCTACGGTGATCTCGTTTTCCTCAATGAAAATTTTCACACCACGGGAATAGGGCTTCTTGCCCAGCCGCTCGGCAATCTCACCGCCAAAGGTCGAGGTGAATCCCGCCACGTTTTCCACTTCCCGTATGGCCTCACAGGCGATGGTGGCAATGACTTCTTCCGCAATATTGACGCTTCCCTGATCTTCAATCCGGGTGATGTAGTTGTGATCTGGCATAATAGAAACGCTCCCATCGTTGTTTTTTCTTAGCATACCATAAAAAGGGGCTTTTGTCACGTGAAAGTAATCCGTGAAGCACCGCCCCTACGCTTCCCGCTTCGTCAACCGTTCCACCATATACCGATGCGCCCGCTCTTCCAGCACATCGTTTAACGGCGCAAGTTCTGCACTGCCGTATTTGCGTTCTAAGGCCAGGCGGATCAGCCAGTCGGCCAGGATCGGATTCTTCGGCAGCAGCGGCCCGTGGCTGTAGGTGCCGAATACGTTGTGATACCGCACGCCCTCCGTGCCGTCTTCCCCGTTGTTGCCGTATCCGGCGAGGACGTTTCCAAAGGGGCGGACACCGCTCCCCAGGAAGGTCTTTGCGCTGTGATTTTCAAATCCCACGACCTTGACGCCGCCAGATGGCTCGTCCCACTGGAACATGTAATCCCCGATCATCCGGGTCTTATCACCTACGGAGTAGAAATCCAACGCGCCGATGCAGTCCATCTCCTTGCCGTCCCACGTCCGGTAGGAGTGGCCCAAGAGCTGATATCCGCCGCAGATGGCCAGTAGAGCCTTGCCGTCCTCTATGGCGGCCCGGATCTCTCCTCCCCTCCACTGCTGTATCTCATCTAAGAGCAGGGCCTGATCCGCATCCTGGCCGCCGCCGATGAAAAAGAGATCATATGCGGAAAAATCCCCCCGCTCACCCAGGGGCAGGGGATGGACGGACACGTCAATCCCTCTGGCCCGGCACCGCTGGGCCAAGACCGCAATATTGCCCCGGTCGCCGTAGAGATTGAGCAGATCCGGATATATGTGACAGATTTTTAACTCCATATGATCTCCTATTCCCAGAATTGGCCCAGGCCATATTTCCGGGCCAGTTTATCCCGCAGGGTCAGCATGGCCGTATAGGTGGGGATGATATACACCGGCACAGTGGCATTGCCTACGATCTCTAACAGTTTGTCATCGTCGTATTCCACATGTATCCTCTCGGAATCCACCCCGGCGTATTTCAGCCAGACCGCCAGATCGTCGGCCCGGGTACCGGCGCAATAGACCGCTGTGAGGCGATCCTCCATCTGACCCAAGACCTCTGCGTCCACGTCCCAGATCCAGGAGACATCCGTCCCGTCGGCGGTTTTATCGTTGAGGGAGAAAATCAGGAGCACCGGGTCTTGCCCCTCTACCAGATAATGTAACACCTGACTGCATCCGATGGGGTTTTTCACCAGGATCATACGGATGGTCTGTCCGCCGACCTCAAAGCGCTCCATGCGGCCAAATCCGCCCCGAAACTCCGCCAATGCGGGGCCGATGACCTCGAATCCCAATCCCATGGCGTCCGCCACGGCCATGACCCCGGCGGCGTTGTAGATGTTATAGGCCCCCGGCAAATTGATGGTCGCCTCATGGGTGGCATCACCGATCTGAACCTCTATCCGGCTCTCGTCAATATCCTGTGATAGCACTTTGGTCACAGCAATGCGGGCGTTTGGCCGATGATAACCGCAGCCGGGGCAGTGATAGTTCCCCAGATGCCCGTATGTCCTGTACTCGTATACATAGTCCCGGCCACAGGCGGTACAGCGGGTAACCTCTGTCACGCCTGCGCTCTTATCCCCATAAAAAGGTGTCTCCACGCCGAAATACCGCACGGGATTGGGCAGCCCCGCCATCATGTCCACGGACATGGCGCAATCGGCGTTGATACACACTGTGGCGTGAGGGGATTGCTCAATCCCCGCCCGGATGCTGTTCAACGTGTGGGTAATCTCCCCATAGCGGTCCAACTGATCCCGGAACACGTTGGTCATCAGCACGATTTTAGCGTCCAACAGGGGCGCTGTGTGCCGAAACGCCGCCTCGTCGCACTCGATGATGGCGTGGGCAAATCGCATCTTCCCCGTCCAGGTGGCGTTGGCCACAAATTCCGCCGTGATCCCCGTCAGTAGATTGGCCCCGGATCGATTGGAAAAAGCGGGGATCGCTGCGTTTTCCAAACACTGCTCCAACATGCGCGATGACGTGGTCTTGCCGTTGGTTCCGGTGACCAGAATGGTGTATACCTGCCGCCCCAAACTGCCCAGCAGATCAGGACAAATCCGCACCGCCAGCTTCCCGGGCAGATTCGTCCCGCCCCGCCCCAGACGGCGGAGCCCCCACCGGGCCAACTTGCATAGTAATATAGCCAATACGATCCGAAGTCGTCTCATGGGATTCCTCTCTTTTTGGGGCGTTATGATTGCGCACTATATTATGCCATAAATCTGACTATCAGGCAAGATTTAGTCCCGCTGCCGCTCCCGCCGCTTGTGCAGCACAAAGTTGAACATGTTGCCGATTATGAGAATATTACCGCACAGATAGCACCAGATCATGAGCAGGATAAACGATGCCAGTGACCCGTAAATCAGCGGATACCGGGCCGAGGCCCCCATAAATAGGGAGAAGATCATGCTCCCCGTCACCAGGGCTATGGTGGCCAAGAGCGCACCGGGTAGATAGCGGATGCGAGGCTCTTTCGGCGCTGTGAAGATATAGATCAGATGCACCACCACGACAGCTACCGTAAAGAGCACGACAAAACGCAGGCTCTGCCAGACGACCGCCAAACCGTAAATCCCCGTTATGGCCTCCACCTCCTCCATGAGCCAAGTCCCGGTGGTGATCATAAGCACGGAGAAATAGATGGTAAAGAGCAGGAGCAGGGAGAACACAAAGCTGACCACAAACCCCAGCACCCCACGATATCGAGGTGCCCCCTGCATATCCGCCATGATCTTGGCCATGGCCCGAAATGCGGCGGAGCTGGCGGTGAGAATCAGCATAATGGCGATGGTCAAAATCCGGACGCTGGGTATCTCTCCCACGTGGGAGAGATAGCTCAACACCGCCTGTACAATTTCCTCCGCCCAGAGGTCGTCAAACAGGCCCGCCAAAGTCAACTCAAAGCTGGCCAAAATCGCCACGGCGCAGATGAGCAGCGGGAAGATGGACAAGGTGAGAAAATACGCAAATTCCGCAGCGGATCGAGACACCCGCCGCACCTGATAAGTCTGTATCATCTCGCCAAAAAAACTGATAATCGACAGCGCTCGTCTCGCCATGTGCACCTCCTGTATGGGTAGTAGTATAACTCCTGTGGGGTAGTTTAATCAACGGGTGGGGTGTTCCCTATATAAAAACAGGGCCACCTGATTCAGATGGCCCCATTGCCTTACCTACTACTTATTTGGAGTTAAAAATCTTGAAGATGGTATCAAATGGATCATCCTCTTCCCCGGCGTCGCTGGCGGTGTCAGCGGCGGGGATTGTGTCGGCCTCTACTTTTTGGGCGGCGGCGGAGAAGAGCCCGCCCTCGTCCGTTTTACGCTCCCGTTCCTCTGTCCGCTTGTAGAGGTTGGCGGGATGGTCGTCAAACCCGGTGGCGATGACGGTGACGCGGATCTCGTCGTCCATATCCTCGTCAAAGGTGGCGCCGAAGATGATATTGGCATCGGGGTGGGCGGCCTCCTGCACAAGGCTGGCGGCGGCTTCCACATCGTCCAAGCCGATGTCCATAGAACCGGTGATGTTGACCAGGACGCCCTTGGCGCCGTCAATGGAGGTCTCCATAAGGGGGCTGGATACGGCGGCACGGGCGGCGTCTTCCGCTTTGCCCTTACCGGCGGCGTGTCCCACGCCCATGTGGGCATAGCCCGCATCTTTCATGATGGCGGTCACGTCGGCGAAGTCCAGATTGATGAACCCGGTGTTTTTAATCAAGTCCGAGATACTGGTGACCGCCTGGCGGAGCACATCGTCGGCGATCTCAAAGCCGTTGGCAAAGGTCACCTTCTGATCTGTGGCGTATTTAATCCGGTCATTGGGGATAACCAGCAGGGAGTCCACCTTGCTTAAGAGTTCTTTGATCCCCTCTTCGGCTTGATTGGCCCGGCGCTTGCCCTCAAAGCTGAAGGGCCTGGTAATGACGCCAACGGTTAAAATATCCGATTCTCTGGCAATGTCCGCCACCACGGGCGCGGCCCCTGTGCCCGTTCCGCCGCCCATACCGGCGGTGATGAAGATCATATCTGCGTCTTCAAAGGCTTTGGCCACGTTGTTGCGGCTCTCTTCGGCGCTCTTCTTACCGATCTCCGGATTGGAGCCGGCGCCTTGGCCGTGGGTCAACTTCTCGCCGATCTGGATTTTCTGGTTGGCGGAGGATACCGCCAGCGCCTGCTTGTCTGTGTTGACGGCGATAAACTCAATTCCCTTTGTGCCGGAATCGACCATCCGGTTGACCACATTGTTTCCTGCACCGCCGACACCGACAACTTTAATGGTTACCACATTGTCCGGCCCTGTGTCCTGTGTGAAAGACATTTTGATTCCTCCTAATATCTTTACCGGCGCATGGCCGTCGGTTTTGCCTCCGGTTCATGTTACGGTAAATGTACATGACATAATAACTCCGCTTATTGTATAGTGAAATTACCCTGCGGTCAAGAGTATACCCGTGATTTTGTGAAATTTTTTGGCGTTTTTTTATTAAATAGCACCAAATATGCCGATTCCGTAACGGAAATGAACAAATAGTTACATAAATTTGGCTACTTCCCAATAAAAATTATGTCGGTCTAAAGTGGGCGGGACCGCCTTGCGAGAGGTCGATGATGCCCCGCTCATACTCTCCGATCCGCTCCACCGTACCCAAAAGCATGGCCAATTTATAGTCTAAATCCCGGTTTGGCCCCAGGAGCACCTCAAACCGTCCATCGGCATAGATCAGGCGTATCTCATTCACATGTGCAACTTCAATGCGCTCCACTTGATCTGCGATTCCTAGCCCTTCTATGATGGGTAGTAGGCTCTGGAGATAGGTCACTTTTCCCTGTCCGATCTCACCCGGCGTGATAATCGTCCCCTCGACGGGCAAAATGGGGCTGACCCCCACAATGGGGATGAGGTCGGGGAGGTCGAGGCTGTCCCGAATCTCCAACACCCGGCACTGCCTGTCCAAAATCAGATATCCCCGCTCTGCCCGGATAAAGGCAATGGGGGCGCTGTCGGTTACAGTGATCTCCAGACTACCGGGGAACTGACGCCTGATTTCCACTTGATCCGCATAGGGCAACTGGCGGCGGATGTTGTCTCGGATGGCGGCGGGGTTGATGAAAAACATATGCGCCCTGTGATCTACCCCAGAGGCGGCTTGCACCTGTTCACCGGTATATCTGGTGTCGCCCTCCACTCGAATCTCACTGACCCGGAAAAAGACGGAGATCCCAAGGAATAGAATCAGACAAATACACGTAAATGTCAAAAGTCTTCCTAATAAGGATCGTCTCCGCCTCCGCCGTGATCTACGATAGGGTCGTTGTTCTGCCATGTGTACTCTCCTAGTGTGTTATCCAAGGAGGTTTTGTAAGCCCCCTATGCAAGCCGGGAGATGTCCGCCCCCAATCTGCGAAGCGCTCCGGTCAAATCATCATAGCCCCGTTCAATGTGGTCTATCTCGCCAACTGTGGTCTCCCCATCTGCGGCTAAGCCCGCTACCACCAATGCGGCACCGCCCCGGAGATCTGTCGCTGCGACACTGGTACCCGTCAGGCGTTTGACGCCGGTGACCATTGCCGCGCGCCCCTCCAGCTTGATATCTGCACCCATGCGTCGCAGTTCATCCACATAGCGGTAGCGATTGCGAAATATCGTCTCAATAAAGACAGACGTTCCCTGGGCCACAGTCAAGGCGGCTACGAGACAGGGTTGGGCATCTGTGGGAAATCCGGGATAGGGCCGGGTGACGACGGGAGAAATCGCCCGCAGTTCTCCGTCTGAACTCAGCTGTACACGATCTCCCACTACCTGGATCTGGCAACCGGCGTTCCGCAGACAGTTTAACGCGGTCTCAATGTGATCTGGGACAATATCCGTCAGTTCCAGCCGCCCACCGGCACAGGCCACTGCTGACAGATATGTAGCAGCTACAATGCGATCCGGGAGTATCTTGTGGGTCACTTGCACCCCCAAAGGGCCGCCTGACACGGTGATAGTGGAAGTGCCCGCCCCTGTGATCTCGGCCCCCGCTTTGACTAAAAAGTTCTGGAGATCGACAATCTCCGGCTCTCTGGCGGCATTGGTGATGACCGTCTCTCCCGTGGCACAGACAGCGGCCAACATGGCGTTCTCCGTGGCCCCCACACTGGGACTGTCTAAATTGATTGCCGCGCCCCGGAGTTTTTCTGCCCGGCAGACGATATTGCCGCCCCGTTCTTCGATTGTAGCCCCCAGCGCCCGTAACGCTTTCAGATGCAGGTCAATGGGCCGTGGCCCAAGCTCACATCCGCCCGGCATGGAGAGTACCGCCTCCCCGGTTCGACCCAGAATCGCACCCAGGAAAATCACAGAGGAGCGCATCTCCCGCATAAGTTGATCAGGAATTTGTGAGGTTGTGAGTGTGCGCGCGTCAATATAGATGTCTTTCCCGCTCCGCGTGACCTGACAGCCCAGATGGCGTAAAATGGCCATGGCGGCGTCCACATCTTTTAAATCGGGACAGTTTTTCAATATGCTTTCGCCCGCTATTAAAATGGAGGCAGACAGAATGGGGAGCACACTGTTTTTCGCGCCCTGCACGGCCAGCGTCCCCTCTAGTCTCTTTCCGCCATTTATCTTGAGTTTTCCCATAGTATATCCCCCGCAAACGTTACATTTAGGAATTATCCCCAGCACAGAATAATACCTCAAGCCATCTTATGCAAATAGGGGCTGTAAGGTTATCGGTATTCTTCTATGACCATATCTGTTACTTTCTCATAATCTCCAGGACAATCTCCGTGATGGCATCCGTCGCCCGCGGGTTTCCCATGTCCTGCATAGCTTTTCCCATGTCCCGGAGCCGGATGGGATCGGCCAAAAGGGCGGACACGGCGTCATACAGTGTCTTGCCGGAGCAGTCCTGCTCTCGGATCATTCGAGCGCCGCCGCCCCGCTCTAAGGCCTTGGCATTTTCCTCTTGGTGGTTCGCCGTCACATTGGGGGACGGCACCAGGATAGCGGGCTTGCCCAAGGCGGTCAACTCCGCCAGGGTGGACGCCCCCGCTCGACAGAGCACCAGATCCGCCGCCGCCATGACTGTCGGCATATCGTGGATATAAGCACGGATGTCGATCCCGTAGTCCTTCGCATCCGTCACACCTTGCATCTCTAAGGCGTCGAGCAGGGCTTTTTGTCCCTTCTCTCCCCCACCGGTGGCGTGGATGTGGCGAAATCCCTCTCGGTTGTAATTGAGCCGAATAAAGCCCTGCATGTCCCGGTTCATCTTAGCGGCCCCCAGAGAACCCCAGAAGGACACCACCAGAGGCCTGTCCATATCAAGACCCAATCGCGCTCTGGCCTCTTCTTTTGTTAAATCTAAAAACTCGCTCCGTACCGGTGTGCCGGTATAGGTCACCCGCCGTGATCGCTTATAGGCCTTTTGGGCACCGTCAAAGCCCACCATGACCCGATCCACCCGTTCCGCTAGCATTTTTGTAGTGAGTCCCGGCACCATATTAGATTCATGTACCGCCGTGGGAATCTCCATCTTGGCCGCCTTATATAGCATCGGGTAACAGACGTATCCCCCAGTACCCACGGCCACGTCCGGACGGAAGCCGGCTAATATCCGCCCCGCCTCGCCCATGGAGAAGGCCAGATTCTTGATCGTCCCGATGTTGTGGACGAGTCCTTGTACAGATATCTGCCGCTGGAGATTTGTAATCTTCAGCCCTTTGATGTCATACCCCTCCCGGGGGACGAGATCCATCTCCATCTTGCCCGCGGCACCGACAAATAGAATTTCACAGTCGGGGATCAGAGTCCGAAGCCGTCCCGCCACGGCAATGGCCGGATAAATATGTCCCGCCGTCCCGCCGCAGGCAAATAAAAACCGCATCGAACCCCTCCTTTCTAACTTAACAGATAACAATGAACAATTTTGGTATCGCCTCTGGCGATGATTCTAATTTCGTCCGCCTTCGGCGGACACAGTGAGCTTACCCTTCTCTTTTCGCCGGGATCTCCCGGGATACGCTTAGAATTACGCCCATGGCGATGAGTTGGAACCAGAGGGCCGTGCCGCCATAGCTGAAGAATGGGAGAGATATCCCCGTGGCGGGGAGCAAATTTGTCACAACTCCCACGTTTAAAAAGGTCTGGATGGCCAAGAGGCTCGTCATCCCCGCCGCGACGAGACTTGCAAACTTGGTCTTTGCGTGGAGGGATATCCAATAGCCCCGGACGATCAAAACGGCAAACAGGCTGAGGATCAGCATGACGCCTACAAAGCCCAGCTCTTCGGCGACGATGGCAAATATGTAGTCGTTGTGCTCTTCCGGCAGGTACAGATACTTCTGCCTGGACTGGCCGAGACCGAGGCCCAGTACCCCGCCAGAGCCGATGGCGTAAAGACTCTGGATGATCTGCCAACCGCCTGTCAGCGGGTTGTCAAAGGGAGCCTGCCAGGAGGCGATTCGGGCGGAGGCGTGACCAAAATGGTTCACCACCACAAAGCCCAGGGCCGCTACAACGCCGAAGCCGCCCACAAACCACCCCAACTGGGTACCGCCTAAAAACATCATCGCCACACCCACGCCTAAAATAATGACCGCAGCTGAGATGTGGGGCTGGAGCATGAGCAGGGCGACAATTGCTGTCATGACAATCACAAAGGGCAACACGCCATAGCGAAAGGTCTTCATCTTGTCTTTATACGTGCAGATCATGTTGGCAAAGGCCAGCACAATCGCAATTTTCGCAATTTCCGAGGGCTGGAAGTTAGTAAATCCCAGACTGATCCACCGCTGGGCCTGATTGACCTCCACGCCGATGATCGGCACCAGCACCAGTAGGCCCACAGAGATCAAAAGGCCCCAAAATGAGATGTGCCGAAAGAAACTGGTGGGAAACCGGCTGACGACCAACATGAGCAGAACGCCGGATACGGCAAATACCGATTGACGGAAGAAATAATAGGTGGGATTACCCCCGGTCACTCGAGTGACATCATAATAGGCGCTGGCAAAACTGGCCGAGAGCACCATGATCACGCCGATGGAGAGGAGGAGAAGAACGAGCAGAAAGAAAGGCAAATCCATAGGCATCCGCCGCGTGTTCGTCCGGGGTTCATCCCGGAGCCTGGTCTCGCTGTTTGATTGAACTGCTTGCCGGGGACGTTTCGCATCGCTGATCAAGGACTGTCACCTCCTGTTCATCATATACCGTATCGCACGGATACAGAGAAAAATGCAATCACAGCGCAGATGGCGCTTATGGCGGAAAAGACGAAAAATACCTTTTTTTCGCTCCACTTTTTCCCTGACCAGCCCCCCATCTCAAAGTGGTGGTGGAGAGGTGCCATCCGAAAGAACCGTTTACCGCCGGTTTTTTTGAAATATACGATCTGGATAATATCCGACAGGGTCTCGACGATATAGATCACACCCAGAGGCACCAGAATCAAAGGGACATTCATGGCAAAGGCCAATCCGCAGATGGCGCCGCCCAAAAAGAGGGAGCCCGTATCGCCCATAAACACCTTTGCCGGGTTGAAATTGAAGAGTAGAAAGGCCAACAGGCCGCCGATGAGGGCTCCCGCAAAAATCCCCAGCTCCCCGTAGAGCGTACCCCAATGGATCGCCAAGGCCCCGAAGCAGATGGCCACCGGGAGGCTCACACCTGTCACCAGGCCATCGACACCGTCGGTAATATTGACGGCGTTGACCGTCCCCAGGATCACAAATGCGGCGAAGATAAAATACACTGTCTCCGGCAGATACAGGGTGGCTCCCACGAAGGGGACATACAGGTTCGGGGATAAAAAGCCCAGATGGCGTAAGATCAAAACCAATACAATGGCCACCACCAACTGGATCAAAAACTTCTGGGCGGCGGTGAGGCCAAGATTTTGCTTTTTCTTGAGTTTTTCATAGTCGTCGAGAAATCCAATCCCCGCATAGAAGAGAGAGAAGAGAAACACAATCCCATGGCCCCATTGCCCCGCACGGAAGGCAAATGCCCCCACAGTAAAACAGGCCACGCCAATACCGACAATGAACATGAGGCCCCCCATGGTGGGCGTCCCCTGTTTTGCCATGTGCCAGACCGGGCCGTCTTCTCGGATACTCTGCCCCGCCTTCATCTGTCGCAACTTAGGGATGAGCCAGAGCCCAAAGAAGACTGTTACGCCAAAACTTACGGCAAGGGCCAGCAATAGGTCTTGTATCATTGGTTTTCTACCTCACAAACTGGGGATTTTTCAGCCCGCTCTCGATGCGATGTGCGCCGCTACAATCTCCCGCTCGTCCATATGGTGCTTGACTTTGTTGATTTCCTGATAAGTTTCATGTCCCTTCCCGGCGAGGACGATTATATCACCGGGCTGGTGGTTGTCGATGGCGTAGGCGATGGCCGCCCGCCGATCTTCGATGGTCACGTATGAGGTCTCGGATTCCTGCATCCCCGCCACAATTTCCTCGATGATGGCATTCGGCTCTTCCGTCCGGGGATTATCCGAGGTGACGATGACATGGTCGGCGAGTTCTGCCGCTATTTTGCCCATTGGGCCGCGTTTCGTTGGATCTCGGTCACCGCCGCAGCCGAAGAGTACAACTGTCCGGCCTCCCTGGGCAAAGCCCCGTACTGCCGTCAATACGTTCTCCAACGCATCGGGGGTGTGGGCGTAGTCGATCAATATGGTGTAGTCCCCGTCTGTCTGTACCACCTCTACCCTGCCCTTGACGCCTCTGGCTTTCCCCAGGGCGTCGGCGGTTTTCTCCAGGGGAATGTTCAAGCAACAGGCACAGCCCACAACGCCCAGGGCGTTGTAGACGGAGAACTCGCCGGGAATGTGCAATACCATACGCTGGATCTGGCCGGGTACCAGGACGGAGAACTCCACACTGCCCGTCTTTAAGCGGATATTTTTCGCCATGAGATCCGCCTCGTTTTTATCTACAGAGAAGGTCAGCACATGGCACCCTGTGTCCTCCGCCGCACGGAGCATGACCTGGGCGTAGTCATCGTCGATATTGATGACACCCTTGCCGCTCTGGGTAAAGAGCAGGGCTTTGGCCCGGGCATAGTTGTCCATGTCCTTGTGGAAATCCAGGTGATCCTGGCTCAAGTTGGTAAAGACCCCCACGGCGAAGCGGAGCCCCGCCACCCGGCTCAGCGCCAGGGCGTGGCTGGAGACCTCCATGACCACGTAGGTACACCCGGCATCGGCCATCTGCCGGAACAGTTTTTGTAGCTCGTAGCTCTCCGGGGTGGTGCGCTCCGTCTCTACAACTTCATCGCCGACCATGTTTTCGTTGGTACCGATGAGTCCCACTTTTGCCTTGAGGCACTGCTCCAGCACGCTCTTGAGCAAGAGTGTCGTGGTGGTTTTCCCGTTCGTCCCCGTGACACCGATGAGTTTCATCTCTTTGGCCGGCTGGCCAAAGTACCGGGCGGAGATTAGCGCAAGTGCCGTGCGGCTGTCCTCTACGAGAATGTAGGGGATCTCCTCTGCCGGGATCTGCTGGCAGACCACGGCCACGGCCCCCTGGGTTACCGCCGCCGGGATATATTGGTGGCCGTCTGTCTCCAGGCCCGCAATGGCCACAAACAGATCACCCAGCCCCACGGCCCGGGAGTCATAGCAAATATCCGCGATTTCCATATCCGGATCGGCAGTCATGGCCGTAGGCGTTATGTCCATAAGTAATTCTTTCAGTTTCATGACAGGCCCTCCGCTCTCCGTTGCTGATTCGTATTATTGCCCTTCCAGGCTGGTATCAATCAAGAATATTTCAATGACCGCCCCGCGTCTCACAACTTCCGCCGGCGCCCTCGACTGACTGTAGACCCGCACCTGCTCACCCTGGGCGATGGTGCCGCTCCGCCGAACATACAGGCCGGCGGCCTCCAGGGCCGCCCGTGCCGCCTCGAATCCCATCCCCACCACATCGGGGACTGCCACCTCGTCTTCCGGTCTGTTTTCCTCTAAGAATAAAATCACCTGCGTACCCGCCACAACCATGGCACCGGAAGATGGCATCTGGTCAATTACCTGGGTGCCTTCGCCCCGGACCAACACCTCAAACCCTTCCGTCTGAAGGACATTCCGGGCGTCTTCTACGCTCCGCTGCTGGACATGGGGTACCTGGATATTGACTCGGGCGGGCTCCGCCGGCGTGTGGTTCAGATAGGGCAGAATCGCCGTCAACATCCGGCCCACCGTGGGCGCCGCCATCGTGCCGCCAGCGACAGTGACGGTATTTCGTGGCCCCGGCGACTGCAGGGATACTAAGAGCACAATCTCCGGGTCATCAATGGGCGCTGCACTGACGAAGGAGACGATGTACTCCTTCTCCCCTGTACGCGCCTCCAAAACTGTATCGGTAGACGTCCCCGTCTTGCCGCCGATGCGAAATCCCGGTACTGCCGCGTTTCTTCCTGTGCCAAGGGCCGGATCATCAACGCTCCGTTCCATGACCTCAAGTACCGCCTGACTGGTCTCCCGGCTAATCACCTGCCGCCGGACAGTCGTTCTGTTTTCCCGGATAACCGTGCCATCTTCTGCCATCACTCGTTCCACCACGTGGGGTTCTACAATATAGCCGCCGTTGGATAGGGCGGCAATCGCCGTCACAAGCCGGATGGGCGTCAAGGTAAAGGTCTGCCCAAAGGAGGCCGCCGCCAGAGATGTGAGGTCTCGGTTGGCCGCCGCACGGTTCCAGTTCTCTTCTGACCAAACTTGGCCCAACGCTTCCCCCGGAAGATCAACCCCGGTGGTCTCAAAGAGCCCAAAGGCCTGGAGATATTCAAAGAACACTTCCGGACCGATTTCCATGGCCAACTCCACCGTAGCAATGTTGCAGGACCGCTGCATCACCTGAGTCAAGTTCAGTGAGCCGTGGGCCACCCCCCCTGCGCAACGCAATGGATCAACTCGGCCAGGTACAGCCATGGTGTTACCGGCGCAATAGAAGTGGCGGCCATCGTGCAAGCAGGCAATGCCCTCTTCCAAAGCAATGGCCAGTGTGATAAGCTTAAAGGTAGAGCCCGGCTCATAGGTATAGTGGATGTTTTTATTCAGCCAACTCTCCATCAAGGTGCGGTTCACCGCCGCGTGGAAGGCCTCGTCGTCATCCGGATAAACCGCTCGGAGTCTTTCCCGGGTCTCGTCGTCTAAGACACCGTGGCTGTTGGGATTGTAGTCATTGATGCTGGCCATGCCCAAAATGGCCCCCGTCTGCGGATTCATGGCGAGGGCAAACCCTCCGGCCCGGAGATCGAAATCCCGCTCGGCCTGACGCAGATACTTCTCCAGTATCTGCTGGATGTTCACGTCTATGGTCAGATGGATATCATGGCCCGGTTGGGCCGTGTGGTAATCTTCGTAGCTGGCCAGGAGCATATCGATCCCCCGGGCGTTTTTCAGCCGGACGATTCTGCCGTTGACCCCGGTCAAGTAGCGATCATAGCTCCCCTCTACGCCGTAGCCCATGCCGGTACCCTCCGCACCTACAAAGCCCAAGATATGAGAGGCGGTCCGCCCTCTCGGATAATACCGCCGGGTGGCGGGTTCCAGGTGAACGCTCCGGAGCTCGTGTTCCACGATAAATTCCCGCACTAAATCCGCCTCTTCCCGCTCCACACGGTTCTTGACGGTCTGATAAAAGGACGCCGTGTTCTCCATGCGGGACAAGATCATATCTTGATCCACACCGAGAATCTCGGACAACCCCGTGGCGATCAACTCCCGATCTTCCCCGTGGACGTGGATCGAGTTGGGGCTGATAAACACATTTTCTACGCCGGCGCTCATCCCTAAAATCGTGCCGGTAGAGTCAAATATCGTACCCCGGCCCGCGGAAACCGTAATCGCCCGCAACTGCTGCCGGATGGCCCGCTGTTCCAACTCCTCGTGTTGGAGAATCTGGATATTGAACAGTTGGACAGCCAATACGAGAAAAGAGAATATCCCACACACTCCCATAAGTATCAGTGTGCGGGTCAGCATCTGTTTATTGGGCCCTTGCGGCCCGCTTCTGCCTGTTTTCATTCTCCATCTCCATTCCCCTGTGGCCTGTCACGATCTAATGAAACTATATTAAGACCGGAAGGAGAAATATTCCTTCAGAGATCCAAAGAGTCCCGCCAAATGGCTGAGAATCCCGTGATCCCGTTCGTCTACAATCTCCAAAATCTCCGCCGTATCCCCCAGAACTGCGCCCAGGTGGAACACTTGTCCGGGAGATGCGTCTACCATGCCCAACTGTTCCCTGGCAAATCGCTCCACATCTGTCTGATTAAATGCGCTCGCATAGGCAATTTGGAGTTGGACAGATTCCTCTCGGAGCCCCGCCAACTGCCCCTCTAATCCCACCATTTCGTGGGAGATCATGGCCAGTTGGAGGTGGGATAAGACCACCAGCAAGAGCAGAGCCGCTACTACGACACTACCCAATATGGCAAACTTGGATACGCTCTGCCGCTGGGCGGTTTTCGCACGAGTCCGGGTACGGACACGGGCCTTCTCGCTAGGCGGGGCCGCTCTCTCCGGCACCCGTTCCTCTTGGGGATAGGCCGGAAACTCTGGCAATGCGCCGATCCGCTCTAAATCATATGCACTTGATCCCATCGTCATCGCTTGATTTCCGTACATGGCGTTCTCCTATTTATATCCGTTGGGCCACCCGCAGCTTTGCGCTTCTGGCCCTGGGGTTGTTCCCCACGGGGCAAGCCCCGCCGGGGTCCCCTTTGCTTTAATCTCCTCGGCGGAAATGAATTCCGCCGGTATCAAGATTTTCGCTTTGCGAAAATGCTTGGACGCCGGACTCCCGGCGTAGCGGCTTGCGCCGTTTCTCTAAATCCGTTGGGCCACCCGCAGCTTTGCGCTTCTGGCCCTGGGGTTGTCTTTGATTTCTTGCTCTGTCGGGGTGATGATCTTTCGATTTACCGCTTTTAGGGTCGGGACAAATCCGCAGACGCAAATTGGGAAATCCCGCGGGCATGTACACCCTTTCTCCCCTTTTGCGATGGCAACTTTGACTAAACGATCCTCCAGAGAATGAAAGCTGATCACCGCCAGCCGCCCGCCGGGGGCCAGGCGTTCGATCGCCGTGTCCAGCATATCTGCCACGGCACCCAGCTCGTCGTTGACGGCGATGCGGATCGCCTGGAACGTCCGTTTTGCCGGATGTTGTTTCTCCCGTAGGGCCGACCCCGGCATGGCACTTTTGATGATCTCTACCAACTGTCCGGTGGCCTCCACCGGTGTCTCGCTTCTGACGGCACATATGGCCTTTGCAATCCGGGGCGCATACCGCTCCTCGCCGTATTCGTAGAAGATTTTCCGGAGCTTATCCTCCGGCCAAGTATTCACCACATCCCAGGCGCAGAGCATTGCGTTTTGATCCATCCGCATATCTAAAGGGGCAGATTCCATGTAGGAGAACCCCCGCTCTCGCTCATCTAACTGTGGGGACGATACGCCGAGATCAAATAGCATCCCATCTACTTGGTGGATATGGAGGCCGTCCAATATATCTCCAAAGCCCCGGAAGTTTCCGTGGACCAGTTGAACTCGGTCTCCAAAGGGGGCCAGCATCTCCCCCGCCTCCCGGATGGCTGTCTCGTCTCGGTCAATTCCGATAAGCTGTCCCGTGGTCAACCGCTTTGCAATCTCTACCGCGTGTCCGGCCCGCCCCAGAGTGCCGTCTATGTAAATCCCATCGGGGCGGATTGCCAGGGCCTCCAGGCATTCCGCGAGCAATACGGGCTTGTGTGGGCTACCCATTAAAACTCAAACTCTTCCATCATGGCGGCAATGTTCTCCGGCGTGGCCTCAGAGGTCATAACCCGGGTCCACTTGCCGGCGTCCCAAATCTCCGCATGGTTGCCGGCGCCGACGATGGCCACATCTTTTTTTAACTCCGCGAAGTCCCGTAAGTTTTGCGGCAGATTGATCCGGCCCTGGGCATCCAGTTCACACCGGGCAGCCTTGGCAAAGAGCGGGCGCAACCCCTGTTGTTTGGAGTAGGGCAACGCCTTGAGTTTCTCCATCAACCGATCCCAACTCTCCGACGAATAGACCCGCAGGCATTCCTCCGGGGACACGGTCACATAGAACACACTGCCCAATTCATCCCGCAGTTTGGCGGGGATAAAGAGACGCCCTTTGGCATCCAACGTATGCGCATAATCGCCAATAATCGCAGCCATGTCTCCCCACCTCACTCTCAATCGTGGGATTTTGATGCACCTTGCACCACTTTTCCCCACTTCAATGTATGGCCATTATAATCTTATGGAAACTAAAAAGCAAGAGTAAATTGAAAAAAATTTCTTGCGCATAAGGTTTTCAGCGCTCTGGCACAGGTATTGGGGAGAGAAAAACCACAATATAGGGCTGTATAGATACTTTTTGCACACAACCATTTGTGCAGGGTTCTGTATTTTTCTCTTGTAAAAATTTTTTTGATTTCAGCAAAAAACGGCTTCCGCACAAAAATCTGTACGGAAGCCGTTTTTTAATTACAAATAAAGGGGTTACCCCCGCTCAATCAACACCACCGCATGGGCCGCTATCCCAGCGCACTCGCCGGTGAATCCCAGCCCCTCTTCCGTGGTGGCCTTGATATTGACCCGATCCGTCGGCACGGACAGGACCTCCGCCAGAATCTCCCCCATGGCGGGGATATGGGGGGCCAGTTTTGGCCGCTCTGCGATGATTGTGGCGTCTAAATTGCCCAAGACATACCCCGCCTGACGGAGTAGATCTGCCACATGGCGCAGGAGCGCTATGCTATTCGCCCCCTTGTATTGCAAATCCGTGTCTGGAAAATGCCGCCCGATATCGCCCTGCCCCAGGGCGCCCAATAGGGCGTCCATGATGGCGTGGGTCAGCACATCGGCATCTGAGTGGCCGTCCAGCCCCAGATCGCAAGGGATGGTCACGCCGCCCAGGATCAATTGCCGCCCCGGCACCAGGCGGTGTACGTCGTATCCGTGTCCGATTCTCATAGGGTCGCCCTCCAAGTCAAAATCCCCTGGGCCGCCGGGATATCCGCCTCAGATGTGATGCGGATATTGTCGTCCGATCCCTTGATCATGGGGAGCGACAGCCCCACATGGGCCAGTATCTCCGCAATAGTATGGGGCGGTGATTCACTCGCCATCGCCCGCTCCAGGGCGGCTTTTAGGAGGCTGCTCTGGATGATCTGGGGTGTCTGGATGGTTTGAAGGGTGTCTCGATCCAGGGTGTCTCGGATCGTGCCGTCTTGTACGATTTTGATCGTATCTTTCACCGGAATTGCCGGGGCAACGGCGTTACAACGCCTTGCCGCCTTTAGGGTTTTCCCTATGATCTTTTCTGTTACAAAAGGCCGCAATGGGTCGTGAATAGCGATGTATTCCGCCGTCCTAGCGCACGCATAGACGCCAGTTAGCAGCGTCATAAGCCCCGGCTGATCACAGTGCAATATTTGTTTCAATTTCCCAATGCCGAGGGGTTGACAGAGTTCCGCCATCCGAAACAGTTCACTCTCCCGGACGACGAGAACAATCTCGTCTATTGCAGAAATTTGATCCAGGGCCTGTAGCGTATGGGCGATGACGGGTTGGCCTTCCAGCAGTCGATAGAGGGGGTCCTCCCCCTTCGCAATATCCATGACGGCGGGGATTACGGCACTCACGCTGACCGCCGGACGCTTTTCGAGCAACTTGACCCCTATCATATCTCTCTCCCCCACATTCCAACAAAGGCTGACGCCATGCACTTTGCGTCAGCCTTTCCATGATTTCCTGTAAATGCTAAGCCAGCACCAAACTCAAGCGCGCCTCGACCTCTTCATAGGTCACGCGCTGGCTGAGCACAATCTCCGAGATAAAAATCTGTTTTGCCGAGTGGAGCATCTTTCGCTCTCCCGTGGAGAGGCCCTTGTCCGTCTCTCTGCTGGCCAAGCCCTTGATGACGGCGGCCACTTCCATGAGATCGCCGCTTTTGATCCGCATCATATTTTCCCGGTAGCGGCGGTTCCAGTTTTGGGTCATATTGACCTCCAGCTGGGCGATGGCGGCAATGATGGAGTCCGCCTCTTGGGCGCCCACAATGGGGCGAACACCAATGGAATCGCTGGTCTCTTTGGGGATCATGACAATCATATTGCCCACGGGAATTTTCACCACGTAATATTCCCGTAGCATTCCGTTTATTTTCTTGGATTCGATTCGCTCGATAATTCCCGCCCCGTGGAGCGGATGGGCAATGCAATCTCCAATACAGTACATCAATTGCTCACACTACCTTCTCCGGCGCTTTTTCAAGCTCTGAAAACTGCGCCCACTCTTACTAGGTTATTATACACGATTTACCGGTGTTTAGCAACATATTTTTCGTATCGTATCGAATCCCTAAAAACGAGAGCCGCACAGCGTATGCCATGCGGCTCGATTTTGTTTTTTTAAAGGCCTATGACTCTATTTCTTCGATGGCGTCTCCAGGCGTCTCTACTGCCGCCGCTTCGACAACTTCCGCAGGCACTTCTTCAGCGGTCTCTTCAATCGCCGCTTCGACAACTTCTTCCGTCGCTTCTTCGACGACCTCTTCCGCGATCTCCTCGGTGACCTCTTCCCCGATCTCTTCAGCGACTTCCTCGTCGTCGTAGACCGGCTTGTTCACGTCAGTGTCGTAGACGACGGCGTCTTCTCCACCAGTCGATTCTTCAAACTCGTCTGCCGGTGGGGCTTCCTTGGGTTCTTCCACCAGGGCGCGGATGCTCAGGGAGACGTTTTTCTTATCGTAGTCGATATCGATGATCTGGACGTCGATCTCCTGGCCCTCGGTCAGAAACTCGTTGGGGCGACCAATTCTGCGGTCAGCGATCTGGGAGATGTGGATCAGGCCGTCCACACCGGGGACGATCTCGGCGAACGCGCCGAAAGGCATCAGCTTGACGATGCGCACCTTGGCCACGCTGCCCTTTTCATACTGTTCCGTGAACATCTGCCACGGATTGAGGGCAGGGTCTTTGTGGCCCAGGGAGATTTTACCCTTTTCTTTATCAAAGGAGAGGATATATACTTCAATCTCATCGCCGACTTTTACCACATCTGCCGGACTCTTGATTCTGCTCCAAGACAACTCGGACACGTGTACCATACCGTCTACGCCGCCGATATCGACAAAAGCGCCGTAAGAGGTGAGGCTCTTGACCTTGCCGGTATAGCGCTTGCCAACTTCGATCTCGCCCCAGGTCTTCTCGGCCATTTCCCGTCTCTCTTCACCGGACGCCAAGCGGATCGAACCCACAACACGTCGACGGGACTGGTTTACCTCGGTGATGCGGAGTTTTACCTTTTGGCGGAGCAGATGGCCCATGGGCTCGTCCTTGGGAACACCGGTTTGGGAAGCCGGAATAAAGACCCGGACGCCTTTGACTTTCGCCACTAAGCCACCCTTGTTCTCCTCCGTGATAACTCCTTCTACCACAATCCGCTTGTCCCGAGCCTGATCGATCTCGTCCCAATATTTCACTGTATCGAGGCGTTTTTTCGACAGCATCACTGTGCCTTCGACGTCGTTGACCCGCATCACATAGGCCTCGACCTCGCCGCCGACTTGAATCAGATCCTCGATGTTCACATCGGGGTCGTCTGTCAGTTCATCAATGGGAATATAGCCGGAGTGCTTTGTCCCAAGTTCCACAGATATCTCTGTGGGTGTGATCGCTGCAACGATAGCCACGACTTTCTCACCCGTATGTAGGGTTTTAATGGATTTTTCCAACATCGCCTCAAAGGACTCGTCCTCCACAGCGGTTTCCTCTTCTGTGGACTCGGCGGACTCTGCCAGCTCCGGGGCCGCCGCCGCTACGGAACTTTCTTCTGCAATAATCTCCTCGACGACCTCTGGAGCGGGCTGGGGTACAGCCTCCTCCTGAGTTTCCGCCGGAGTTGTCGGCAGGGCCTCTTCCGTGTTGGTTACTATTTCGTCACGCATCGTCTGGTAGACCTCCTTTATTATCCATGCCGGCGTTGATGCGCCGGCAATGATACCAACGGTATCAAATTCGTCAAATATGCCTGGCTGGAACCCGCCCACATCTTCGATGAAATATACACGGGTACCATAGCGCTGACAAATCTCAGCAAGACGCTGGCTGTTGGCACTGTTTTTCCCGCCGATCACAACCATTGCATCACAAAAGGAGGCCAGGCGTGCCGCCTCCTCTTGCCGTTTTGACGTGGCACTGCATATTGTATCAAAGAATTCGGCGCTTGTACACCATTTTTTTAGAATTTTTCGGCAACACTCCATATTTTCCCGGTCACCGGTGGTCTGAAAGACCACCGAGAGCGGTGTTTCCTGTCGATCTCCGTCGAGAATCCACGCTTCCAAATCTTGGGCCGTTTCCACTATAAACGAGTCTTTACACCAATTGGCAGCGGCCACCACTTCCGGGTGATTCCGCTCTCCCACGATCACCACTTGCCTGCCCGCCTGATGGGCGGCCTCAATGATGTGGTGAATTTTTTTCACATCGGGGCAGGTGGCGTCAATGACCTCGACCCCCTGTCTCGCCAGGGCTTCAAGCGTCTCTCGCCCAACGCCGTGACTGCGGATAATGACCTTGGAACCGTGGACGGCCTCCTCCGGTGTTTGGATGATCGAGACACCCAGACGTTCCAAGTGTTCTACCACGTGGCGGTTGTGGATGATGGGTCCCAATGTCGCACACGCCCCGACAGAGTTAGCCGTCTCCTCCGCCAACTCTACCGCCCGGCGCACACCGAAGCAAAATCCCGCGGTCTTGCCTAGTATAACCTGTTTCATGAGACCTTATCACCCAATCGATGAATCTTCTCCATCATTTGTTCCGCTAATGTCTCGTAATCGGTGGATGTCGCCGTTTTCCTGTCAACTTCTATCATATAGGGTTCCCCAAACACAATACGCTGCCGACGAAACATTGGCTTTTGGCGCGGTATATATACCGGCACAACGGGGACACCCATCTTGGCGGCCAATCGGACAGCACCAATTTTGGCCTCGCTCTCCTCCTCCGTGGCGATCCGCGCCCCCTCGGGGAAGATACCGACCTTTTCGCCGGCCTTCAGGTGTTTCATGGCCTCTTTGATGGCACCGGCTCCCCCCGCCCGGTCGACGGGAAACGTCCCAATGCTCCGCAAGAGGGGCGCAACGACAGGGATACGAAAGAGTTCCGCCTTGGCCATAAAGCGGATCTGAATCCGCCATCCCGCGCTATATGCCATTAAAAACGGGTCAAATCCGGAGGAGTGGTTCCCGCACATTAAAGCTGGCCCCTCCGGTATATTTCCCCTGCCAACGGTTTTTCGGGGATAAAACAGAGATATAAATGGCCAAGTAAAAACCCAAAAAAATCGATACATGCTCCTCACGCCGAATCTCCTCCCAAACCGAGCCGCTCCCGGGCCAGTTTGATCAGGGCCTCTAAGCTCTGGTTCAAATCCAGTTCCGTGGTGTCCAAAATCACCGCATCGTCAGCCGGGCGCAAGGGAGATACGGCCCGGTTTTTGTCCAGGGTATCTCTTGCCACAATGTCGGCGAGCACTTGGTCAAAACTGTCGGCGACCCCTTTTTCGACAAGCTCTTTATACCGTCGCTCTGCCCGCTTTTCCGGGGTCGCAGTGATATATACTTTCAAGCTCGCATCCGGCAGAACCACGGTGCCAATGTCCCGCCCGTCCATGACCACGTTCTCCTTTGCGGCCAAAGCCTTTTGCATCTCCAGGAGAAACGTCCGCACCGCCGGGTGGACAGACACCCGGGAGGCGTAATAGGACATCTCCGGCATCCGGATGGCCTTTGAGACATCCGCACCGCCCAAAAACATGCGCTGTATGCCGTCCTCGTGGCAGAGGGCGAGGTCGATCTCCGGCAGAAGGGCCGCCACAGCCGCCTCGTCTTGGGGGTCTTGTCCCCTCTGGTGCGTATACAGTCCCACGGCCCGGTAGATGGCCCCCGTGTCCACGTATAAAAAGCCCAACCGTTCGGCGAGCAGTCTCGCCAAAGTGCTCTTTCCCGCCCCGGACGGGCCGTCTAATGCAATGCTGATGTGATTCATTGTTGTCGTGTGTCCTCTCTGTGGTTGCTTGTGGAACTGTGCATAGGAAAAGAGCTTGTAGGGGCGAACAGTGTTCGCCCGTGATTTGCTGCATAGCTGCGGGCGAACACTGTTCGCCCGTGGCTCGCTGCATAGCTGCGGGCGAACACTGTTCGCCCGTGGCTCGCTGCATAGCTGCGGGCGAACACTGTTCGCCCCTACAACGGGAATCCCACTATCTCTCCGTCTTCTCGAACACGTCATACTCCGCCCATATCTGCTCCAATCGCTCAAACGTATCGGAAATCTTCTGCTCCGTCTTGAGGCTCATGGCCACGAGGAGGGCGTTGAGTACGCTTAGCGGGGCCACCTGGGAATCCAAAAAAGATACCATGTCACTCTTTGCGAACAGCTTGATATCGGCATTTTCCGCGATGGGTGAGGCCAATTGATCTGTCAGGGCGATGGTGGTCGCCCCCCGGTCTCTGGCGTAGCGGGTGGCCTTCACCGTCCGGCGGGAGTAGCGGGGGAAGCTGATGGAGAAGAGCACGTCCCCCGGCCCGATGTTCAACATCTGCTCGAATACCTCGTTGACGTATGTATCGCTGACAAGGCGCACGTTCTCCGCCGTCAAGTTCAAATAAAACCCCATGAAGCTGGATAGGGGCGATGCCGCCCGCAGGCCCAGGATATAAATCCGCTTTGCTGTCAGGAGCGCGTTCACCGCATGGTCAAAGGCGTCTCTGTCCAGCTCTTCTAGCGTCAGACGAATCTTATCCATATCGCTGGTGAGGACAGTGGTCAAAATGTCCTGGCTGTCCATGATATCCTTGGCCACCTCAATGCGCTGTACGGACGTGAGCCGGTTGCGGATCATCTCCTGGAGCGCACGGCGCATCCCCGGATAGCCATCATAGCCCAGCATGGAGGCAAAGCGAACTACGGTGGATTCGCTGACACCCACCGTCTGGCCCAGTTTCACCGCATTCATAAAGGCGGCCTTATCATAGTTCTCCAAAATATAGTGCGCAATACGCCGCTGGCCCTTGGAGAACCGTTTTGTCTTCTCCTGTCGCTCAATGACTGATAAAATATCTTTATCCATTCTCGTCTCGCCCCCTCAAATCGCGCCGCTCTCAAATGCAAGCCGCTGGGATCGTTTTTGCAAACAATCTACATTTTATGCTTTTTCGCAGATTAATGCAAGATAAAAATAAAAGAAAACCTCGTCAAACTTGCTAAATTTTCTTTAGATATGCAATTTCTTCAGTTGTTAGAGGCCGCCATGCACCGATTTTGAGGTCCCCCAACTGGAGTTGTCCCTCCCCCACACGCATCAGGCGGCGGACAGTCAGGCCGCAGAGATCACACATTTTGCGGACTTGCCGATTCCTGCCCTCCCGGATTCCCACTTCCAAGATACCGCCGTCGGCGCCGTATGTACGGATGAGGCGCACACGGGCCCGCTGGATGGGGCGCCCGTCAATCACCAGCGGCGCCCCCATCTCCGTTGCACTTTGCTCCAAGTCTCCGCCGCTGACCCAGACCCGGTATATCTTCTCCACGCCGTAGGATGGATGGGTGAGCCGGCGGGTCACTTCCCCGTCGTCAGTGAGGAGCAAAAGCCCTTCGCTGTTGCGATCCAGTCGCCCCACGGGCCAGAGGCCTTGCGCGCACGCTCCCAGGAGTTCCATCACAGTCTTGCGCCCCCGGTCATCCCGGACAGTGGTCAAGTAGCCCACGGGTTTGTTGAGCATCATGTACGTCCGCTCCTCCAAGGGAGCGGATAGGGCTTTGCCGTCCACGCAGATAACCTGTGCAAAGGGATCGGCCCGCTGGCCCAGGACGGCGGGAATCCCGTCCACAGTCACCCGGCCCGCTGTGATGAGGCCCTCCGCATCTCTGCGGGAGGCGACCCCTCTTGCACTCAATATCTTTTGTAATCGCTCCACAACTCTCACCCCTATCGAAATGCCATCTCGAATGAGCGGCGGATTTGCTCCCAGAGACCCAGGCGCATGGCCTCGTCCTGGGGGATCGTCTCGCCGTACAGCAGGCGTATCTCTTGCACCCGTTCACCGCCGATCTCCACGTAGAGCGTACCGCCCGGCTCCCCGGCACGGATGGGGGCATAGACGAAGGCAGGTGTCTCAATCCCTACGTGGCAGGAATCCTCGGCCTTTGTCAAAAGCGTCACGTCTGTTTCCGCCACAAGGGTCACGATCTCCGTCGTGCCGGAGATGAGAGGGATCATTGCAACCGCATCGCCCTGGGCAATCACCTTGTGAGTGCGGTAGTTGGAGAACCCCCAATTCAAGAGGGCGGCGTGGTCGTCCCAGTCGTCTGGGGCGGAGAGGGTGACACAAATGAACCGGGTTCCCTCCCGCTGGGCGCAGGAGACAAGCCCTCTACCCGCTTTTTTCGTAAAGCCCGTCTTGACCCCCAGCGCCCCCTCATACCGCCAGAGCAGCTTGTTGTGGTTGACCAGAGATCGCCCCGCCGCTTGCGCGTTCCGAGCACCCACGATCTGGGCGAACTGCTCCGATTCCATGGCCCATGCGGCGAGAATCGCCATGTCATAGGCCGTGGAGTAGTGTCCCTCGGCGTCCAGGCCGTGGGGGTTTGCAAAACTCGAGTTCTCCATGCCGAGGGCCGCCGCCTTTTCGTTCATCAAGTCGGCAAATTCTACGATCCCCCCCGCCACATGATATGCCAGGGCCACCGCCGCATCGTTGCCGGAGGCCAGCATGAGACCGTATAAAAGTTCCCCTACAGTTAAGGTCTCTCCCGCACGCAGATACATAGACGAGCCCTCAATCCCCGTGTGTTCGGGCAGGATTTCCACGGGTTCGTCCATATCACTGTGCTCCAGCGCCACGGCGGCGGTCATAATCTTGGTCAAACTCGCCACGGGCATTTGGACATGGGCGTCTCGCTCCGCCAGCACGATACCGGTGGCGGGTTCTAAAAGTGTATAACTCTTCGCCGACACCCCCGGCGCATCCGCGGCGTCAGCCGTCGGGACAAATAGGGTCAAAATTACATGTATGCAACATAAGATCGAACAGAGTTTCTTCAAAATAAGCACCACCTGGTTTCAATTAACAATTAACAGATAACAGATAACAATGGATGCGCCAATTGTTAATTGTTATCTGTTCCTTGTTAATTGCCCTAGCAGTGCTTATTATGAGCGCAAATCCGCTGGGCTATTCGTCTTTGCCCGTCCATTCGGAGATCTTATCCATGACCTCCGGCACCATGTCTACCACCCGATCTAGGGTCGAGTTGGGAGGTGCGTTGACATTGATCAGCCGGACGTTGCCGTCTTTGACCACGAGAAACGCCACGGGGTTGATGGTCACGCCCGTACCGGCGCCACAGCCGAAATTTTGATTCCTCGCCTCGGCCTTTGTAAAGTCCGCCCCGCCGGAGACGACGCCGAAACTGACTTTGCTCACCGGGATCACTGTAATCCCGTCCGGGGTGGAGATTGGCTCTCCGATGATCGTGTTCACGTCGATCATTTCGCGGATTTTCGCTACGATGCTGTCGGCAAAATTGCCAATGGGATGCTTGTCCATACTAGTTCTCCTTTCAAATTTCACGAAGCTTTCACTTTCTTTTTCGTCAATAAACCGCTCTGTAGTACCTTCCAAACGGCAAACAAACCGAGACACAATGCGCCCCAAATGGAGATGGACACCTGCGCCCGGAGAACGACTAAATTCTCTGTGCGCTCAAAATCGGCATGGATTTGGATATCTTGCTTCTTCACGGTGAAATTATGCCGGATCATGGGCAAAAGCGTACCCACAGCGGCATGTGCGCCCCCATAGGCCAGAGCCGTCATGGCGGCGTCCGGCATTGCCGCCGTATAGTGGAGCCGGAGTTCTCGGATCACAAGCCGCCTGCGGACTTGTCGCAAGATCGGTCCCACAATAGAGAGGCCCGCTTTTAACTTCTCTACAGAGCCGCCCTTTTCTACCGGTTTGTCCTTTTCTTTCTCTTTCTGCTCTTGCTTTTTCCGCTTTCTCTCCGCTTTTTTGGCCTTATCTTTCTCTTTCTGGGCCTCGCTCTTCTCCCGTGTCGGATACACCGTCACCCGGGCGGGCCCGATTCGGGCCTGCACCAAAAATCCCGCCGCATCATACCGCACTACAAGGGAGAGCCGGAGACACAATAGCACGAATAGTATCCCGAAGATAATTGCGACGGTTGTCATGTTCTTCCCCCTCCTTTGTGATCGTTCGCCCCTGCAAGGGCAATGTTTTTCGTAGGGGCGCACATTGTGCGCCCGTGTTATACGTGGAAACACGACGCCCTCGGCGCACCACTAGTCAGTTTCAGGAAAACTGCTTTTTTCATAAGGGTTCCAATAGGCCGGGCGAGTTCGGTTCACCGTCGGCGCCAAGCACATCCGGCACGTCAAGCGCGCCGTTCTCTGCGCCGATTTCCAGTTCCTCCTGCGCCTCCGCCGTCGCCTGTTCTTCTTGCAGTGCTTCGATGGCGGATTTTAACTGTGCGTGGGCTTCGCTGTCGTCTTCTACTTCCGGCAGGATGGGCAGCTCGTCCAGACGGGTCACGCCAAAGGCCCGGAGGAACGCTTTTGTCGTCTGAAACAGGGTAGGTCTCCCCGGCACTTGGAGTTGGCCACAGGGTTCGATTAACCCCCTGCTCTGGAGGGTCGCCACGGTGTAGCTGGAATCCACGCCGCGGACGCTCTCCACATAAGCCCGTGTCACGGGCTGGAAGTAGGCCACGATGGCCAAGACCTCCAACGCTGTAGGGCTCAACTGGGGGGTGCGCCGCTTCTCCAAAATCTGGCGGATCACCTCGGCGTATTCCGGGGCGGAGCAGAGTTGGACGCTGTCCTCTATGCGCAATAATCGAATCCCCCGGTTGCCCTCGTTGTAGTGGCTCTCCAACTTCCGCAGGGCGTATTCCACCGCCCCGTCGTCCAGTTCTAAGATATTTGTCAACCGGCTGACGGGTACCGGCTCACCCGATGCGAACAGAATCCCTTCAATGGCCGATACGATTTCATGAATCTCCAAGTTCGTCAACCTCCAACTGCGTCTCTAGCTCCGCTTCATCCACTTCGATGCCGGTAAACTCTATGGTCAGATCGGCCCCTTCGCCCTGGAAACGGATACTGCCCAGCTTACAGAGCTCCAGCATGGCGACGAAGGTCGCAACCACTTCACTGCGGCTTTTGGCCTCAAAGAACAATGTGCGGATGGACATCTCCCCCACTCGCCTTAGGCGGGCGATAATCTCTCGCGCTTTCGCCGTAACGGAATAGGTGATGGGTGTGGGGATATGAAATGTTGTGCCGTCCGGTGCAATCTGTTCAAACCCCCGCTCGAAGATGCGGCCCAAGGCCTCCAGCAAATCTATTACATGGTGCCGGTATCTGTACGCATGTTCATTGGATATGTACTCCGGCGGCTTCTCCGTATAGCCGGACCCGGCGGCGTACTGGATCGCCAGGGCCTCGACCACACCCTTAATCTGGGTGTACTGGGCCTTGCGCTGGAGAGATTCCATGGAGCTGATGAGCTGCTCCAACTCCGGAATCTCCGCCTCTTCATAGAGCAGGGTTCTGGCCTTGATATAGACCAAGTGAGACGCCATCTGGACAAATTCGCTGGCCACGTCCAAATCCATCTTCGCCATCTGATCCAGATGGGCCACGTATTGGTCGCAGATGTCACCGATCCGAATGTCGGCGATCTCCACCTTGTTTTTGGAGAGCAAGTGCAGAAGCAGGGTCAGAGGGCCTTCAAAATCTTCCAGTGTATCTCTGCCCTGTATGACGCCCTCCACATAGAAGGTCGGGTTTTGCACGATTTTCTCCCCTCCCTCTTAACCGAACAGAAATATGGATATGGGTTCTGTCCATTGGGCAATCCAGCCGTATACTGTCCGCAGCGCCGTAAGCAAATGCTCCATCATGCCCCCAAACCAGAGCAGCGCCAGGAGCGCCAGCATCCCGTAGCGTTCATATCGCATGAGGAAGTTGTACTGGCGGTCCGGCAAGAAAGAAAACAGAACCTTGGAGCCGTCCAGAGGCGGGACGGGCAGTAGATTGAACAGCCCCAAAAAGGTGCTGATCATAGCGATTCTGAGAAGGATCGCAACTGTATAAACTGCCCCAGTCCCCCCGCTGCTCAAGAGGCGTTCCAAAGGGATTATGAATATCAAAATCAGGGCTGTCAACAGAAAATTAGACACAGGCCCCGCCAGGGCGGTGATGGCCATGCCGAATCTGGGCCGCTTGAAGTTATTCGGATTCACCGGCACGGGCTTCGCCCAGCCGAACCCGACGACCATCAGCACCAAAAATCCAACGGGGTCCACATGCTTGATGGGATTTAACGTCAGCCGCCCCATCCGCTTCGCCGTATCGTCCCCCAGGGCGTAGGCAGACAGCCCGTGGGCCAGCTCATGGATCGTCAGGCAGACCAAGATGGCGACGGCGGGCACGAGAAAGCGATCTATCAGATTGAAAACATTCAAACTCCCGAAAAAATCCACGATCTATGGTCTCCTCCTTTTTGTTTTGGCCCAATTTAAAAACACCCGCCGCCTGCGGGCGGCACCCTCTTTACAAAAGAGGGCAAAGACGAAGGGGGGTTCTCCCAGCCCTCTTTTTAAAGAGGGTGGCTCCGCAGAGCCGGGTGTTTTTCTTTTCCACAATTACAGTTCCAATACAAGCTCATCCATCAATACCCCAAAGTGTTCTTGCTGTCCGGCATTTGAAAATCCTAGCTTTTTCAGAACAGCAGAGGACGCTTCGTTCTGCGGCCAAGTGATGGCGTGTAATTCAGCCCAGTCGAACTGCTTTTTTGCGTAGTCCAAAACCGCTTTGCCTGCCTCCGTGGCGTAGCCTTTGCCCCATACAGAGGCGTCAAAGGCATACAGCAGTTCTACGCTATCTTTCATAGGTAAGAATCCACAGTGGCCGATTATGTTTCCGTTTGCCGTCTCTACAACAGCAAAAACACCGAAGCCCTGCTCGTCCCATACGGCCTCAAAACGGGCCAGCATCTCTTTTACGCCCTCTGCAGTGTTGCCTCTGCCGTCGGCGAGATATTTTGTCACCGCTGGATTCGTCATGATCTGGATATATGGCTCAATATCCGTCTCTCGAAATCGTCTGATTTCGAGATTGATTGTTTTGATATGATCCATAGGCGATACTCCCCTATTATATCACTGATGCGCCACTTCCTGCAACACTTCTACCAGCCGACCCCGGCCCGTGCCTTTTTCTGCGGAGAACGGGATGATCTCCACCGCCTCCGATAGCTCCAGGCTCTCCCGGATCAGGGCGATATTGCCCTCGATCTGGCTCTTTTTCAGCTTGTCCACTTTATTGGCCACGATGACAAAGGGGTGGCCCGTGGCCTTGAACCAGTGGGCCATGATCTCGTCGTCCGCCGTGGGTTTGTGGCGGGAATCCAGGATCAATACGCCCAGGTCAATCAGCTCCGATGCGAAATACTGCTCCATGAGCTTCCCCCACCGGGCCTTCTCTGTTTTAGAGACCTTGGCATAGCCGTATCCGGGCAGATCCACAAAATAGGCCGTATGATCAATGCAAAAGTAGTTGATATGGATCGTCTTCCCGGGGGATTGGGCCACCCGGGCGAAATTTTTCCGATTTAAAACCCGGTTTATGACACTGGACTTGCCCACATTGCTCTTGCCGGAAAAGACGATCTGGGGCTTTTCGTCCGTGATAAACTGACGTGGATCGGCCACACTTTTGATAAATTCGGCGTTATGTAGGTTCATGATCGCTCCTCTACAAAACAGGGGCCTCCGGATCCCGAAGGCCCTCGCTCTCTTCTATCTTTACTGGGGTACGATATTTTTGTCCTTCCGTCTCTCCCCCATATCCTGCACGTTACCGGACACGGTATAAGAGCCGGCCTCCCCAGGATTCGGCAGGCACAGGGCCGCATCTACGACGCTGTCCATGTGATCCACCACGAGGAATTGGAGTGCAGCCCGGACCGTGGGGTCGATCTCCTCTAAGTCCCGTTCGTTTTCTCTGGGGATGACCACGGTGCGAATATCTCCCCGGAGGGCGGCCATGGTCTTTTCTTTTAGGCCACCGATCTCCAAGACCCGGCCTCTGAGGGTGATCTCCCCTGTCATGGCAATATCCCGTCGCACAGGCGCACCCGTGAGGGCGGAGATCATGGCGATGGCAATGGTGATTCCGGCGGAGGGGCCGTCTTTGGGGATCGCCCCTTCCGGAAAGTGGAGGTGAATGTCTTTGGTCTTATAGAATTCTTTGTCGATCCCCAATTTCCCCGTCCGGGAGCGGATGTAGCTCAAGGCGGCCTTGGCGGACTCCTTCATCACATCCCCCAGGTTGCCGGTGAGTTCCAGCTTGCCCGTGCCGTCCAACACGCTGACTTCCACCTCTAAAATCTCGCCGCCGACCCGTGTCCAGGCCAGACCCTTGGCCAAGCCCACCTCATCCACGGGACTCACGGCCTCAATTTTATACTTGCGGACACCGAGGAACTCGTGGAGACTCTCCGCGGTGATGCTGACACGCTTCCCCTTGCCGTCCGCGATAAACGTGGCCGCCTTGCGGCAGATGGTGGCAAGTTCCCGCTCCAACTGGCGCACCCCGGATTCTCTGGTGTAGCCCGCAATCATGTCCCGCAGGACATCATCTAACAGGCGGAGTTGTCGCGCCGTAAGGCCGTGACGTTTTCGCTGTTTCGGGAGCAGGTGTCGCTTGGCGATTTGCAACTTTTCTTCATCGGTATAACTGCCCAGGTCGATGATCTCCATCCGATCCAGCAGGGGCCGGGGGATGGTGTCACGGGTGTTGGCAGTGGTGACGAACAGCACCTGTGAGAGATCAAAGGGCAGTTCCAGGTAGTGATCCCGGAAGGTGTTATTTTGCTCGCTGTCTAAGGCCTCTAAGAGGGCCGCTGCCGGGTCGCCCCGGTGATCCCGGCCCAGCTTGTCGATCTCGTCCAGTAAAAGCAACGGATTTCTGCTCCCGGCCTTTTGCACGGCGGCCATGATCCGTCCTGGCATAGAGCCGACGTATGTCTTCCTGTGCCCCCGAATCTCCGCCTCGTCGTGGACGCCACCCAGGGATAGCCGGGCAAACCGGCGCCCCAATGCCCGGGCGATACTCTCGGCGACACTGGTCTTGCCCACCCCCGGCGGGCCGACAAAACAGAGTATCCCGCCTTTCACCTCAGGCGCCAGCTTCCGGACGGCCAGAAACTCAATAATCCGCGCTTTGATCTTATCCATGCCGTAGTGATCTGCTTCTAAGACCCTGCGTGCGGCATCAATATCCACCCGCTCTTTCGTGAGGGTATTCCAGGGCAAATCCAGGACAGTGTCCAGATAGTTTCGAATCACAGAGGCCTCGGATGAACTGTAAGGCTGCTTGGCCAAGCGATTGATCTCTTTGAGCAATTTCTCCTCGTGTTCCTCGGGGAGGTCTAGAAGCAATACGCGGGTTCTGTAGTCATCTAACTCGTCGTCGCTCTCGTCTCCTTCGCCCAACTCCGCCCGGATGACTTTTGCCTGTTCCCGGAGATAATAGTCCCGTTGGCTCTGGTTCATCCGCTGGCTGGTCTTTTCTTGGAGATCGTTTTTGATCTCTAAAATCTCCACCTCGCGACTTAAGATTCCAACCATCCGCTTGAGGCGGGCGACGGGGCGGATTTCCTCTAATATCTCCTGCTTCTCCTCGTGGCGGATGAAAATATTCTGGGCAATGTAGTCCGCCACATAGCCCGGATCATCACTGGCCATGGCGGTGAGCATGGTCTCGCTCTGATTGCCGATGAGGGCCGTATAGAAGTCAAACAGCTCCTGACATTGGCGGAGTAGGGCCTCGGTACGGCTGGTATAACGCGCCATGGGCGCATCCATCGCCGGATGCACCTGGGCGATAAAATACGGACTCTGGGATATCGTGCCGGAGAGGGTCGCTCTGGTGAGCCCCTCTACCATGATCCGCATCCCGTTGCCCGGTACCCGGAGGATCTGCCTGATGATACAAATCGTACCCACGGTGTATAGGCCCTCCTCTGTGGGGGCCTCGTCGAAAATATCTCGCTGGGTCAGAAGAAAAATCTTCTGATCACCGTTCAACGCGGCGTTGATTGCCGCAACGGACATGCTCCGCTCCACGTCGAAGTGGAGGAGCATCTTGGGAAAGGCCGTCATCCCCCGCAGGGCGACCATGGGGAGGGCAATTCCCTCAAATACTGGTTGGTTCATACTCGTTTTTTACCTCGCTGATCTGGGACAAGCGGGCGCACACTGTGCGCCCCCTACGAATTTATGATACGTTTTCTTCCGGGCCGGGGACGTTGATCTCTACTTTTTTCCGGGTGATTTCCGGCGGTGTTTTCTCTGTCACGTTGGCCTCGGTGATGGTGATGGTGTCAATATTGCTCTCTGACGGTGCGGCATACATGACATCCAACATGACCCCCTCCAGCACACTGCGCAACCCCCGCGCACCGATCTCCATGGCGATGGCCTGATCGGCGACGGCCTCGATGGCCGCCTGCTCAAAGTTGAGGGCCACACGGTCATAGCCGAGCAAGGCCTTGTACTGCTTGATCAGCGCATTTTTCGGCTCCGTAAGAATCTGTACCAACTCTGCCTTGCCGAGGGATTGGAGGGGTGTAATCACAGGCATTCGACCTATGAGTTCCGGGATAATTCCGAATTTGAGCAGGTCGTGGGACTGGACATGCTGTAAAATCTCGCCCACGTCCTTGTCCTTCTTGCCCCGAATTTCCGCGCCAAAGCCCATGCTCCTTTTATTCATGCGGCTCTCGATGATCTTCTCCAGCCCATCGAAGGCGCCGCCACAGATGAACAAGATATTGGAAGTGTCGATGTGGATAAACTCCTGGTGGGGGTGCTTGCGTCCGCCCTGGGGCGGCACATTGGCCACAGTCCCCTCCAGGATTTTCAAGAGCGCCTGCTGGACACCCTCGCCGGACACGTCTCGTGTGATGGAGGTATTCTCGCTCCGTCTGGCGATTTTGTCCAACTCGTCAATGTAGATGATCCCCCGCTGGGCCAGTTCCACGTCGAAATCGGCGGCCTGGAGGAGGCGGACCAGGATATTCTCCACGTCGTCGCCCACGTATCCCGCCTCAGTCAGGGTGGTGGCGTCGGCGATGGCGAAGGGTACCTCCAATACCCGGGCCAAAGTCTGGGCAAAGAGGGTCTTGCCGCTCCCTGTGGGCCCGATGAGCAGGATATTGCTTTTTTGCAGTTCCACGTCGCCACCGTCAAATAAAATCCGTTTATAGTGGTTGTACACGGCCACAGACAGGGCCACCTTGGCCCTGTCTTGTCCAACAATATACTCGTCCAAGACGGCACGAATCTCCATGGGCTTTGGCAGTTTCCCCGAAAACGTCACCTCCGACGGCCCGTGAGAAATGAACTGTTCCCCGTGGGGGAGCCCGTCCTCTAAGAAGTTCAGGCAGAGATCCACGCACTCATTGCAAATATACACGCCCTGATCCCCTGAAATCAGGCGATCTACTTGACTTTCCTGCCTGCCGCAGAAGGAGCACCGCAGCATCTTTGTATCGTTATTTCTAGGCATAGGCTTGGTTGATTCCTTTCTTAAGAGCTACCGCTGATGGATCACTTTGTCAATGATCCCGTAGTCCACGGCCTCTTGGGCGCTCATGAAGAAGTCCCGCTCACAGTCCCGCTCGATGACCTCTAGGGGCTTCCCGGTATTTTCGGCCAAAATCTTGTTTAAGTTCTTCTTCATTTTGAGAATCCGTTCGGCCTGGATCTGGATGTCCGTGGCCTGCCCCCGGCTCCCGCCGGAGGGCTGATGGATCATAATCTCGGCGTTGGGGAGGGCCAAGCGCTTGCCCTTCGTCCCCGCAGAGAGCAAGAAAGCCCCCATACTCGCCGCCATACCGATACAGATGGTGGACACGTCCGCCTTGATATATTGCATGGTGTCATAGATGGCCATCCCTGAGGTGATGGATCCGCCGGGACTGTTGAGGTAGAACTGAATGTCCTTATCCGGATCCTGCGCCTCCAGATAGAGCAACTGGGCTACCACTAAGCTGGCGGTCACATCGTTGACTTCCTCGGATAGAAAAACAATCCGGTCATTTAACAGTCTGGAGTAGATATCATAAGAGCGCTCGCCCCTGCTGGTCTGTTCCACCACATATGGTACTAAACTCATGTGCATCGTTTCCTCCTTAATCATTGGCGCAAAAAGCGACAAAAATCGGGTTTATTGATCTTTACAATTCTAGGCGAGTGCAGCCACTCGCCTAGTTACAAATCGTAGCCAAGGGGACAGTATATTATTCTGCCGCCTCTGTTTTCTTTGCTTTGGTGGTCTTTTTCGCCGGTTCTTTTTTCTCTGCGGCCTTCTTGGCCGGCGCTTTCTTCTCTGCGGCTTTTGGGGCGGGTTCTTTCTTTGCCGGTGTCTTTTTTGCAGGCGCTTTCTCGGCGGGTTCTTCTTTCTCTGCGGCCTTTTTGACCGGCGTTTTCGCCCCTTCGACAGCGCTGTCACAGATCAGATCGGCGGCCTTTTGGCGTTTCAAGTCCTCTGTGAGCAGATCGGCGTCGGCGCGCTTTTTGACAATGTCGATCTCCACGCCGTACTGTTCCGCTAATCTGGCGTATTCCGCTTCCAATTCTTCATCTGATACGGCAATTGCCTCGGCGTCGATGACGGCGTCTAAGAGGAGTCTTGTCAGGACCCGGGCCTCAGCCGTTCCACGACTGCTCTCCCGGAAGCCCTCTACGTTCATACCCATCATGCCCAGATACTGTTCCGGATCCATGCCCTGGGAGGAGATGTTGTAGTAGAACTCCTGCATCATGTTGTCTAACGTCTGATCCACCATGGCGTCGGGAACTTCTACGGACATGTTCTCCACTGCCTGCTTCATGATATCGTCTTTGTACTGTGCGTCGGCACGGTCTGCCCGCTCTTTTGTCAGGCGGGTCTTGATGTTCTTTTTATATGCTTCCAACGTGTCAAACTCGGACACGTCTTTGGCAAACTCGTCATCCAGCTCCGGTAGGATCTGCTCTTTGACCTCTTGGCACTTGACTTTAAAGATCACGTCTTTACCCGCCAAATCGGCGGCATAGTCCTCCGGGAAGGTGATGGCGATCTCTTTCTCGCCGCCGGTCTTCATGCCCACGACCTGCTCTTCAAAGCCGGGTACAAAGGAGTTGGAACCCAAGATCAACTCGTGGCCCTCGCCTTTGCCGCCCTCAAAGGGTATGCCTTCTAAAAAGCCCTCAAAGTCGATAACCGCCGTATCGCCGTCCTTTGCGGCCCGCTCCACAGATGCGATCCGGGCGTTGCGCTTCTGGAGCATTTCCAGCTCTTGATCAATATCTTTCTTCTTCACCGTCTCCACGGGTTTTTCCGCAGAGAGACCCTTGTATTCGCCCAAAGTCACCTGGGGATAGACCGCCGTGATAAAGGTCAGCGTGAGGACTTTGTCATCAGACACATCCACATTGTCAACACTGGGCTGACCCACTGTCCGGAGGTTTTGATCCTTTACCGCATCGGCAAAGACGTCAGGTGCCAGCTCATTGATGGCATCCTCGTAGAAGACGGAAGCGCCGTACATCCGCTCCACCATTTTTCTGGGCGCCTTGCCCGGGCGAAAGCCGGGGATCATGATACTGCCCCTGTTCTTCCGATAGACCTTCTCCAAGGCCTGATCGAAGGTGCCCGCATCCACCTCGACAATCACCTCGACGGTATTTTTCTCTTTCTCGTTCACGCCGTTTACCTTCATGTACGCCTGCCTCCTAAAAATGATCCCCGTATGGGGCCGTCTGTATTTGTTATCTCGGCGGAGTTGCTCGTCCCCCGGTCATTACACACATATTATATTGTATCAGATCACACCAAAAATTGCAAATACTATTGCACAAAAAAGCAGGAAAATATTTTTTATTTGTTCGTGACTTTGTTGCTTTAGGCATGTTATAATCACCAGGTCGCTCCCAATATTTTGTCGATGCCTTGTCAGTCGGCACGGAGAAAAGATGTCAGCGGTGACATACCTGTCGAGAGCGTAAAGGCAGAACACTACGTACAAAATAAAGGAATGATTGCGATGAAAAAAATAGAACACTTGATAGGGAGCGACTTCAACGGCGTTGTTTCTGTTAGCAAAAATGGAGAATCCCTTTTCAAAAAGGCGTATGGCTACGCTGATTTGCCCAACAGAAGACCAATCAATACAGACACGATATTTGAGGTGGCTTCTGGCAGCAAGGCTTTCGTTGCCACTGGCATAATGAAGCTAATAGAAACTGGAAAACTTTCACTTGAAAGCACGATTGGTGAATGGTTGGATTTTGGCCTAAAGCAAATTTCGCCCCAAATTACCGTCCGCCAACTTCTCAACCATACATCAGGCATACCAGATTATTTTGATGAATCTGTGATGGATGATATGTCGGAATTGTGGGCAGAGTTCCCAAGCTACCTTATGCGTAAGCCGTCGGACATGATACCCACATTTATTGACAGGCCTATGATGTACAATCCCGGCGAGAAATTTCAATATAACAACACAGGATATACTGTACTCGCCATGATAATTGAAAAAGCTACTGGCATGGATTTTGACAAATATCTTGCCAAGTTGATTTTCGAGCCATACGGCATGAAACGTACAGGATATTATGAACTTGACCGCTTGCCTGCAAATTGTGCAACCGCCTACATCTATGACAAAGAGCGTGGCGAGTATTTCACAAATATCTACAGCACCAATGCAAAAAGTGATGGAGCAGGTGGGATGTATACAACAGTAGATGATGTGGAGCGATATTGGAAACACTTCTTAGCCGGAGACATTGTCAGCGAGGAAACCGTAAAAACCATGACCGCCCTACAGGCGTCTGATGAAGATGGCGCGAGATATGGGTTTGGGCTTTGGCTGAAAGGCAATACCCCATTTTTCCAAGGCATGGATCCGGGCATCAGTTTTATATCCCGCCGGCAGGACAATGGCATTTTAACAATCCTTATGAGTAATTTTTGCGATAATGTTTGGAAGCTAAACAGCAATATAGAAGATGTGCTTTGCGAATTATAGGCATATGAAGGTATGTTACAGGCGAGAGCAGAACAATTGCCTTGCCTGTTTTCACAAGATTTTATACGGGGAAAACTGGACGGCGTCGGCGGAGACCATCTTATACACGATCCCCTCCACCAGGCCCTCCACGGCGTGTTTGAACCCGGAGCCGTGAATATGGCCGTAAAAGCACCGCTTCACCCCATAGGCCGCCATCACGTCTATGATCTCCCGGCAGACGTAGTCTCTGTACCGGGGCGGATAGTGGAGGAAGCAGAGTTTCTCCCGATCTCCCGCCGCCTTGAGAGACGCCTCCAGGCGCATGATTTCCCGGTTTAGGATTTTCTTATCGTGTTCCCCGTGTGTCTCCTCCTCGTAGAACCAGCCACGGGTACCGCAGATAGCGACACCTTCGTAGAAGTGGCAGTTGTTGTGGAGGAGCGCAATACTGGTCAGGCCGTAGGCCTCGAAAAACCGGCCCGCTTTGGTCGCAGTCGTCCACCAGTAGTCGTGGTTGCCCTTGAGGATGATCTTTTTCCCCGGCAGATGATCAATATATTGAAAATCCGCCAGACAGTCCTCCAGATGCATCCCCCAGGTGATATCTCCGCAGAGGACGGTCACGTCATCTGACTTCAGATGGGAAAATCCAATTTTTATTTTTTCCATATATTGCTCCCACCGCCCGCCAAACACATCCATAGGTTTGTCCGCAGAGAGAGAGAGATGGAGATCGCCAATGGCATAAAGAGACATGTTATCCTCCGGTATATTCGGATTCGCTCCGAGACAAAATAGGCACGGGAGTATATATCCCGCAGATGATAGAAAAGGAGCGCAAATGATGAGCACCCAGGCCCCAAAATTACCCGGCATCAGTTGTGAAGTGACTACCTGTGTCTACAACAGCGCAGACCTCACCTGTCACGCCGATCATATCACGGTGGAAAACCAAGCCCGTGAGAGCGTGTTTGAAACTGATACGTTCTGCGGCACCTTTGTTGCAAAATAGCACAACAAGACACGTAGGGGCGGCCATTGGCCGCCCTTATTGCGGATTATCCGTGCGGCTTAAGAAACGATATAATCCTGCTTTGCCTTCACATGCGTCAAATACATCTGCACTTGCTGCCTAGTCACTGACTTCGCATATTGCTCCATGTATGCCCAATCGGGCTTTCCGTTGTCATCAATAGGCAGTAAAATTTTACTTCTCCGCAAGCGTGTTAAGGTTGCGCCAGAACTCCCCCAGTTGAAAATCGTAAGCAGATTTTTCAACAATGGCAAAAGAAATTTTGCGGTATATCTATTCAAGTTGTCATTGCGCAGGATTTGGATATTTTGCCCTGTATAAAAGGCAATAGGTTGATAAAACGCCGTCTGTGTATCAAGGCCGATTGTTATGCAATTCCCTTCATCGAGTGCATAGTTCTTTTGACTGCACACAAAACTATCTATACCATTATTTCTATCTGTACGAGTTAAATACGGATACATGCCATCGCCTTGTGCAAGCTTTATTTTATCAATGCTACTAGACGTCGATTGTATTGAAAAACCACTGGACAGTGCAAATTCGCCCCACATTTTCTCTGCAAGAGGCGTGACATTTTTGGAATTACACTCATGCAAAATCTGTTCAGCATGTTCAACATATCGCTGCACAAACCTCTGTTCACGCTCACGGATGTAATCCGCCATAAACTTCCAATCTGGGTTGCCGCCAGCGGTTACAGGTAGCAACATGATTTCTTTATTAATACGAGTATCATTTATAATTCTGCCATAATCATATTTTTCTTCAAGCCGCGAAACAATAGGCGCTAAAAACAAATAAACACACCGATTAATCGCTGGATTTTTTAATGCTGTAACATTGTCGCTGGCTACAAATTCATAGTTGTGGTATAAAGACTTCCCAACATTTCCGATATTAACAACTGTCAGGCAATGATTAAATATGCGAACCCCTGTCGTATTTGAGATAAAGCCATCGACGCCGTTATTCGTCGTGCTCGCTGAAACATATGGCATAGTTCCATTTATATGGTCAGCAGTCTTTAAGCGCTTCCCACGTTGAATTTGACTAAAGATTTCGTTAAAATAAAACGGTAACCACTCCCTATCTCTCAACGCAAGCATCTCTACTATCCTCCTCGAACAGGTACCCACGTCCACGGGTTATCATATTGAACTCAAAAGTCAGGTAGTCGGCAATGCTATCCATAAAGTCCTGTTCCGTTGGAATTTCATCGTTGTAATAGTAAAACGCATGAATCCACTCGTCTGTGTCTTCAACGACAGTCTGCACCATGAATTTACTCGGTACATCTTCAACTTTGCCACGCCAGCAGTCGAGCAGATAACTCTTGCGGTCTTTGGCCCGCTCTGTCTCAACCAACCCGATATGTTTTTTCACGACAAAACCATCATCTTCAAAATTGGCGAACTTCACCAACTTATCTTTTGGGTGCGACACGCCGCAAGTAAATATCGCAATACACGGCACCGTTCCCACGCCATAGAATGTATTCTTATTGCAACTTATTACACCTTCCAGCGTATGGCGTTTGAGCAGTTCCTTTTTGACTTCCTTTTCCTCTTTTGACTTGCCAATCATGGTGGAAACAGGCACGATAACAGCCGTCCGTCCGCCTTTTACAAGGCTATCCAGCAAGTGGCGAATGAAACAAATCTCATATAGCCCCGGATGCTCCTTGCTTCCCTGTGAATAGGGTGGATTCATCAGCCCAACCGTTGCTTCCCTGCTGATTTGGAGTTCAGACGGATTGTAGGTGAAAAAATCTCCACACTCAAGATTGCTGCGCCCATCGCCACGAAAAATCATGTTGGTAGTGGCAATGGCGAACATATCTTCTCGGTCTTCTATGCCGTGGATTTGTTTTTCTTTGACATTGTTTTTTGCGTGTTCATCCTGTGCCATTTCAAACAGGCGATACATGCCCGCCACCAAAAAGCCGCCCGTACCACAGCAGGGATCGAACAGCACATCATCGGGTTTCAAGTCTACTAAGTCACAAAACAGGTCGGTAATATGACTAGGTGTGAGAACGACACCTAAAGCTTGTCCATCGCCGCCAGAATAGGACACAAACTCGCTATAAAAACGCCCCAAAAAATCCTCGCCAGAATTACTGATAACGGCGTTAAAAATATTCTCACGAATAAACTCAGTAAAGTAACGTAGAGGTGTTTTATCGCCAAGCGTTGGCACTTTGGCATTTAACTTCGGGCGGTCTTTGATAAGCGTAAACTGATTGAGTATTCTATCACGTTTCATCTGGGGGCCGACTTGTGCGCGGGCAAAGCAACTTTCAAGAGCCTTAAACAACTTACTGCCGTCTGTGACGTGAGTGTCACCGTTAAGCATGTCAATCTGAAAATTCTTTTCTTTTTCCTCACGCAGGGCAAGCAAAATCGCCGACACAACAAGTGGCTTTTCGTCCTCACCTAAACTGCCAAATGTGCGGAGGTATTCGTGTAACGTCTTTGCGTGTTTTAATACTTCACCTAACTCGACATCCTCGGGTGGCGTTTCGCCTAAGACAATACGGCGGTAATACTCCTCAATATTATCAGCCGAAAAATTCTCAAACGTCTGCACTTCATCTAACTCAACGTGGCCGTCTACACCGACAAAAAGCGGTTGCAAAATATGGTGCTTGCTATCGCCCGCATTGCCGAACGCAAACACTTTTTTGAAACTGGTTTTTTCAATAATGCGTTTTGCATACCACAGCGCACCATTGAGGGCATACTCTTCGGTTGCCTTAACTTCGAGCGAAATATTGTCCTCGCTATCCCGTTGACAAAGCAAACTTCTATCCGGCTTGTTTTCGCCGACAAGCACATATTCGCCTACGATAGCAACAAATTCTGGATAGCCACCCTTGCCTGTTTGCCGTTTGGAAGCAGTCTTTAGGGCTTCGTTTATCTCATGGACGGTACTACCTTGTACCGAAAATTCTATTTTCGCGTCACGCAATTGTTCCTGTATGTATACGTCAAAATTAGCTTCTTTCTTTGCCATTGCCGCATCCTCCGTATCTAGTAACATCTGTCTATACGGATACATCATATAGTATTGGAAAGAAGATTGCAAGAAAAAGCGGAGGGCGTTTTCGGAAAAGTTTTATCGCTACTGCCTTTACGAAAGGAGGCTTTCATACGGAAATGTTGCTGTCACCAATCCCCTACTTCAAAAAATCCATAACCGCCTGGGGCATTGCCTCTTTATAGATCACTTGGTCGAACCGGACACGTTTGCCTTTGAGTCCTAAGAGCGGCATAGGCGGGATCGTCCCCGTCACACTGGCCAGGCGGTCGATGAGTTCCAGCCCCTCCTCTCTTCCCCACTGGCCCAAGGCGTCCAATACGCTGTCGGCGAATTTATAGGGGCTGGCGGTAGAGACCACAATAGCGGGTGTGTTGTCTCCCGTATCGTGGCGGTAGTGGTTGAGCACATCGAATGCCACGGCGGTGTGGGGATCGATGAGATAGCCGAATTTCCGATAGGTGGCGTATATGACCTTTTTCGTCTTCTCATCGTCGCAGTAATCCGCCCAAAAGATCTGGTCGATCTCCCGCTTAATCTGGGGCGTGACCGTATACCGCCCCGTCTTATTGAGCTCCGCCATATAGGCGGCTGTGATCACATCGCTCTCCCCCGACAGGGCAAACAGAAGCCGCTCCAGATTGCTGGATACCAGGATATCCATAGAGGGGGACAAGGTGTTGTGGAAGGGCCGGTTCCGGTCATAGGTCCCGGTACGGATAAAGTTCGTCAACACATTGTTCTCATTGGATGCACAGATGAGCTTGTTGATGGGCAGTCCCATTTTCTTGGCATAAAACGCCGCCAAAATATTGCCAAAATTCCCCGTGGGCACCGAGACATTGACGGGGTCTCCCAAGGCGATCCGCCCCGCCTGCACCAAGTCACAATAGGCCGATACATAGTAGACGATCTGGGGCAATAATCGTCCCCAATTGATGGAGTTGGCCGAGGAGAGGACATATCCCGCCGCCGAAGAGACATGCTTTAGCACCGGATCTCCAAAGATCTGCTTGACCCCTGTCTGGGCGTCATCAAAGTTCCCTACCACACCCGAGACACCCACATTGCCACCGGATTGACTGACCATCTGGAGTCTCTGGACATCACTGACCCCATCTTGGGGGTAAAAGACCAGTATTTTCGTCCGATCTACATCGCAAAAGCCCTCTAGGGCGGCCTTACCCGTGTCGCCGGAGGTGGCTACGAGAATACAGACCTTACGCGTCTCTCCCGTCTTTTGCAGGGAGGCGGTCAACAGATGGGGTAACATCTGGAGGGCCATGTCTTTAAAGGCCGAGGTGGGGCCGTGCCACAGCTCCAAAAACCAGGTGTCACCTGTCAATGTCTTCAGAGGCGCGATTTGGGGCGCAGAGAAGTTTTTGTCACTATAGGCCTTCGTCGCAAACTCCGTGAGTTCGGCGGCGGAAAAATCTTTCAAAAAGGCGCTCATAATATACACCGCCCGCTGCTGATAGCGCATGGCACACATAGATTGAATCTGTCCCTCGGATAAACTGGGCAGAACCTCTGGGACAAACAGGCCCCCTTCATCACTTAGGCCCTTGGCAATCGCCTCCGCCGCTGTGACCCGTACTAACTTGTCTCTCGTGCTTAAATACCGCATACGTCATCCACTACTCTCATTAGGTTGTGATAAAATATATCATATATGAGCGATTCTGGGTAGTTCTTTTGCAACATTCGCCCACCGATTTTCTCCATGTCCTGGATGCCGCGAATCCCCCGGGGCAATTGGTCACAGCCGTCCAGATCGGCGCCAAAGGCGATGGATCGCTCCCCGCCCAAGCTCAAAAAGTGCTCTATATGGGCGATTACCGTGTCCGTATCGGGGTCTTCTCCCAAAAAATCAGTATACAAATTGATCCCCGCAACCCCGCCTGCCTCAATCAGCGCACGAAATTGATCATCCGTCAGGTTCCGGCTGTGGGGGCATATGTGTTTCGCATTGGAGTGGCTGGCGATAAAGGGTTTGCGGGCCACCTCCACCACGTCCCAGAACCCCGGCTCCGATAGATGGGCCACATCTACGATGATGCCCAGCTCCTCACAGGTGCGCACAAACTGCCGCCCTAAATGGGACAACCCCCGCTCCGACTCCTGGACATTGGTCCCGCTCAACCCGTTGGGGTTGTTCCAGGTCAAGGTCAGCATCCGCACACCCAGTCCATGGGCCTCCCGGAGTTGATCCAAGCTGCATTCGATAAGCTCTGCGCCCTCGATGGATAAAAAGGCGGCGATCTTCCCGCTCCGGGCCGCCGCCCTCGCCTGGTCAGCGGTGCGGCAGTGGATCATGCGGTCTGGATGGTTTGCAAGAGCGCCTTGGAATAGCTTGTATTCGGCGTCAAAACACTGTCTGCCGTGGAATCCGAAGAGGGCGAAAAATTGGGCGTAGGGCGTATACCGCTCCGCCCGATTTAAATCTACATGTAAATTATTTCGCTCTATGGCCTGTCCCGTGTCCCGCATGGCGAACAGGGTATCGCAGTGGGCGTCAAACAGGGGCAGTTTCATTGGAATGCGTCCTCCCAGTGGACAATTTTCGGGTCTTTCGTATCCACACCCAGTGGGGCGTAGACCTCCATAATATCAAAGCGGGGCTGCAGTTCCGACTCGTTCTCTATGAGCCACAGTTGGGCCGTCTGGCGGAGTTTCCGTTGCTTTTGTCTGTTCACGGCCTCCCACGCCTCGGAGAAGTCGCCGTCTTTTCTCGTCTTGACCTCTACAAAAGCCACATAATCCTGATCTGCGGCGATGAGGTCAATCTCCCCGTACCGGGAGCGGTAGCCCGTGGCGACGATCCGATAGCCTTTCCCCCGCAGATAGTCCGCGGCCCGCTCTTCGCCCCATGTGCCGATCAGTTTTTTAATCATCTTCCAGCCTCCCATTTGCGCAAAAATGTCCGTCGATGTACCGGGGCGGGGCCGTATGTATCCAGCGCCGTGTAATGGGCCTTGGTGGGGTAGCCCTTGTGGCGATCAAAACCGTATTGGGGGTACTGTTGGTGCAACTCCACCATGAACCGATCCCGTGTCACTTTTGCCAGGATCGAGGCCGCCGCAATACTGGCGCAGACCCCGTCGCCGCCGACGATGCATCTGTTTGGGTACTTGATCCCATCCGACCGGTTCCCGTCGATGAGACAGAGCTCCGGCGGGATATCTAAGGCCGCAATGGCCCGGTTCATGGCCAGATAGGTGGCATTGAGGATGTTCACCTGGTCGATCTCCTCTACGTCAGCGTGGCCGATGCCGTAGGCCAGGGCTATGGCTTGGATCTCTTCAAATAGCGCTTCCCGCTGTTGTTCCGTCAGCTTCTTGGAATCCCCAAGACCCGGCAGTTCCGCATCTTTCGGCAGGATCACAGCGGCAGCCACCACAGGCCCCGCCAAGGGGCCACGCCCCGCCTCATCCACGCCGCAGATGGCGGTATAGCCGTCTGTGTGCAAACTGCGTTCTAACGCCCAGAGATCAGTCATGTTGTTCCTCACTCTCATTATAAATCATCTGCGTATCAGGCAAACACCCGGCTCTGCGGAGCCACCCTCTTTACAAAAGAGGGCAAAGACGAAGGAGCTTTCAGCCCCGCCCTCTTTCGCAAAGACCGTGCCGCCCGCAGGCGGCGGGTGTTTTCTCCTCACAGTTTATAACCCGCGTTATCCAGATTGAGCGGGCGTGGCGTCTTCTCCCACCGGCGGATACTCTAACGTAATGCGTCCCAATTTCCCGCCTCGGAACTCGTCCAATAATACGGCGGCCATGCGCTCTAAGTCCACCTCGCCGCCAGAGATTAAAAATCCACGTTTCCGCCCCGCCGTCTCTAGGAGGGTGTAACCGTCGGCTTCGGGATCGGGCTGAAACTTATACCGCGACCCAATCCGATCCGAGCAACTCTCTCGCAGACGGAGCAGGAGGTTGGCCGCCAGGGTCTCCCGGTCTAAGATATCATCTTTCACGGCCCCCGTAAAGGCCAGGTTCTCCCCCACGGTCTGATTGTCGAACTTGGGCCATAGAATCCCGGGGGTATCCAGGAGTTCCAGCCCCTCGTCGATGCGAATCCACTGCTTGCCCCGGGTCACCCCGGGCCGATCCGATGCGATGGCCGCCCGGCGTTTGGCCACCCGGTTGATGAAGGAACTCTTCCCCACGTTGGGTATCCCCACCACCATGGCCCGCAAAGGTTTTCCGATCATCCCCTTTGCCTTGTTCTGCTCGATCTTGTGGTGGAGCAGTTTTTTCAAGAGCGGGCCAAAGGCGTCAACGCCCTTACCGCTCTGGCTGTCCGTCTCCAGGACAGCGTAGCCTTTTTCCCGGTAATAGGCCGCCCACGCCTTGGTGATCTCCGGGTCGGCTTGATCCACCCGGTTTAAGATCATCACCCGTGGGCGATCCCCCACCATGTCCGCGATCTCCGGATTCCGGCTGGATTCGGGGATCCTGGCGTCCACGATCTCGCAGACCGCGTCCACCATGCGGACTTGTTCTTCCATCATCCGGCGGGCCTTGGTCATGTGGCCGGGGAACCATTGAATATTCATTTCAATTGACATATGCGTATCCCTCTCGTTGGCTTGTTTCACAGGCTAGGCTTTGATTCTGATTATCTTGGACAGCAGATAAAAGCTCACCCCACCGACAATTCCGTAAATAGATATGATGAGATAGACCTGTTGCAGGGTAAATATCCCCGCCAACAGTGCAAAGATCAAGCTAAAGCAGATCATTGCTATATTTTGTCCAATGCCATAGAACGACATCACTGTCGCGCGGCCCTCTGCTTTGATCTCGTTTTGCAGCGCATTTACCAACAGAATCTCCGTAATCGCCATGCCCATAAATGCAACGCCAAAAATGAGAATGGCATACTGATTCCATAGCGCGGCAAAGATTGTAAGAAAAATACACGCCAGACCGCCCAGAAGAAATATCTGCTTGAGGGAAGAAATCTTTTTTTGTACAATCGGTGCCAGGAGGTCACCCAGCGCAATGAACGCAAATCTGACCGTTAGAATCACACTCACCCAGATTTTGTTGATTTGAAAGTCATTGATAATGAGGGCGTCAAATTCATCCAGATACCCGCCAAGGCTTGCAAAGAGCACTAAAAACAAAATGGAGACCAGAGCAACCCCGCTCCCCTTGATAAAACTACCCGCATCTTTCAATGTTTCAAAAAGACCTGCGGCCTCTCCATTTAATCCCTCTGCATAAAAGTTTTTCTCTCTGAGTTGCAGGGCAAATATGACATTGATGAAACAGATTGCCGCAGATAGAAGTGCAATTGCCTCAATGCTGATAAAACTCACCATAATACCCGCCGATGCGATTCCTGCAATTGTGCCTATATTTGCATAGAATTGGGCTCTCCCATACACCTTGGTGAAGTCCGCTTCACGGCCATCGCTCTTTAAGTTATCATAGATCAATCCCTCTTCCGTGCCGGAGGCAAATGCGCCTGCAATCGCCCAAAAGACAAATCCCAGGGCAAACAGGAGAAACGTGTGTGAGAAAAACCATATAATAAAGCATACGCCCTGTAATACAGCCGCTATGGCGAGCATATTTCTTCTGTTCCATCGATCTGCTAAAATGCCGGATGGAATTTCAAATACGATGCTAAACACACTCCAAAGTGCGATTAGTATGGCAATATCAGTGACTGATTTCCCCCGTTGGATGAACAAAATCGTATAAAACGCATAGATAGGCAGGCATTGGCTTATAAATTTGTAGATATACAACGCCTTGACATTGAATGTTTTCATGGTTGTGCCGCCTTAAACGTAACCGCCTTGTATTTCCCCGCCTTCGGCGGGGAAATACAGAAAACAGCTCTTTGGAAAAACGCCCTGCAAACGGTGGTTTGCAAGGCGCTTTTTGAGATTGCATACCCAGAGGGGTACTATATTCTTTCCTTGACTTTCGCTCTCTTACCCACGCGGTCACGCAGATAGTAGAGCTTGGCTCTTCTGACTTTACCGCGTCTGACGGTCTCGACGCCCACGATGGTGGGGCTGTGGACAGGGAACACTTTCTCGCATCCTACGTTGTAGGAGATCCGGCGCACAGTGATGGTCTCGTTGATGCCGCCGTGCTTTCTGGCGATGATGATGCCCTCAAACACCTGGACTCTCTCGCGGCTCCCCTCTTTGACCTTGACGGAAACACGTACTGTATCGCCTACATTCATTGTAGGCAGTTCAGATTTCATATACTGTTCGCTTAACGCTTTTACCAAATCCATGATTTACATCCTCCCTTCTGATTAAGCCGTTCATAATCCGGTCAATTGCCGCCAGAGGAACGCCTCGGATGACATGAAAACACAGGTTTCCATAAACAGACTTTTGGATTATACCACGAAACAAGCGGGAATGCAAGTATTTTTAATACGTATTCCGGTTTATTCTACACAGCCAATCGCCGTAACGTCTCACTGGTGGGGCTTTTCTCCGCCGCAACCACCCAGATCAGGATCAACTGAAGGGGTGCGAGAATTGCCGTCTGAAGAATCCGGCTGGTGAAGACGATCCAGAATCCCCTGCCGAACAGGATGTTGAGCCAAACGGAGTTGAGGCCCAGGCTCAAAACCGATAAGAGGAGCACGGTAAGCACAATTTTTACCACTGTCACCGGGCGCTTATAGAGAAACAGCCCCAGTACAACACCGCCGATGAAGTTGGTCAAGGTAAAGCCGGGAAAATAGGGGCCGAGGCCTGCACCGAAGAGGAAGAACCCCACCACATCGGCAATGGCCCAGGTCGCCCCGGCGATCACCGGGCCGTACAGGGTGGCGATGACGACAATGGGCAGCCAGCCAAACCCGATACGGACGATTTCTGTATTGATAGAGAAAAAGCGGCTCAATATGATTTCCAGGGCCACGAAAAGAGCCATATGGACTAATAGTTTTGTTTTATTTTGAATTTGGGGCATACATTTTAGTCTCCTGTAGTTGAATTTCCGGCAAGTAATGCATCCCGGGCGGCGGCAACGCTGTAGAGGGAACCGAAGTAACACACGACCCCGTCCGTTCCGGCAGTCTGCTTCGCCAGAGCCAATGCGGCGGCGACACTGCCGATTGCCTGGGCGGGGACGCCCTGTGCCGTGATCTGCTCCGCCAATGCTTTTGCCGTTAGCGCACGGGAATTGTCCGGCGTGATGGTGTATATCTGCTTTGCCAAAGGCAGGACGGGGGATAGGATGGCATCCATATCCTTGTCCGCCAAGATGCCCATGACAAAGACGATTTTGTTCCCCGGGAAATACCGGATCAGATTCTCCGCCAGAGCACGAGCGCCTTGCGCATTGTGACCGCCGTCTACGATGACGGCGGGGGCCTGGCCGATCAGTTCAAATCGCCCCGGCCAGCGGGCCTCGGCTAACCCATCCCGCCGGGCGGATTCCGGAATGCTCCAGCCCAGTTTTTCCAAGACCTCCACCGCCGTGAGGGCCAGGGCTGCGTTCTCCATCTGATAGCGGCCCAGGAGTCGGATAGAGACGTCAGTCAGATTGCCAAAAGAAAACTGCTGTCCATTGAACGAAAACGGGCCGGGGATCAGCGCCGCAAGATTGACCTCCGTCAGATCACACCCCTGCCTTGCCGCAGTTTCCGTCAGGACGGCCATGGCCTCCTGCCTCTGCCGCGCCGTGACCACAGGCCGGCCCGGTTTGATGATCCCCGCCTTGCTCTTGGCGATTTCCCCTACGGTTGGCCCCAAGTGCTCCATGTGATCCAGATCAATGGGGGTGATCACCGCCACTTCGGGAGAGAAGATCACATTGGTGGCATCCAGACTGCCGCCCATGCCGGTCTCCAGCACCACGATATCGCATTTCTCTTGAGCGAACCAGGTAAAAGCGGCGGCTGTTGTCAGTTCAAACGTAGTGGGGTGATCCGGCATCATATCCGCATGGCGGCGCATCTGATCCACCACCTCGTCTAGAGCGGCGTCGGAGATGGGGACGCCGTCGATTTGCATCCGCTCGTGGAACGTGTGGATGAAGGGAGAGGTATACAGCCCTGTTTTATACCCGGCGGATTGGAGGATGGACGCCAAAAAGCAGGCGGTGGAGCCCTTGCCGTTGGTGCCTGCCAGGTGGACGAATTTGATCTCTTCCTGGGGGTTTCCCATGCGATCCATAAGTTCTCGCATCCGCTCTAATCCCAGGCGGCTCCCCAGCCATGTGTAGCTGTCGATATATGCGATGGATTTGCTTGACATGTTGCTCTCCTCCGTGGGTTGTAATAACGGGCAAACACCGTTCGCCCCTACGATTGTCTATCCAGAAATAGAAAAATCCCCCCGTTTCATGTAGCCTCTCGCCACATAAAAGGAGGAATCCCGTGTCTCCCCATATGCAGCAGCGGGATGCGGAGTGCGCACCGCAAACCATACTGGTTTTTCGTCCCGCCGACAACTCCCCGTTCGACGGGCACTGCTTACCGGAGACCCGGTAAAACGCGCGCAATCCTACTCTGCTTGATTGGACATTTTTATTGTAACACATGGGCGGGAGATGTCAAGGGGGGCTTCAAGCAAAAACCTGTAACGAATTCGTTACAGGTTTTTTATCACAGAATTTGCTGCTCCCTTATTCGTCGCCGGAATCGTCCGTGTCGAATTCCAGCTTCTCACCGCAACTTGGGCAGTCGATGGCCCCCAGGGCCAGGACGTCCTCGTCGATGGTGATCTCGTTTTTGCAACTGGGGCATCTGACCTCGAAAAACAGGGGATGATCGTCCTCTTCCATGTCGTCCAGGTCTTCGTCGTCCTCGTCTAAGATCATGTCTTCCAACTCTTCGATATCTTCGCACAACTCGCTGATATCGTCATCCAGGGCCTCGACATCTTCCTGTAGATCTTCCAGCTCCAATGCGATGTCCTCTAAAATGTCGATGATGACATTTAGGACTTTTTCTTCCTTTGTGTCCTCGCCAATACCCAGACCCTCCGCCAGACCTTTCAAATAAGCTACACGTTTTGCAATAGACATGTCCACGCCTCCTCTTTTTTTGCTCATATTCACATAATTATCCCCTTTGGGGCTATCTTAACCCTTTGCCCGCTCCATATAGTCGCCTGTGCGGGTATCGATCCGGATTTTCTCACCGGGGTTGATGAACAGCGGCACCTTGACCACCGCACCGGACTCCAACGTCGCCGGTTTCGTCACATTGGTGGCCGTATCCCCTTTTACACCGGGGTCGGACTCTGTTACCACCAGATCCACAAAATTGGGCGGGTCTACAGCGAACACCTTCCCCTTGTAGCTGGCCACGGTGCAGGGCATGTTTTCTATGACGAACTGGAAATTATCTCCTAAAACGCTCCCATCAATGGGTTCTAACTCATAGGTCTCGTTGTTCATGAAATAGTACAAATTGCCGTCCTGATAACTGTACTCCATCTCACGGCGCTCTACATAGGCGGGTTCAAATTTATCAGAGGGGTTGAAGCTGGTCTCCACCACGGTTCCGGTGATGACGTTTCTCATCTTCGTGCGCACAAACGCAGCGCCTTTGCCGGGTTTGACATGCTGGAACTCAATGATCTGCATGACCTTTCCATCGTGCTCAAATGTGATGCCGTTTCTAAAATCACCGGCAGAAATCATAGATTACTCCTCCTAAAATACACTGCGTCAATTTCGTTCGCACTATTTTATCGTATTTCTTTTATTTTTGCAAGTCTCTTTGGAGAATAATCAAATCTTTCGATGGGCTTTCCCTTTCGCAACCCGTTTTCGTTATTTTGACAAAAAGCAACTCTATCATTTTTTTGGTTTATAGAATTTTGCAAAAACGATTGACTTTCCAATTAAAGTGAAATATAGTTTATTTTGTAAATAAAAAAGGCAGGTAGCTCACATGAAAAAAACAGAGGCTGACGCATTTGCGTCGGCCTCTGTTTGTACGCAATCGAGATACCAATTAGAGCACGATCAACTCTTTCGGACTCCTCGTCAGGTTTTCCGACCCGAATTCCGTCAGGTGCAGAATATCTTCAATCCGCACACCGAATTGCCCCGGCAGGTAAATCCCCGGCTCTGCGGAGATCACTGCCCCGGTTGGGAGTATCCGCTCTTCCGTGGGGCCTGCGTTGATCCCCTCGTGGACTTCCAGGCCAATACCGTGGCCGAATCCGTGGTCAAAATACGCCCCGTATCCGGCATCGGTGATGACCTGCCGGGCGGCGGCGTCAATCTCTTTGCCGGGAGTCCCTGCGCGGGCCGCGCGAATCCCCGCCAGTTGGGCCTGTAAGACCGTATCGTACACCCTGCGCATCTCGTCGGTGGCGGTGCCGATGGCAATAGTTCTCGTCATATCGGCGCAGTAGCCGTCAAACATGGCGCCGAAGTCCATGGTCACAAAGCCAGACAGGGCGTGATCCCCCGGCGACCCGTGGGGCAGGCTGGATCGGGGGCCGGAGACCACGATGGGATCAAAGGACGGCTTATCCGCCCCGTTTTTCAGCAGGCGGTAGATGATCTCCGCCGCCAGTTCCCGCTCTGTCATCTCCGGGGTGATGACGGGCAAAATCTCGGCGAACGTCTGGTCTGTAATCGCCTGTGCACGACCCATGAGGTCCAATTCTGAAGCGCTTTTCGACGCCCGGAGGGTATCCATCAGCTTCTGGGCGGGAACCAGCTCCCAGTCCAGTTTTTCCTCATAGGTGGTATACGTCCCCTGGGCCATCACCTGTTCTTCAAATCCCAGCCGCCCCGCCCCGTGGCGGGCGATGATCTCACAGACCACGTCGGGGTATTTCTGCCCGGCTTTGATCTGTATCACCTCGACACCTTGGATTGCGGCTTTTGCGCTCTCTATGTAGCGGCCATCAATGATGAAATAACTCCCCTCACGGGTCGCCACCAAGGCCCCGGCGGAGGATTTAAACCCCGTGGCCCACCGGCGGTTGATCGGCCCCGTGAGGAGCAGGGCGTCCAGTTCGTAGTCTTGTAACACGTTGACGATTTGATTTAATCTGCTCATAGCTTTTTCTCCTTACACAGATAGCGAAATGGTTGTTCCACAATATACCGAAACCGGAGGAACGGCCCCATCCGCAGGGGCCGGGTCACAATGGATAATATCCCCGCCCGGTTGGCCGCAAGGCCGTCGGTGAAGATCTGATCACCTATCAAGGCGGTCTCCGCCGGGGCTTTCCCCAGTTTGGCCATAATAGACAGCGGCCCTTTCGGGCTGGGCTTTCTCGCCCGGATCATATAAGGCATCTCGCAGGCTTTGGCATACCCCACAGCCCGTTTTTCGTTGCCCGTGTTGGAGATCATAAACAGTGCAATCCCCGCCGCCCTGCACCCGGCAATCCAGTCCAGAACAGGCGCCGGCGGCAAATCCTCCCCGTAGGGCGACAAGGTGTTATCCAGGTCTGCCAAGAGTAAGGTGATCCCCTTTTGCCGCAACCATTCCGGCGTCACGGAGAAGATATTGCGGACGCAGATATCCGGGATTGGGGAAAAGCTCATAATGCACCCCTTTGATTCATAGTTTTAATAGGAAATATCTTTTCGTGTTTCCCCCGCCCAAGGCGGGGGAAACACAGTCCAAAACAATAACAGCAGTATAACACAAAACAGAGCAGAAAGGAAGATTCAACCTGTGGAATCCACACTGATTCTCGCCGCCCCGCCGGAGTATCTCCAAACCGCCCAGAGACAGAGCCAGAACTTGGCCCACATGGCCTATCGGATTGGTCCGGATTTTCGTCTCTTTCGGGCCAACCTCCCCCTCTCCCTCCGGGGCGGATTCATGGTGCTCGACGACGGAGACGGGACGCTAAACGGCACCGGCACCCCCGACGTCTTGGCCAACCAGGTAATCCGAGAGTGCATCCACCGGGGCTTTGACGGGGTGATATTGGCTTTTCGCCGCACCTCCCCCGCCCTCCACGCCACGGCGGCGATTCTGTCGGGGAAGCTGCGCCGCCACGGGGGGCAGTTATATCTGCCGGAGTCCTACGCCGCCGACAGTGACTGGGCAAACGTGCTGATCCCTACCGCCATCTCCGGCGGCAGTCTCACCGCACGGCTCCAAGAGGTGTGCGGCTACTACGGGAAAGAGCGGATCTGTCTCGATATTGAGCGGGTGGCCATGGATTTTTGTCTCCCCTCGGAACAGGGTACGGGACGGCGGCTCTCCAGCCAGGAACTGTATGCCCTCGTTCGGGAAAAAGACCCCCAATCCTACTTCTCCCAAGACCTCTGCGCCTATTACTTCACGTATCAGGACGGGATCAGTTCCCACTTCGTCCTCTACGACGACGCCGGGAGTATCCGCAAAAAAATCTTCCTGGCCCGGAAGATGGGCATCCATCATACCATGGTGCTCTACCCGGAGGTGGAAGATATTTTGTCTAATATTATATCAACCTAAAATAATCTGATAGGCCAGCCGCTCCCCGTCGGGGATGGGCAGGTACATGACGCCCCGGTAGGTGAATCCCGCCCGGAGGACGGTTTTCTGCATGATCACATTTCCCCGGTGGGTGTCAATGCGGATGTCCTCATAGCCCAGCACACTGGCGGCGGTGACCATATCCCGCATAAATTGAGCCGCCAATCCTCTGCCCCGGTGGGCCGAGCTGATGGCAACCTGATGGATGGCGGCGTAGGTGTCATAATCCTCCGCCCACTGCCCCTCCGTGAGGGGCGGCGACCCGTCCGGGCCGGGGATCAGAGAACCGTAGCCCGCCAGACTCCCTTGGAAAATCAGGACATACCCCTGACCCGCCTGGATGGCGGTCTCCACACTGGTGCGATTTGGCCCGAAGCCGTCCTGCCATTGGGACAGGCCTTGGTCTTGTAAATATTGCCGCCCACTCTCCGTAATGCGCAGGATTTCTTCTAAATCAGCGGGCCTTGCATGGCGGATGTAGGATTCCATAGGTATGACCATTCCTTTCAACGCACAATCGTAGGGGGCGGCGTCTTCGACGCCCCGTGTCTGCATATTTGGGCGCTTACAAGCGGGGCGCCGAGGGCGCGCCCCCTACTTTTAGCACCCCTCAATTGTCCGCATGGCCGTGATGGTGCGTTGGATTAGCTCGTCTAACTCCCAGCCCAGCATCTCCGCACCCTGGCGGATTACGTCCCGGGAGCATCCGGCGGCGAATTTTTTGTCCTTGAACTTCTTTTTCACACTGCTCAATTCCAAATCCTGCACAGATTTCGACGGACGCATCAGCGTCACCGCTCCGATGAGCCCGGTCAACTCATCACAGGCGAATAGGATCTTCTCCATCACAGACTCCGGCTGATGGGATGTCCCCGTGAGGCCCCAGCCGTGGGACATGGCGGAGCGGATCATATCCTCGTCCACCCCTTCTCCCCGGAGAATCTCTTCGCCTTTGACGCAGTGGGCGTCGGGGTGTTCCTCAAAATCTACGTCGTGCAGAAGCCCCACCACGGCCCAATACTCCTCCCGGCCGGGGTCAAACTCCTCAGCAAAATATCGCAATACACCGCTGACGACCTCTGCGTGGCGGAGATGAAATGTCTCTCTGTTGTGGGTTTCTAAAATCTCTCTCGCTCTGGTGATGTCCATTTACATGTCCCCCTCTGTTTGATTCAAATCTTCCCGGATCACCCGGTGGCCGCTGGCTTTTAACAGGCGGTTCATAACCGCCTCCCCCAGGCCCGTATCCGCAAAGCTTTCACTGTAGATCACGTCGATATCGTGCTCATTAAACGCCCGCAGAGCGGCGTATAGATTTTGCGCAATGGACAGGGGCTCCTGTCCATTGCCGCAGGTCAAAATCACGTCTGCCGTATACGTCGCCCTGTGCTCCTCCGTGACCAGGAGTCCCACCCGCTTCCCCGCCCGCTGCGCATCGTCTATCACACGCTGGAAAAAGGCATCGCTCCCCTGTATGATGGCCATGGGCGCATCGGGGGCGTAGTGGGTATATTTCATCCCCGGCGATTTCGGGGCAAAGTCGGCGTTTTTCACCGGCTGGGCCATCACAACCGGTCCAATTACGGCCTCGATCTCCGCTTTTGTCACGCCGCCTGGGCGGAAGATGACAGGCGGATCTGTGGTACAGTCAATCACCGTGGATTCCACCCCGATCTCCACCGCCCCGCCATCCAGAATCCCGGCGATTTTGCCGTCCAAATCATCGGCCACGTGTTGTGCCGTCGTCGGACTGGGCCGTCCGGATACATTGGCGCTGGGTGCGGCGATGGGCAGCTTCACCGCCCGGAGCAGTTCCAATGCCACAGGGTGGGACGGCATCCGGACACCGACAGTTTCCAGTCCCGCCGTCACGGCATCGGATACACCTTCTTGTCTCGGCAGGATGATGGTCAGCGCGCCCGGCCAAAAGGCGTCCATTAACTTTTTGGCTCTGTCGGGGAGTTCCGAGACCACCTGATCCAACTGGGCCACATCTCCAATGTGGACAATCAGGGGGTTGTCCCCCGGACGCCCTTTTGCGGCGTAAATCTTCTCAATGGCCGTGTCCCTTGTGGCATCTGCCCCCAGGCCGTAGACGGTCTCCGTGGGAAATGCGACGACCTCACCGCTCCGTAGCAGGGTTGCGGCCTCTTGTATGGTAAGTGTATGCTTCGTTTTCAATGGGGTTGCTCCTCGGTGTGGTTCTACTGCAAAATTATAATACTGGGGCTAGTATACCACGGGCTGGGAGTTGGTTCAAGGTATCGTTTCAAAAGCATTGTTATTTTAAATAAATCTATTTATTTCTATTTATATCTATTTAAATTAGCCACTCAAACCATACGAAATTCAGCGAAAACCTTGTTATAATATGGATATATATAAAAGGACAACGGGGCGGTGGTTTTATGATTGTGTGATTGTTTACTTTTTCAACACCTTAAACTATACTAAAGAGGAGGAGTCCCGTGCAGAACACAACAAAAACGACCACGAGAAAACTGCTCGTCATGTTCCTGTGCCTCGTTCTGACAATCAGCGCAATTCCGCCCCTCCATTTCCCGGCGCAAGCGATTTCTGAATATCCCCATGATGATTACGTATTTTCTTTCTATGAGGACTGGGACATGTTTGACGCAAATGGCCTTGCGGTTCTCGAAGCCCAAATGATCGAGCCCCTCAACCTCTCTGGGTATACCACAAGGGGGGAAGCTGCTGCGCTGCTCGTGCTGGCACGAGAGCCCGGTCTTCTCACAAGTCCAAACACACCCAACATTGTGGGCAGATTCAGCGATGTAAGACCGCAAGACTGGTTTTACCCCGCCGTTGCCTGGGCGGCCAGTAGAGGCTGGGTGCAGGGCGACGACCTCGGTAGATTCCGCCCCAATGACCGAATCACACGGGAAGAATTTGTGGCAATCGTCGTTCGGGCTGTCGATCCACGTCCCAGCAATTGGCCACTTACTGCATTTCGGGACGCAAATCAAATAACGCCTTGGGCAATCCCTTATATGAGAAGAGCTGTGGAAAATCGCTGGATTATTGGTACGCCAGAGGGATTGTTAAACCCCAGACACTTCTTTTTGAGAGTAGATGCATTAACTTTTGCCCGTCGTTTCCCCACTCCGGGAGTGACTGTGAATTTTCCGACTAATATTCGGACAATTACATGGAACGCAAGCGGTGGCTCTAGCGTAACGGCTTGGCAACGGCTCGCCGGAAGCGTAATCGGAAATCCGATGCCTAATCCAACTTGGAGCGGTCGCACCTTCCGTGGATGGAACACGACAGACGGCAGAACAGCGAGAGGCGTAGCAGTAACTGCAAGTACATTTATATCAAGTGGCACTGGAGCGGTTACATATTTTGCCAGATGGCACGAGCCGTATCCTAGCGACGCCCCCCATAACGGACGACGACATATGCGGCAATGGTATAGATCATCCGCTGTTACTTTGCGACGAGTTTACTTTGAGGGCGCATGGCGTGATAGCTTAGATGATGCTATGAGAAACTGGGGCAATAGCGCCACTCCTATTACAGTTTCGTTTACTGCAACATCAAATAATATTGCTCAAATTGGGAATCGCTATATCAACGACCCAGCAGTGCTTGGTCATTTTGAAAGACAAGCCTATTCAGGAACCACATTGAATCGGTTTATAATTAGAATATATACAATGTCCATACTCAACCATGCAGAAGCACGCCCTGAGCGTCAGGTTCGCAACGTTGCCGCCAGTGTCTGGGCCCACGAGATTGGCCATGCCGTGGGTTTGGCGGATAATCCAAGCGGTGCTACAGGCAACAACAGTTTGATGCGTTCAGGTCGAGACAGAAACGCGATAAGGGGACCGCAACCATTCGACCAGCAGAGCGTAAATTGGCTTTACCGATAGGAGGAGTTATTGTGAGAAAATTATTGTTTGCAATCGTGATTTTCGCCCTTTTTTCCTTGGTGGCCTGTGCGGATTCAAGCAGTACACCTATGGATCCTGTGAACCCGGACAACATTTTTGGCACAGAAGATTTGGCTGAAGATGAGGTGCTAACCATATCTGTCCATGCCGATGAAATCGTCTTCGACAGCATAGAAGAAATGCTTCATTTTGTAGAAATCTCTGGGATATTCAGAATAGAAGTTGTTAGGGTAGAGATTCTAGACGAACGAACAGAGTGGCACAATCCGGCATTGGTATTTCAACACGAAGAGGCGTTGCCGTATCTTTCATCGTATCATGACCCGGCTTTGGATGATTTGGAAAACTTTAAACCATACACTTTTCATCGTATTCAAGTTCTAGAAGTGTTCAAAGGTGAAGTAGAGGCCGGCGATATTTTAGAAGTCACACAGATGGGTGGACAGATAGACAATGTGCGACTGGAAAGTACGTCCTTCGTTCCCCTATCAGTCGGCGATGACTTGGTCTTATTTCTAACATCTCCCTTGTGGATACCAGCCTCTCCAAGAGGGATAATTGGTTCCACACAAGCGGCATATCGCTTCCCCGCCTCCGGCGGAGAACTCATGGCTTTGAGTGCCGACGTAGCGTTGGAAAGCGTAAATCCAACAAATGAATTAACCCTCACCATCGGAGACTTGCGACAGATTGCGGATGGCACTTTTGGCAGATAGCGCTAGATAGCACAAAGAAAAAGAAATAGGCTATTTGTACAGCTTGCGCCCCGGTATACACTGGGGCGTCTTCTTCCCTCTTTTTCTGTGAATATTTTTCACTTTCACCCAACCATATTGCCAAACCACCCCCCGCAGTGGTACAATCCCACTGACCCCAAAAAATAAAAACAAACGAGTGTGATACTATGGACTACATACAAAAAGCCCTCGACCTGGGCGCCGCCAGTGCGACCCGCTTTGCCCTCTCGGATATCGTCTTCGACTCCCGGGTGATTCTCAAGTGCATGTTCGGCTGCGCAGACTTCGGTAAGGAGCACACCTGCCCCTATCAGCGCTCTCCCCTTAGCATGGAGGAGTATGAGCGGGTACTGTCGAACTATACTTGGGGGATTATCATCGGTTGCCCCGACAAAGCCACCTCTCAAAAAATCTCCTACGAGATTGAGCGGCTGGCCTATTTGGACGGATATTACTTCTCCTTCTCTCTCAGCGATTGCGGCCTGTGCAACGAATGCTCCAAGGCCATTGAGGAAGCGTGCCGCTTTCCCCAAAAAGCCCGCCCCGCCTTCCACAGCGTGGGGATTGACGTGTTCAAGACCGTACGCCAACTGGGATTGCCCATTGAGGTACTCAAAGACGAACACGCCCCGCAGAATTGGTATTCCGCTGTGTTTGTGGAGTGAATGAGGAGCGCATAGAATGGGAATTAAGTCCTCTCCAAGTCCCGGGCTCTCGTGGAGCGCCATGCGGAAAGTTCTTGAGCAAGAAAATATTTGTGCCTCCCTCAAAGGGCGGATACAGTATTTTGTAACCCGATACAGGGGCGCACACGATCAAACAGGACGGATTGCCATCCGTCTTGACGGAAAAGAGATTTTCAAATCTGATTATTTTGATTTGAGCGCAAAACAATATGACATATGGAGCGAAATAACAGCAAATACAGAGGAAAAAGCAAACTACGAATTAATCAATACCTATGTGCAAAATCAGGGCGGTATCGATCAGTATACATTCTATCAAGCATTTCACGCCTACCACAACAGCAGCATTGATGAGAGCCTACAGTCCCCCTACCCTCTCGTGCGCCTTTTGGCAATCTTGGATAAGCGTGTCGGAAAGCGGCGGCTGCAAAAGCTCATGTCTGAAGTTGAAGCCCAGCCGGAATGGCTGCAACCGTTTTATCGCCTCCGCATGGAGGCGGACGGAATTGCTATGTAATAGGCTAAAAGAGCGCCACCCCTACATAGGCACTGCGGTGTCAGCCATTACGAGCTCAAAAACCAACAAATGCGTCCGCACGACACGGAGCCGTTCCCGCTCTGCTTGAAATATTGCGATGTGGCCATTTTCCATCATGGCAATGTGGGCATGTCCCAAAATAACGCCGTCTATAAAATCGCCTTCTACAAAATCGTTTATTACGGATAGGTCAAGCAACGCCGTCATACTCCCACTAGCCGTGTCATAGCCATCAAGCCAGCCGCCTACAACCACAAAATATAGATCAAACTCGCTCTGTGCCGAGGCCGGGTATATTCTTATGAAATGTTCTGCCGGATTCGGCTCAGGCAACGGCTCTGCCCATTCACCCGTTTCGATGTTCAGCTCTCGGACGGTATCCAACATGGCCAGTTGTGACACGGCAACAATCCGCCCGTCCCACATTAGAATCAGGTCGCCGATTGTTCCCGTCAACCTGTTGCGAAGCGTTCCGTCCGGCGCAAAGACATAAAGTGCCTCTCCTTCCATCCCCAGTAAAACACGAACAACCAGTTCACCGTCCGGTGTAAATACCGCTTGGAGAGTAAAAGTACCGCCTTCATCGGAGGATTGCTCAAATATCTCTGTTCTCGTGCTCTCAAATCCGGCTGAATCGAACGCAATCACATAAAGTTGCCATTCTGTGTCCTTTTCTGCCGAAACTAGAAGCCGATGCCCATCTGCGTCCGCATCAAAGCCCACAATTCTTGCCTCCGCCGCCGCAAATGGAGTTCGCATTTCTTGTTGCAACATCTCATCCACGTTTATCCGTCCCACTACAAGCGTAAGCGGTTCATCATCTGTTGGATTTTGAACATAGTAATACATCACCCAATTCCCCTGGGTCGTCATCCCATCAATGGCCCCGTTTACTGCCAAGGTTCTTCCCTCCGAGTAGACATCTACCCACCCGGTCGCTCCATACGAAACAGCGTCCTCCTTCGGCTCCTCGCTCTCCGCCGCATCGTTCTCCTCTACATAGACGATATCCGTATCAGGAATGTTCTCCGCCACATCCGGCTGCTCCGCATCCCGTGCCGCAAACATACCTGAAACAATAATCCCTCCCGCAATCAAAAGTAAGGCCACAAACGAAAACAAAAATACCGCCGCCCACTTATCCATCTTCCGCAAACCGCTCACCGCCTTTCGACACCAGTATACCATTCCCCTCACCCACATAAGAAAACCGCTTCACACGCCGCCCCTCATACTCCACAATCTCGTCCCACATGACAGCGGGCCGCACCCAGATGCCGCCGTCGCCGTATAGGGCTTGGTAGACCACCATTTCCTCCAGGGTCTCGCTGTGTTTTGCCGTGGCGATGACTTCGTATGCACCGCCTTTGAAGTGGGTGTATTTACCGGGTTTTATATGCATGTTCACTCCTCATTTCCACTGTATTTCCCCCGCCCTCGGCTGGGAAAGCATGATTTTTCTACTTTTTCGGCCCATGATATTTCTTCATAACCCCTTTGGTAATCGCCTTGGTGACGGCGTTTAGAAACTTCTTCTGATCCAATACCCGCACCTCGTATTTCGTATTATTCCGCACATTCCACAGCACGCCACGATCCAGCCCCAGGGCGATCATGTAGCAGGCGCACTGTAAAAAATGCTCATGGGTCACTTCGGAGACGAATTTGAGTTCGTAGACCACGCCGCCTTTGACCACGTCCGCCAATCCCAAGGCGGAAAAGGCCACGGGCTTCTTTTGGAACCTCCCGAGCCAGGATTTCCCGAAGTCAATCCGGCACGGTACCTGGGTGTGCTCGTCGGGTGTGAACCACTGGCCCAATCGGCCTATGATTTGCTGCCGCCCCGCCTCATCTACAAAGGGCGTCTCCACCTGATCCCGATACCGGTTCTGTCTCGTCTCTAGCGACGTGAGAAACAGGATTTTTTCATCCAGAGACGCCTCTTTCACCTCGCTCGTCCATAGAAATTTCAAGTCTCTGTTCAGCTCGATCTTAAATGCAATGGCCCTGTCGATGTCATAGCCCGCAAAGAATACCGCCTCCTGATAGATGCCGATACAGGGGGATAAATCGATGAGATGATCCGCCTGTTTGATCTCAATTTCCGACGTGTCCGCTCCAGTGTCCATCTGTTTGACCTCTAAGAAAGGATAACACGCTTCCACATCTTCCCGGTATTTGAAATCGAACATATCTGCAATGCCAAACTTGCCGAAATTCCGGTTGGGCACAACTTTTGTGGACAGGGTCTCCTCGCTGATTAAGTCTTGGTTGCCCTGGGCAAAGATGATCCGCTCTTTCCCCCGGCTGGCGGCGACACAGAAGATGTTGCGTAAAATCTCATACCGCTGGCCGGGCTTGGATATCCGGTTTTTCCAGTAGGATTCCTCAAAGTCAAAAATCACGCAGATTTTGCGCTCCAAGCCTTTGCTGCTATCAAAGGTAGTGAAGATAGCAGAGGTCTGATCCGGCTTTGAGCTGCCGGAGTTTCGATCTGAAATACTGGCGTATACAGTCTTTTTATTAAACTTCTCCCGGTGCTCGCTCTCTAAGATATTCAGCGTATCCGCCATGGCCCCCGTCCGCGCGCCCAGGCACAGGATATCCGGGGGATTGCTCTTGGCCAGCAGTGCCGTCACTTCGCTCTTGGACATAACCTCCACCGTACACGCCGGATTCACCCCCACGATGCGCTTCTCCCAGATACGCCCCAACATGGCCGCATGATCCGCCGGCATCCGGAAGCTCTGAGTAAATTCCAACTTGGTGTGCTTGCCCAAAAAATGTTCGATAAATTCCGCCGCATGGAGGGTGGTTTTGTCGTAAATCTTCTGCTCCATATCCCCCACGGCGATGATCTGCATGGCGGGGTTGGTGGAGCGGACGTATTCCAGCATATAGGCCAGTTCTTGCTCGATGTCCTGGTACTCGTCGATGATTAAGACGTCATAGTGGTTTAACTGGGGCTTTTTTCGATTAAATGCCTGGATCAAATCCGATATCCCCACGCCGGAACCCAGATAGGAATACGCCAGCCCGTGATAGTTGGTGACGGTGACGTTTTTATTTTGGATTTTAGCTCTTGCATCCAGCTTTAGCAGCTTGTTATAGGTGAGGTATAGAATCCCCATAGCCTCTGGAAGCACGTCACATAGATGCTGGATCGCCGTGGTCTTGCCGCTGCCGATACAGGCGTCAACGAGGATATTCCGCCCCTGCCGCGCCAGGCGGACAAATGTCGCCTGCTCTTGGGATAATTTGAGTTTGTTATTCACAACTCATCCCTCCGCCGATTTTTTCATTCTGGCATACCCCAACACCGCCCCATAGGCCATCACATCTCCCACCACTGTCAATACCCGGTGCAGGATAACGGCTGACAGTAGAATCCCCTCATTGAGCGTTCCCGCCAGAAACATGAGCAACACCGCTTCCCGGACGCCGATGCCGCTGGGGACGCCGGGGGCCAAAAATCCGGCCAGCCAGGACAATATGAATAACCCCATGACGGTGATTCCCAGCCCAAGCGTCATGGGCTGGCCCAAAAGGGTCAGAGTGACCGTAAAGCTAATCGTCGACAGCCCCATTGGCACGGCGCCGAAGGCCAGACGTTTGAGGAGCACTGTGGGCCGGAGGACTTCCGTGTCCGTTTTGAGGGTGCTAAAATACGCCTGTATACGCCTGCGGAACAGGTACAGAACTGGGAGCACGATCAGCGCCGCTATGCCCAGGGCCAGGCCCACCATGGGCCAGATATCCAGTTGATAGAAATAATAGATGACATAGTCAAATATCAAGACCCCGGAGAGAATCAGCGCCGCAACCGCGGCAAACACGCCCTCTAATACCGTGGCCAGGAGCACTTTCCCGTGGCTTAACCCCTGGGTTTCAAGCGCCATCCGGTTGCGCCCCAGGACGAACATGACCCCGCTGGGGATGTATTTGTACAGGTTGGAGACCATATACACCACGGTGGCCAGGGGCCGCTCCACGGTGATGCCGGAGACATTCTTGATTAAGATGCGATAGTTGATAGACGCTAAAATGATTGCACTGCCCTCGACCAGTACCAACCCCAGCAGAGCGGTGAGCACCCAGGCGTCGGCCAAGATCGAAAGGTCTATATCCTGCCACATGGACATGATTTGCCGCACGATAAAGAAAAGGGAGGCCGCCATCAAAACGGCGCCCACCCAAGAGGCGGCTTTTTTCGGGTCGATAGATTTGAGGAAGGTCATTGGGTGCTCCTGTTGCTTCTCTTTTTATCTTGTAGCCTTAACTGGGGCGAATTTTTCATTACTCATGCTCGTCTTTTATATCTTCCATTTCTATATATTTTTTAAACTTTGACATCAACTCTTCTGGCTCTTTTAGGCCTATTAATGAACAACGAATTTCTTCTTTCTCTTTTTCATCGAAATCTGAAAATCTGAATGGTGCTCTCTTGTTTTTTATATCTTTTTCAAACTCAAACCATTTTTTCATGTAGTTATAAAAAAATTCCCCAAATAAATATCCGTCTTTCTCAATGTGAGTAGCCTTTAAAGAATCACCTATAAATTCCTCCACTCTCAATAAACTTGTCCAATCCGCAATTGATTCCCAAAACAATTTAGGAGTGAAAAAATAATGCTCTAAATCTTTTTTTCTATCAAGCCGAAATGTATCTGTAGACTGATACCAATAAATTTTATGATGCGCTGACAATATCTCATTCTTCAGATCTAACAAACGAAACCATTTCTTCTCACCTTTAAGCAATTCTAAAACTTTTACTAATTCTAAATATACACGTTTAAAGGCTAATTCTTTTTTCCACACAATTTTTTCCCATGAATCTTTTTCAAAAAACTCACGCTGTTTTTTAAAGAAAAAACAGCTGTACTCTTTTTTGAAAAACCTGCTTTTGGCTGTATAATAAATCAAAGAAATTGTTTTATATAAAAATGACAAAAATATACATATATATTTTAATATTCTCTTCCCTTTCTTCTCAGTGTTCGCACTTTTATTTTTCAATTCATTCAATTTCTCAGTATTTCTGTTTAAACTTTCAAGGTCTTTTGAGTACCCTCTAATAAGAGGAATTAAACCCTCCAATATCATTTCAGTGGATTGTTCTATATTTATATTTAAGCGTTCTTTTATATCTTTGGGAAACTCACAGTAAATTCCCTCATTATCAATATCTTCTTTAAAGAGCCTTTCTGACTCTTCTCTAACAAAATCCTTTATCCTCCGCTGATCAGTTTCTGTAAAGTTGCGGCGATTGACAAGGCGAACCCTTACAATCAAAGAGGATATTAAAATAAAAGTAAAAAATAAAAACAGAATAGCCCAAGCAGTTTGAACTCCATAAAAATCAATATTACTATTTAGAATTGGAGTGTGATAAATAGTTCCCTGCACTAAACTTTGGATGAATGGAAATAGAAACACAAAAACAAGTCCAAATTGAAAACTTTTATTAAAAAGCAATTGCATACTCAAATAATCCGATAATTGAAACCGGACAATATCAACTCCCCAATAATATTTTTTCTCATCTTTATTGAGCTCTGAATATAAAAAACTGTATAAAATTGTATACGCACTCAATAATGCTAAGGTTAAGGAAACTTCAATTTCCAAATTGATACCTAAGTTATTTTCATTTAGCCAGATACTTAAAAAATAAGCTCCAATTACAACGCAGTATATAAGAATATTCCTAATATTATATTTTTCCAATATTCCCTTTATTTTCTTTTTAATCTTTCTAGTGTACACTAAAACGATTCTATGAACTACACCAATTGCTAATCAAAATGCTCCTATAATTATTTTATAAATAATCTCTTGCATAAAATTATCCCCTACCTAACTGTCCCAACAAATCAAAACCAAAAACTACAAAATACAAACCCAATCCCGGCGGCCATATAAAACCCGCTCCACATAGATTGCTTTTGCCCTATGCATCACCGGCAATCTCCCGCTCAAACTCTTGCATAAATTTCGCAAAAGGCCGTGTCCGCCCCTCTTTTACCGCCCTTCTCTCTCCCCGTTTCTTACCTTGTTTTTGGCAAGTCACCTATATACAAGGTCTTTCCGAGTGGAGCCAATACTTTTAAAACGGTATCAATTTGCGGGCTTGTGTACCCCTTTTCCATGCGTGCTATGATTGGCTGTCTAACGCCGCTAATTTCTTCAAGTCTCTTTTGAGATATGCCGCGCTCTTTTCTCGCGTGTGCAATCTCAATCATCATAGCTACACGCAAGTCACTTGCGGCAATTTCCTCCGGCGTGAAAATTTCTTGCCTTAATTCGTCCCATGTCTCGCCAAGGGCGTCTTCGCCGCGCTCTCTAACATCGGTCAAATTTACCTTCGCTTGCTCTAATTCTTGCTCATACTGTTTATTCATTGTTAGCACCCCTTTCTTTCCAGTCTGCAAGGTTACGCTTGGCTTGTTCTATCTCATGCGGCGGTGTTTTCTGCGTCTTTTTCATAAAATGATGGAGAACCAAAAAACTTTCGCCGTCCCATACTGCAAATAATATTCTATCTCTAATCGGTCTAAGTTCCCACACCTCTCCGTCAAGATGTTTCACGTAAGGCTCTCCTATATGCGTACCACCCTCTTGCAGGGCTTGAAAATAGTCGTTTATCTTGGCAAGCTTAATGCGGCTGTCCTTGTCTTTCTTGCCAGCCAATTCCCTAATGTAATCAGCTACAGGTCTTTTGCCGCGCTTATCTTTGTAGAATCGAATCTTGTACATGTATAGCATCCCCTCTATCAACCATATTATACTTTAAAGTTATTGAACTGTCAATGCCTAAATATTCTCGGTCATGTAAAAACTAACCCCAGAGCCTTTGTATTTTCAATGGCTCCGGGGTCTTGCATCGTCACTCAAATTCTATAGTCGCCGGCGGTTTGGGCGTCACGTCGTAGACCACCCGGTTTACGTGATCCACCTCGTGGACGATCCGCCCGGACACTTTCTCCAGCACCTCGTATGGAATCCTGGCAAACTCAGCCGACATGAAATCGCTGGTCTTGACGGCACGGAGACCGACGGTGTAATCGTAGGTGCGCGCCCCGTCTCGGACGCCTACGGAGCGGATGTTCGTTAAAACGGCGAAGTATTGGCCCAGCTCCCTGTCCAATCCGGTAGCGTTGATCTCCTCTCGGAAAATGGCGTCGGCCTCCCGCAGAATATCCAGCTTGTCCCGGGTGATTGCGCCGATGACCCGGACGCCTAGACCGGGGCCGGGGAAGGGCTGCCGCCAGACCAGCTCCGCCGGGATACCCAATTCTAAGCCCACCTGACGCACCTCGTCTTTGAACAGGAGCCGCAGGGGCTCTACAATCTCTTTAAAGTCCACCACATCGGGCAGGCCGCCCACGTTGTGGTGGCTTTTGATCACGGCGGAGCCGTCGGTGCCGCTCTCGATGATATCGGGATAAATGGTCCCCTGGACCAAAAAGTCAACTGTGCCGATTTTTTTCGCCTCGTCCTCAAAGACACGGATAAATTCCTCGCCGATGATTTTTCGCTTTTGCTCCGGATCATCTACTCCGGCCAGTCTGCCCAAAAATCGGTGGGCGGCGTCTACACGGATGAGGTTGATATCAAAGGTCTCCCGGCACATCTGTTCCACGCTGGCGGCCTCGTTCTTCCGCAGGAGTCCGTGATCTACAAAGATACAGGTGAGCTGCCTCCCCACGGCCTGATGCACCATAACCGCCGCCACGGTACTGTCCACGCCGCCGGAGAGGGCGCAGAGAACTTTCTTGTCCCCAATCTTCTCTTTTAAAACTTGAACAGTCCGCGCTGCGTAGTCTCCCATTTTCCAATCCCCGCGGCAAGCGCAGGTGTTGTAGAGGAAATCTTTCAATCCCTCTTCTCTGCTTACCGCAGCATTAGAAGATACCTCCACAACCGGTACGCCCAATTGCAAAACCTCTGGAACATCGCAAACGCCGCCAGAGGGACAAGTCAATATAATCCCCCGAGGCGCCTTTTCCCGAATCCGCTGGATCTCAGCCGTATGGGGCAGCACCTCACAGTAGACGCCGAGATCCCGCACCTTGCGGGCAATGGCGCGGCCGGATTGACCGTCAAAATCCAGGACTAAGATCAACTCATTCATAAGTTACCTCCAAATGGGACAGGATAGTATGGATCATTTTACACACAGGAGCTTTCGTCCTATGCTTGTACTCATATATCGCACCACTATTATGTTTCTCACCGTTCTCGTCACCATGCGCCTGCTGGGAAAGCGGCAACTGGGCCAACTGGAGCTCAGTGAGCTGGTGGTGGCCATTATGGTGTCGGAATTTGCGGTGATACCCGTGGCCAACCCGGAACGCAGCCTCTTGGATGGCATACTCCCCGTGACCGTACTCTTAGTCTGCGAGTTGGGGATCGCCTTTTTCTGTATGAAAAGTGTGCGGCTCCGCTCGTTCATCATCGGCAAGCCCAGCATCCTCCTCCACAACGGTCAGATCATGCAGAGGGAGATGCGGAAAAATCGCCTGACTGTCACGGAGTTGAGCGAGAAATTGCGTATCCAGGGCCACACGGATTTCAGCACCCTCAAATACGTGGTATTGGAGGTCAACGGCACAATGAGCGCCATCCCCTACGCCGCCCACAGCCCCGCCACTCACGCCGCCCACCAGTTGTCGGAGGACGATAAGGGGTTGCCCGTCCTGGTCATCAACGACGGGCGGCTGTTGGAGAAAAATCTGCACCTTTTGGGCCTGGATCAGCGCTGGTTGGAGAAAGAGCTCAAGCGCCGAGGCGTGCCAAACTACGAACAGGTCTTCATCCTCACAGTAGACGAAAAACGCAATATCTATTTTGCCACCAAGACATAAAGCCCGCTTTCCGCCAGGCCGGAGGCCTATCTCTCTTTAATTAGCTTGTTTACCTCTTCCATAAAGGTGCCGATGTCGGTAAACTGGCGATACACAGAGGCAAAGCGGACATAGGCCACCTCGTCTATGTCTTTGAGCCTGACCATGACCATCTCGCCTACCTTGACGGCACTGACCTCCCGCTCCATCCGATTCTGGAGTTCCAGTTCGATGTCGGTGGCAATTTTCTCAAGCTCCGCCAACGGAACAGGCCGTTTCTGACAGGCCCGCACGAGACCGGTAATCAGCTTCGCCTTGTCAAAGGTCTCCCGGCTCCTGTCACGCTTGATGACAACTAGAGGCATGTCCTCCTTGCGCTCGTAGGTAGTGAACCGATTTTTGCAGTCCAAATTCAGACACTCCCGCCGTCTGCGGATGGTGGCCCCCTCTTCTGAAGACCTGGAATCGATGACTTTGCTCTCAGCAAACGCACAGAATGGACATTTCATGGCCCGCCGCCCTGCCTTTCTCATGTAGTCTCGAACTATATGCTGTGTTCCACTCCGGCTTGGCCGGAAATAAGATACTTGGTATTATATCACAACATATGCCTATACAACAAGGATTTTTGCGCTCAAAACGCCAACATCTGGATTATTTTCCATCCATTTTGGGTTGTGTTCGGCAAACCGAACCGCTATAATGGTTTGCATAAAATTAAACGGAGGTCTGTATGACAAAACTGCGCCGCGTCATCGCCCGCTTAAATCAGATGACGGATATTACATATGCCCTGCTCCGGGGCGCGCTCCTGCTCACCTGCACCATGATCCTCTGCGCCCTCGCCCTGTTCATCGCAAGCGGTGGACCGACCCTCGCCGGATTTGAAATCTACAAAGCCGCCCGGGAGCTGATGGCTTTGAGCACCATCACCCTGCTTCTGGCCACAATCGGCTCCGCCATTGTGGAGGAGTTGACCATGGAGAAATGAGGGACCTCTAATATTACAATATTGAAAATATATAGACTTATTTATGGTTGGTGTGATATCATATTTATGGCAATTTATTAACTCGCAAATACACAAGATTTTTGTTGACATAATTAAATTTGGGAAGGATTTTGGAAAAATATGAAACTGAACAGACGAATACTTAGTCTCGTTCTTGTGCTCTGTATCTTGCTTACATTGGTGCCAATACAGGCGATGGCGGTTCCAATTACCGGCACAGTCGGCCCAGGCGGTGCGCCGTGGCGGTTATATGACGACGGTACGCTAATCGTAGAACCGGGACATATTGATTGGGATCACACAGAGAGTCCGTGGCATGTCCACAGTGACGACATTTCCACGATTGAATTTACCGGCCCGATTGCTGCCGGGCCACATCTGCAAAACTTATTTAACGGGCTGTCAAACGTACACACCATAACAGGGTTGGAGCATTTCGACACCAGCGGCGTGACAACCATGGCCAACATGTTTCGTGACGCAATCCGCCTGACGAGCCTTAATTTGTCCGGTTGGGACACGAGTAATGTGACAAATATGTCCCTCATGTTTAGTGGCACGGCTCTGCGCCAGCTCACGTTGGGAGAGGAGTTTGCATTTATAGACGGTACTGCCGCCGCTTTACCAGCAGTTCCAAATAGCGACGGATATACAGGACGCTGGCAAAATATAGGAAACGGAACCATCTATGCCCCGGCGGGAAGCTATGAACTCACCTCCGCCGAACTTATGGACGAGTTTGACGGCCCCGACATGGCGGACACGTGGATCTGGCAGTGGTCACACGGCCTCGCCTCCTTAGAGGATCACGTATTTCCGTCGGCGATTTTAGGCTATGACCCGCAGATGCCGCACACAGTGATAGTGACCAGTACGGGCGCTCAACCGACGGGCAATCTCACGATCACAGTGACGACGGTGGCGGGGAACAACAACGCTTTCACGTTCTCCATGAATTTGCTCGCCAGCATACTATCACCGGGCGGCACAGCCAGCTTTACAGTGACGCCGAATCCGGGTCTCCCGGTGGGGACGCATACTGTTGAAGTAACGGTGCACAATGCAAACGGCATTTCAGAAGTCTTTACTGTGAGCTTTACCGTGAACCCACTGTCTCCGCATACCGTAACCTTTGCCCTAAACGGCGGCACCTATAATGGCAATCAAGCGCTCTTGGTGCAAACGGTACCCCACGGGCAAAATGCAACGGCATTGAGCGGAAATCCCAGCCGGCCCGGCTTT
>WRAB01000005.1 GCA_009780435.1 Oscillospiraceae bacterium | reverse complement strand
CCCCGTTGGGATCAGGCCCTCACCGCGGACCGATGAAAAAGTCGCAGCACGGGGCAACCCATACTGCGACATAGTTTTCTGATGAAAGCTACGCCCTCACGGCCATACAATCCTGTTCTTGCGCCAGATTGAGAAAAATGCTATACTGGTGCAAGCGGTGGGGCCTGAGGTCATGCATGGGTGTCCTGACACCTATGACAGTGGGGAGTTGCTGCTCGCCCGCTGCCACCGCTACCGACTTTGCTTCAATCGGCTTGTTGGTATTATATCGTAGTTTTGTTGGTAATGCAATGGGGAAAGCGATATCTCGGTGACTTTTTTTGAGAGACGATGTTTGAGTCGTCTCTTTTTTGTTTTCTTCTTACTTGCCCGGCAAAGCCGGGCAAGTAAGAAACGTCATACCTTACATTTTCACAAAACCCATTGACAACCACCCCTATCCAATGATATAACTGTACCAACATACATAACACGGGCAGGAGAGGAGGACGAGGCTATGTACCGGATTGACAATCAATCGCGGCAGGCAGTGTATGAGCAGATTGTACATCAAATGGAACAATACATTCTGACCGGCGTCTTAAAAAGCGGCGACAAGATGCCCTCTGTGCGGAATTTATCCATTGAACTCAACGTGAACCCCAACACTGTGCAGCGGGCCTATACGGAGCTGGAGCGAAACGATGTCATCGTCACAGCGCCGGGGAGAGGTGCCTTTGTCAGCGAGGGCGGTCAAGCGCTGCTCCAAGAGAGGAGAGGGAAGATGCTCTTATCGAGTTTGAAAACCGTGGTTTCCGGTCTGCGGCAGACCGGAATCGAAAAGGATGAGATCAAAGCCCTTGTAGATACGGCATACGAGGAGGGACAGCATGATTAAAACAGAGAATATCACCAAAAAATTTGGCAATTTCCGCGCCGTCTCTAATTTGAGTTGCGAGATTCCCAAGGGCTGTATCTACGGTCTCATCGGCTCCAACGGCGCAGGGAAATCGACTTTTTTGCGCCTGGCCACCGGCGTATACCGGGCGGACGAGGGCCGGATCACACTGGACGGCGAGGAGATCTACGAAAATCCCGCCGCAAAACGCCGGATCGCCTATGTCCCGGACGAGTTATTCTTCCTGCAAGGGGCCTCTATGAACCGGATGGCCGGCTTGTATCAGGCTATCTACCCCGGATTCGACAGGGCGCGCTTTGCACGGCTCACGGAATTGTTCAAATTGAAGCCGAAGGCCAATATCAACACGTTTTCCAAAGGCATGAAGCGGCAGGCGGCGACGATTTTAGCCCTCTGCTGTAATCCCGAGTACATCTTTTTTGACGAGACCTTTGACGGGTTAGACCCCGTGATGCGCAATCTGGTGAAAAATCTCATTACAGAGGACGTGTTGGAACGGGAGACCACGGTGATTATCACCTCCCACAGCCTCCGGGAATTGGAGGACACCTGCGATCAACTGGCACTTTTACACGAGGGCGGTATTGTCTTTGAATCCGATGTGCAGAATTTGAAGACGTCCCTGTTCAAAGTCCAGATCGCTTTCCACGAGGACTTTGGCCAGGAGATGTTTGCCGGGTTAGACCTCTTAAATTACAGCAAAAAAGGCTCTGTGGCGAACTTTATCGTCCGCGGAGGGCGGGAGCAGACCCGGACGTTTTTGGCGGAGAAATCGCCGATTTTGCTGGATATTCTGCCGCTCTCTCTGGAGGAAGTGTTCATCCACGAGATGCAGGCCATTGGCTATGCCTTCGACAGTATCATAGGGGAGGAGTGAGACCATGTTTCATGTTGGATTATATAGAGAGGCGTTACGAAAATCCGTGGCGATAGCGGCACTGTTTATCGCCATCATGCTACTGGGCGCAATCCTCACGCCCGTAGGCGAGATCTCGTGGGTGAGAGAGGCCATGGCGCGGGGCGGGAGAACGATGCCGTCCTTCATTGGGGGCCTGGATCAGAACTGGACCCTGGTCTTGGCCATGGTCGTCCAGGCACCGGTTTTAACCTTGTATCTGTTCTCGTTTTTGAATAAGCGAAACAGCAGTGACTTCTATCACAGCATCCCCCACAAGCGGGAGGCCCTGTTCCTGTCCTATGCGGCGGCCATATTGACTTGGGTCATCGGCGGAATCTGGGTCTGTACCGGCATCGCCCTGGCGATTTTCGCCACTGGGTCGGCCTATGTCACAGTACATGTGGGTTCTGTGCTCCTTGCCACACTGGGGCTGACAGCGGGGTGTCTGCTGGTGGTCGCCGCCACACTGATGGCCATGAGCATCACGGGCGGGAGATTTGCCAATATTATCACCACGGGACTGATTCTATTTTTCCCCCGGACCATTATGCTGGTTTTCACCTCTATCGTCACCTTCGCTGCCCCTGTGGTGTCCATAGACAGTTTCGGATTCTTCGGGAGCGGGTTCTACCATATCCCCTTTGGAATGCTGGTATCGCCTTTTATCGGCCTGTTCGGGAATGTGGGTCAGGGGGTGGGCTTTGAAACGGGAATTGTGTACACCCTTGTGCTGGCACTGCTCTATTTCGGGGCCGCCCTGTTCCTATTCAAGCGCAGAAAGAGCGAGACGGCCCAGAATCCGGCGCCCAACCGGATTGTGCAGACTGCGATCCGGGTCGCCGGGGCGTTTCTCCTGTGTCTGCCGGCCATTGGGTTTGTCGTCGAATGGTTCACCACGCCCCGGGGAGAGCCCATGGCAGTGGTGACCTTCTACGTCATCGCTCTGATCGGATATTTCGCCTATGAGTTGATTACCACCAGAAAGCTGTCCAATATTAAGAAAGCCCTGCCGGGGCTGGGAATCTTAGTGCTCTTGAATATCGTGTTCATCACCGGGGCCATGACCACCCAGCATGTGATTCTCAACAGGTCCCTTGCGGCCCATCAGATCCAATCGGTGCGGATTTTGTCTCTTCACGACCGATGGGATCCCCAGGGCCAGATGTCCTACGAGTGGCAGCGGGTGCGTATGCTGGCAATCCAGGACGAGGCGTTGACCGATGTCCTCACCGAAGCCCTGGCCCGCAATGTGCGGACGATACGGCAGAGCAGCCATAACACTCCTGAGGGAAGGCAGAACAGCGTGATTGTCTTCGAGACCGCCTCCGGGCGGCGGATTCAGCGGAATATTCGACTGACGGACACAGAGGCCAATGACATCAGGCGGATCTTAGACCAAAACGAAGCGTATACCGCCGCCCGATTGACCTTGCCGGAGAACCCGGCTGAACTCTGGTCGGGAGATCTCTCGGAAGCGGCGGTGCGGGAGATCTACGCCGTACTGCGGGAAGAAGTCCGGGGTCTGGATATAGAGGACTGGCGCAAAGTATCCGCCGCGAGAATCTCCTCTTGCGATTGCTGTCCCCCTGTCGGGAATGTGCCGGACGACGTCGCCCACTATGGCGATCTCCATGTGAGCGGGTTTATCGGCAGGGAGACGTATTTTTCTATATATCCCGTCACGAGCATCACGCCCCGCACTGCGGATCTCTTTGTCCGGCATACCAACGCAGAAAGCTTCGAGGACACAGAGCGGATTCTAGGGTATGTTATGGGCGGCGGCAGTGTGAACTGGCTACATATCCGCAGCCACGGCTTACACAACGACCAACAGTACAGCATCAGATCAAACCCGGATCGTCGGGAGCGAGCGATTGTAGGCACAGTGTTGGAAGAGGTTCAAGCGCAGCAGGGCGCACCGCTGGACAGAAATCGGGTGTATTACAGCCTCAACGCATCGGTGCATATGGACGGCAGACTGGTGCGGGTCAGCTTCTTCTTCCACTCCGATCTCTTGGAGAGCGTGCTGGGTTGGAGCGATCTGGTGTAAAACGATGGGCTTTAGACGCAAAAATGTGTTTAAAATTCGTAAAAAAAGCTTGCAATTGTGTTTTGGGTATGCTAAACTACTATACGTGTCTCCGTATGGGATAGACACCTTTAGACCTGAGTTCTTGAAAAGAGGTGAACATCGATGAAGAATGGAATCCACCCAAATTACCAGCAGACGACAATTCGCTGTGCTTGCGGTGAGGTAATTGAGACGGGTAGTACGCGCAGTGACATTAAGGTGGAAATCTGCTCGAAGTGTCACCCCTTTTATACAGGCAAGCAGAAGCTGGTGGACACCAGCGGACGTGTGGACAAATTCAACAAGAAATTTGGCCTGTAAGCGTGTATCATTCAATAGCCCGCACCAAACCGGTGCGGGCTATTTTTAATAATCGGCGATGTGCGGCAATATACTACTGATGAAAGGTGGTGCCATATGGGCAAGTTACAGAAAGTAGACCTCTCCCAGGCGGGGGATGTGGGGCAGGTGCTCCGGCGGATCGACAAGGAGTGGATGCTCATCACGGCGGGGACAACCGAGAAGCTGAACACCATGACCGCCAGTTGGGGCGGGATCGGCGTCTTGTGGTTCCGGGAGATGGTCAACATCTTCGTCCGGCCCGAGCGGTATACGTACGAATTTGTAGAGGCAGAAGACTATTTCTCCGTGGCGTTCTTTTCGCCGGAGCATAAAAAAGCCCTGGCCCTCTGCGGGGCCAAGAGCGGCAGGGACGTAGATAAAGTCGCGGTCTGCGGGTTCACCGTGGCCCAGGGGATCGAGGGCGGCGTCTACTTTGAGGAGGCCGATCTGGTGCTCCTCTGCAAAAAACGGTACCGCACCCCCTTGGAGACAGAGCGGATAATTGATCTCGACCCCACAGAGTATTACAACGACCACCACGGCGGCGTCCATGTGATGTACATGGGCGAGATTGTGGAAGTGTATCGGAGAGCGTAGGGGACGATAGATTGCCGTCCCTACAGGGGTTCGCATATCTTACAAAAGAGGAGTCTGATTCTTATCTTAGAAAAAACGAAAAAACTAGAACGTGCCGTCCTGGCAGGCCTATCCGCCGGGAGCATGGCCCAAGACCAGCGGAGCACGGAGGAGAGCCTGGAAGAACTGGAGGCCCTGCTGGATACGGCGGGGGGCGAGAGTTGCGGCGTGGTATTCCAGGCCCGGCCCACCCCAGATTCCCGCACGTTTCTAGGCAAGGGAAAAGTTCAGGAGATGAAAGAGATCATTGAGGCGGAGAAGTGCGATCTGGCCGTGGTGGACAATGAGTTGTCCCCCTCCCAGATGCGGGCGCTGTCCGAGGAGTTGGGCGTGCGTGTCATTGACCGGAGCGGCCTGATTCTGGATATCTTCGCCCAGCGGGCCAGGACGAGAGAAGGGAAGCTCCAGGTGGAGTTGGCCCAATACAACTATCTGCGCCCCCGCCTGACAGGCATGTGGAAACACTTGGTGAGCCAGACTGGGACAGCCAGCCCCATCGGCACCCGCGGCCCCGGCGAGACCCAGTTGGAGAGTGATCGGCGGCATATCCGCCGGAAGATTCAAAAACTTACGGAAGAACTGGAACAGGTGCGCCGTGTCCGGGCCGTCCAGCGGCGGCAGAGAGAAAAGAATACTGTACCCATGGTGGCCCTGGTGGGCTATACCAACGCGGGGAAATCCACCCTGCTCAACCGCCTCACGGGGGCGGACATCCAGACGGGGGATCGGCTCTTTGATACCTTGGATCCCACCACCCGGCGGGTGAAGCTGGATCAACTGGGGGAAGTGCTCCTCTCAGATACGGTTGGATTTATCCAGCGGCTCCCCCACCATCTGGTGGAGGCGTTTAAAGCCACGCTGGAAGAGTTGGCCTATGCCGACCTGCTGCTCCATGTCATCGACGTGTCCAACCCCGGCTGGGAGGATCAGGCGGCGGTGGTGGATAAGCTGATTGGCGAACTGGGGGCCGCCGATACGCCTCGGTTGGAAGTGCTCAACAAGAGCGATATTTTCACGGGTGACGTACTCCCCCGGGGGGAGCATATCCTCCGGGTCTCCGCCAAGACGGGAGAGGGGACGGATGCACTCTTAGAGAAAGTCGCGGAGATTCTCCTGGCCCAGAGCAAGCGGGTCTGGTTTGCCATCCCCTACCGGGATTCCCGACTGGTGGAGCTCATCTATCGGGACGGAGAGATTTTGCAGAGAAACGATCTGGATAACTGCGTCGAGATTGAGGCCACGGTATCCGACCGGCTCATGGGCCAGTTGGAACAATACGTCGTGGAGAGGTGACAGCCGTGAAGCCCTATCGGATTCCCGCTGGACACGGTGAGTCGGCATTTGTGGAGAAAAAATCGAAATTCATCGGCAGGGTCTGGCCTGTGGAATCGGAACAGGAGGCCCAGGCCCTGCTCAAATCCATGCGGGAGGCCCACTGGGACGCTAACCACAACGTCTATGGGTATATCCTCCGGGATGGAAATAGTATGCGCTACTCCGACGACGGGGAGCCACAGGGAACGGCGGGCCAACCAGTGCTCCACGTGTTGGAGCGGCAGGAGATCACCAATGTCCTCTGTGTGGTCACCCGCTATTTTGGCGGAACGCTCCTAGGGGCCGGCGGCCTCGTGCGGGCCTACTCCCACGGGGCGAAAATCGCCCTGGAAGCCGCCGGGATCGCCGAAGTGCGCCCCTGGCGGCAGCTGGAACTCATCTGTACATACGCCCAATATGAGCGGCTGTCCAAGATTGCCGCAGAACAGGGCGCCGTGATCGAACACACGGACTTCGGCGCTGATGTAACCCTGTCCCTCCTGGTATCGGACAGCGAAGGCGATGCGTTCTGCGCCCACATGACGGAGGTCTCCGCCGGGACAATACTTTTAGAGCAGATGGGGATTCAAGAGTTGGCGGTGAAGATTGAATCGTAGGGCAATCCTCAGTCAGCTTCGCTGACAGCTCCTTTTCCAAAGGAGCCTTGCGCACGGAATGCGCATAACACTGTAGGGCGCGACGCCCTCGGCACGCCGTGTGGAACATGCAAGAAGGGGCAATTCATTATGAAACAATCCTCCATCCGTTTAGACGGACAAAAAATCCTAGTCACCGGGGTCAGCCGTCCCCTGGGTATCGGTGCGACCCTAGCCCGGCGATTGGCGGAGGCGGGGGCCTCTGTCGCCATCCACGGATTTTCAGAATATGACCTGATGGCCGGCTACCAATCCGCCATGCCAGACGGCACGGAGACGGTAGCACAACAGCTACGTGATCTGGGACTGCCGATCACGGCTTTGCCAACCGGGGATTTATCCAAACCGGGGGTTGCGGAACAAGTCGTGACAGACGCCGCTGCGAAACTGGGCGGCCTAGACGGGCTGGTCTTGAACCACGCCTACTCCACCTATGGCGAGATCGGTACATGGACACTGGAACACATTGACGCCCACCTGACCGTCAATGTCCGGGCCTCCATGCTGATGAGCCAGGCCTTTACAGCCCAGGCGGACGCTACAAAGAACAATGCCATCACCCTATTCACCAGCGGGCAGTATCTGGGGCCTATGACGAACGAAATCGCCTACTGCGTCTCGAAAGAGGCGATTATTTGTCTCTGCAAGCAGACGTCGTATCTGCTGGGAGATCAAAATATCCGAGTCAACTGCGTCAATCCGGGGCCAAACGATACGGGCTACTGCGTCGGGGAGACCCATGAGACCATCGCAAAGATGTTCCCGTCGGGCCGCTGGGGCACCCCGGACGATACCGCCGATCTGGTGCTGTTTCTGCACAGCGCCTACGCAAAATGGATCACAGGGCAAGTCATCGCCAGCGAGGGCGGTTTTCGGCGGGGGTAGGACAGCTAAGTACGCAGAGAACTTGTATATTCTCAATGACGTAAAAGCCTCCTTTCGTAAAGGAGGTGGCAGAGCGAAGCTCTGACGGAGGATTATCCCTGCGCCGCAGGTCAAAGGCAATCCTCAGTCGGCTTCGCCGACAGCTCCTTTGAGAAAGGAGCTTTTTCCAATATTATTTTTGCAAATAAAAAGGGAAAATGCCTGTACATGGCGTATAACCTAGATAGAGAGAAAGACAAACCAGGGAGGTGGGGCCATGAGCAGTATACGTGAGACCCGTGAGACGTTGGAGCGGCAGGTCCTCTCCCCCGCCGCAATTTGCGCCGCCGATTCCAAGGGGCGGCGTCTCCCCGACGAACCCTGCACCATCCGCACCTGCTTCCAGCAGGACATAGATCGGATCGTCTACAGCAAGGCCTTTCGTCGATTGAAGCACAAGACCCAGGTATTTCTGCACCCGGAGGGGGATCACTACCGCACCCGGTTGACCCACACAGTGGAGGTCAGCCGCATTGCCCGGACGGTGGCAAGAGCCTTAGGGCTCAATGAGGATTTGACCGAGGCCATTGCCCTGGGACACGATCTGGGACACACCCCTTTCGGCCACGCCGGGGAGCGGGCGCTCAATGAGATATACGCCGAGGGCTTCCGCCACTACGATCAGAGCCTACGGGTGGTGGATCGGCTGGAGAAGGGCGGACGTGGCCTCAATCTCTGTCAGGAGACCCGGACGGGAATCCATCACCATACCAAAGGGTACCCCGACGATCCGCTGGAGGCCCGTGTGGTGCGGATCGCCGACCGGGTGGCCTATATCAACCACGACGCCGACGACGCCATCCGGGCGGGAATCCTCACGGCAGATGCCCTCCCCCGGGAAGTGCGTGACGTGCTGGGGGATCGGCTCAGCGTGCGGATCAATACCATTGTGCGGGATATGATCGCCGAATCTGCGGGGAAAGACGACATCGTCATGCGGGACGATGTGGAGCGGGCGGTGTTGGCATTTCGTGAATTTATGTTTGAGAAGGTCTATCGAAATCCCACGGCCAAAGGCGAGGAGATCAAGGTCAAGGGCGTGCTGGACGGGATTTTTCGCCATTATACGAAGCATCCCGAAGAGTTGCCGGAAGACTACCGTGGACTCATTGAAGAAGACGGCCTGGAGCGGGTGGTCTGCGACTACGTCTCCGGCATGAGTGATAGATTCGCCATGGATGAATGTTCCCGATTGTTTATCCCCCGCACCTGGCAGGTGCGATAGCTCGTAGGGTGCGCTGGTGCAGTTGACGCATGAATCGAAACGTTATTGGACAGAATACGAGGTGATTGCAGACATGGCCTTTCCCGAGGCGTTTTTGGAGGAGCTCGCCGCCAGAAACGACATTATAGACGTGGTGAGCGGCTATGTAAGCCTCACCAAGCGGAGCGGTAGCAACCAATTTGGACTCTGCCCCTTTCACAGCGAGAAGACCCCTAGTTTTTCCGTCTCCTCTGACAAGCAGATGTATTACTGCTTCGGCTGCAGCAAGGGCGGCGGCGTCATCAACTTTATCATGGAGATTGAGGGACTACACTTCCCCGACGCCGTACACTTTTTGGCCCGCCGGGCGGGGATGCAAGTCCCCGACGAGGGACGAGACGACGAGGCCGTCCGGCGGAGGGAGCGGATCCTCCGGGCAAATCGAGAGGCGGCCCGGTTCTTCCACGGTATGCTGGGCGAACCCGCGGGCAACCCCGCCATCGACTATATCAACGCCAGAGGCATCTCCGGCGAGATGGTCAAAGCCTTCGGTATAGGCGCCGCCCCCGATACCTGGTCTGCCCTGACGGATCATCTGGCAAAGAAGGGCTTTGCGGCAGACGAACTGGTCACAGCAGGACTGGCCCGCAGGAGCGGCAAGACCGGCGGGATATACGACGCCTTTCGCGGCAGATTGGTCTTCCCCATCATCGATGTGCGAGGCAATGTGCTGGGCTTCTCCGGGCGGATTCTAGGCGACGGGGAGCCGAAGTATTTGAATACGCCGGACACCCCGGTGTTTCATAAGAGCCGGAACTTATTCGGCATTCATTTAGCCAAAAAGAGCCGGGCTGGATATTTTCTGCTGGCAGAGGGCAACATTGACGTGGTGGCCCTCCACCAGGCGGGATTTGACAGCGCCGTGGCACCTCTCGGCACTGCATTCACAGCGGATCAGGCACGGCTCATGCACCGATACAAACAGGAGGTGATTATCGCCTTCGACGCCGATGATGCCGGACAACGGGCCGCAGGTAAGGCCATCGACACCCTGGAAAAGACAGGGATTGCCGTACGCGTGCTCCGGATGGCCGGCGCCAACGATCCCGATGAGTTCATCAAAAAACGGGGAAAAGATGCCTTTCATAACCTCATCGAACAACGGGAGACCCACATGGAATACCGCCTGCTCTCTCTGCGGCAGGGATATGATTTTGACAGAGATCAGGATCGCCTGAATTATCTCAAGGAGGCGGAGGGCCTCTTGGCGGGGTTGAACAGCGATGTGGAATTGGAAGTCTACGGCCGCCGGGTGGCGGAGGAGGCGGGAGTCAGTTTGGAGGCCCTCAAGACTGGCGTAAAAAAACGTCGTACCCAGGCGAAAAAACAGTCCCGCCGCAAAGTCGAGCAGGAGGGCACCCGCCCCAGCCGGGCCATGCAACCGGGGAGCCGAGAACTCCGCTACACCAATGCCTATTCCGCTATGGCGGAGCAGGGGGTGCTGCGATTACTGCTCCGAGACCCGGCCCTCTACCGGGAAGAATTGGAACTGGAACCGGAGGACTTCTCCTCCCCCTTTTTGGGCCGGGCCTACGGAGTCATCCGGGAGCGGATCCGGGCGGGGAAAGAGAACACGCCTGCAACGCTCTCACCCCTGTTTAACCAAGAGGAGATGGGCCAGATCACACGGCTGTTTACCCAGCCAGAAAATCTCACCGACGCAGGCCGGGCGATCACCGACTACATAGCTAAAATCCAGACAGAGAAGCTCAAGCAAAATCCGGAGGACAATCTGCAAGACATATATGCAAACTATAGAAAGACAAAGGGTGTGGAACAAGATGGATAAGAACAAAGAGTTGATTTTGGACGAGATCGAAGAGACCGAGCAGACGGAGGAACAGACCCCAACTGCCTACGACCCAGCCGTGGAGGCCGCCAACGAGGAAAAATTGCGGGAGTTGATCGAAAAGGGTAAGAAAACAGGTAAGCTCTCCTCCAAGGAAATGATGGATGTGCTGGAAGAGATCAGCCTGGGGCCGGATCAATTGGACAAGTTCTACGACACCCTGGAAAACCTGGGGATCGAGACCACGGGAGAGGACTATCTCGTCGCCCTGGAGGACGAGGCCAGCCCCGACGTGGAGGAGATCAAAGAACTGGAGTTGGCCGAGGAAGAGATTGTTGACCCGGAGACTTTGGTGGACACGTTTTCCACCGACGACCCCGTGCGGATGTATCTCAAAGAGATCGGCAAGGTCGCCCTACTCACAGCGGACGAAGAGATTGAACTGGCCACCCGGATGAGCGAGGGGGACGAGGACGCCAGAAAGCGCATGGCCGAGGCCAACCTCCGCCTGGTAGTCTCCATCGCCAAGCGCTATGTGGGCCGGGGTATGCAGTTCCTCGATCTGATCCAAGAGGGCAATCTGGGGCTGATTAAAGCCGTGGAAAAGTTTGACTACACCAAGGGCTACAAGTTCTCCACCTACGCCACTTGGTGGATTCGTCAGGCCATTACCCGTGCCATCGCCGACCAGGCCCGGACGATCCGGATTCCGGTACACATGGTGGAGACCATCAACAAGGTCATCCGCATCTCCCGACAACTCCTCCAGGAGTTGGGCCACGACCCCTCCCCAGAGGAGATCGCCGAGGAGATGAATATCCCCGTGGAAAAAGTCCGGGATATCCTAAAAATTGCCCAGGAGCCCGTAAGCTTAGAGACCCCCATCGGCGAGGAGGAGGACAGCCACCTGGGGGACTTCATCCCCGACGAGGACGCCTCCGAGCCGTCAGAAGCTGCATCCTTTACCCTCTTGAAAGAGCAGTTGATTACAGTTTTGAGCACCCTGACCCCGCGGGAGGCCAAGGTTCTCCGCCTGCGCTTCGGCATCGAAGACGGCCGCACCCGGACCCTGGAAGAAGTGGGCAAGGAGTTCAACGTCACCCGTGAACGCATCCGCCAGATCGAGGCCAAGGCGCTCCGGAAACTACGGCATCCCAGCAGATCGAAGAAACTGCGGGACTTTTTGAGTTAGAGATAGCAAATACGGGCGGCAAATTGCCGCCCCTGTGATCCCTTGACCTTCGGCCCCCTCGTTTTGAGGGGGCTGTCAGCGTTAGCTGCCTGGGGGAGGGTCTGTGCTCCCTCCCTCCGTCAGGCTTCGCCTGCCACCTCCCTCGAAACGAGGGAGGCTTTTAAGAGCAATCTTCAGCCACACATAGAAAAGACCGCTTGGAGCGCATGACGCCCCAAGCGGTCTTGATTTCACTACAAAAACCTGTATAATATAGTCAGGAATTGCCGCTAGGCGAATCGGCCACTCTCTTTTTGAAGGGAGGTGGCGCTATGGTTACATATATAGAGTTATTTTATTTCTGTATATTGATTGTAGCTATTATTAGCTTGTGTCTTAGACGCAGGAATAAATAAATACGAGACGCCTTACGCAGTAAGGCGTCTCACCCAATTTCGGGCCGAGCCGCCATGCTACAAGCGGCAATTCCCTCTTTTTATAGATCTATTATATGTTACATTTGTAAATTTGTCAACGGTGCTGCCCCCTACTTCTTCAAAGGCGCACGGCGCATGAGGAGCCAGCAGAGGGCGAGTCCGACAACGCCGCCGACGAAGAAGAATATGATACTGTTGACCGGACTTGCAATCTCGCCGTTGCCCCGGAAGATTGTGGCCACGGCACCCCATATTGTGTTGAACACCCAACCGTTCGTAACTCGGTCGAGAATGGGCAAAACAACGAAAAGCAAAACGCCCACCGTAACGGGGACAAGGACTTTCCCCAGCTTGCCTAACCGATAGAATAGATTGGTCAAAAAATAGCCGAAAACTGAGACAGAGAGGAACAGGGTCCAAGTCCAGAGAAACATGCCGAAAACCCCGCTGCCGCTTTCCATCCACTGTCCGTAGGACTGGGAGAATAGGGATGCAACTTCCACCTGGCTGCCGACGAGGGATGCGATCCCGCTAAACAGCGCATCGCCGATGAGGGCTGCAATAGCGATGAGGGCGCTGGCAATGAGCACATGGAGGGCATATCCGGCAAACGCACTCTTGCGGGAGACGCCCAGTTGCAGAAACAGGTGGAACTCCTCCCGGAATGAGTTGAGCGCCACAATAAACAGACATATGACAGCGACGCCCTCAAAGCCGCCAAACGATCCATAGGAGCCATCGCCTCCGATGATGACGCCGCTCATAATAATGACAAAAATCGCAAATATAGCCGTGTACACCAGAAGAAACCAGCCGAATACCGTAAAGGTATTTTTCAAATAATACTCCAAAACAGGTCTACGCAAGATCATGTCCGTTTCCCCCTTCCCTTTTTGTCAGTTGGACAAAGAGTTGCTGTAAGTTCAGCTTTGTGGTCTGTAGTCCGTCTGGCACTTGGGATCCATCCAGGGGTTCTAAGAGGTACGCCGACTTCATGCCGCCCAATTGGTCGTGGCCGATACAGGATCGACCTGCGATAAAGGTGTTGACTACGGCCTCCGGACCTGTGACAGTGTAGCCCTGGGACAAGAGCTGTTCTGTCGGCTCGTTGACTAAGATCTCGCCCGCATTGATAATGATCACGTCCTCAATGATTCCCGCCGCCTCCTCAATCAGATGGGTGGACAGGACGTAGCAGGCGGGATGTTTTTCAAACTGTGCGACTACCAGTTTATAGAACAGATCCCGGTGGACGGCATCTAAGCCCAAGACCGGCTCATCTAAAAAGATGTAGGGCGCACCGGAGGCCAGGGCCACCGATGCCTTGAACATGGTGTTCATCCCCGTGGACAGCTCTTTCATCTTCTTTTTCGTGTCGAGCCCCCAGCTCTCTGCCAGGGAGTTGGCGGTCTTCATACAAAAATCGGGGTACAGGGCGCCCGCCAAGCGGAGCGCATCACGGATCCGCATGGATTCCGGGTAGTAGTTGTTCTCGCTCATCAGATGGATTTTACCCATGGCGTAATCGTTTTCAATGGCGTGGTCGCCATCCACCGTGATCTCGCCGCTGTCGGGAAAAACCCGGCTGGTGATCATGTTGAGGAGGGTGCTCTTCCCCGCCCCGTTTCGGCCCAACAGGCCGTAGATTTTATGTTGCTCAAAGGTCAGGCTCACGTTTTTCACAGCCTCCACGTGGCCGTAGCTCTTTGAGACGTTGGTCAGTTCAATCTTTTTCACGGTTATAGCTCCTTTCAATTAGCTCCACAATTTCCCCCAGGGTGAGATTTAGCCGCTTGGCCTCCCGGGTTAGCCGGGAGATGTACTGTTCAGAAAAGGCAGCTTTTCGCTTCTGCCTCACCCGCTCCACGGCCCCCTGGGACACGAACATGCCCAGCCCCCGCTGTTTGTAGAGAATCCCCTCCTCCGCCAGACGCGTGACCCCTTTCAGGGCCGTGGCGGGGTTGATTTTATACGTGACGGAAATCTCTGTCGTCGAGGGCACCTGCTCTCCCTCGGGATAGGCGCCCACCAGAATACCGTCTTCGATCCCCTCGGCGACTTGTATAAAGATGGGCCGCTCATCCGCAAAGTTGATTTTCATTTCATGCCTCCTCTCCAGTCAATCGGTTAATCGGTTATATAACTAACTATAGCGCAAAAAAAGATGGTTGTCAATAGGAAAAATAAAATCTCCGGGGCGACCATGTGGTCGCCCCGGAGGCAGTTGTATGCGTCTAGCGCTTTTCAGCGTCTGTGATTCATACAATTGTTAGGATCCGGTGGGCCAAGTGATTTCAGTCCACCGTTCCACATATCTTGGCGCGTCTTCAGTCCCCACATTTTCCATCAAGAAGTAGTGACTATGGGAAACTTCAATGACCAGGAAGTAGAACCATTGTGTTGATGCAACATCCGGGAAGCGACGGAGATCATTTACAACATCTACTAGGCTGGCTGAATTAAGCGAGCCGTAACGGCCCAGCGCACGGGCGATCACTGCCGCTGCTTCGGCTCTTTCGATATCATCAGTCGGCCTGAGCAGACCGGCCCCATCGCCTCGCAACCACTTTTGGTTGGCAACTGCGTAAATGTAAGCATATGCCCAGTCGGTGATCTCATCGGCATCCGGGAAATCGACGGTGCCGGTGTCGGTGAGGTCAAGACCATACGCCCTTGCAACCATGGCTGCAAGTTCTTCTCTTGTAACAGGCTCACGCGGTCTGAATATTTGGTTGCCTGCTGCGTCAGTATTCCCTCGAACAAAATCATGGTAATACGCCCAGGCAATGTAGCCTGCCTCCCAATGATCGGCGGCGTTGACATCCGTAAATACCGATATTGGAGGTGTCGTCGGGTCAGAATTCGGTGCGAAGGTGCGGACCAGAATGGCCGCGACTTCGCCCCTGGTGATGATACCGTGGGGGTTAAACTGGCCATGCTCATTGCCCTGCATGAACCAAGAGTGGAAATATGGCTCTGGCCCTACCGGCTCCTCTTCCCAGCGGGCGTAGATACGCAGGGTGCCTTCATCGCTGAGCATCTCTGCGGTTGCCGGGAGCTCAAAGTCTTTTGCGTCATCACCATCCGGGTCTAAATACCAGCCCTCGAAGGTGTAGCCTTCACGCTCTGGATTACCAGTGGTCGGCAACGCCAGATATTGGCCCAGTACGATTGTGGTCTCGTAGAACGCTTCGTCTTTATCGTCTGCGACTTCGTAGTTCCAGAGGAATACGACGTCAGCCATAGGGATTTCTTCCCAGCGGGCGAAGAGCTGGAAGTACCGCTCGTTGAAGATTTCGCCGTCTCTGTCTACTTGACGTGTACGAATCCATTCGGCTTCGACTGGAACATCGAAGTCAAAGGCGTTTTCGGTGTTGGCGTCAAAGTACCAGCCTTTAAAGATATAGCCGTCACGTACGGGATCGGAATGCGGCTCATCTAGAAGCTCGCCTACGAAAGCGAGGTCGGCGTCGAAGATGCCGTAGTTCACTGCGCTCTCATAGTTGTACATGAACTCTACTTCTGCAAACTCAGGTGCTGGCGTACCGTCCGCTCTAACCCGTCCGATGTAGTTGATATCGAAGTTGTTGAGGGCATGGCTGACGCCGTCGGGGGATACAGAAACCGAGTTGGGTACTCTGTGGCCAATGCCGATGTAAGGGATATGCGCATTTACAGGTGGCATGAATGCGCCGCGACCTGCCGTGTTACCATCAAATCTTGCACCTACGGTAAAGGGAGGGATCAACTGAAGGAACCCGGTCCGGTCATTGTCGATACGTCTAAGGTCAGGGAAACAGAGCGGGGTGATGAGGTTAATAATCGGCCCATAGGTACGTCTCTGGGCGAAGATTGCGCCGCCTTCCCGACCTGCATGGTTGTCGATGAGATACCCTTCCAGAATGTAGAGGTCTGCAAAGGAGCCGACGAAGATACCGCCGCCACGGCGATCTGCCTCGTTGTCCCGGATGACCGGAAGGGGAAGCCTTGTGTCAGGGCGACCCAACCAGTCTAGCTCTCTACCCATATGGAACCTTGTGTTATACTGCAGCCACAGGCCGCCACCTTCTGGCGCTTCGTTGTTGCTGATGACACCGCCACGCATTCTGAGAATGGGTTCTTCAAAGATGGTGCTGATGTGTGCGCCGGCGCTAATCCGAACACCACCGCCGCTGTGGGCCGCTTCGTTATTGTCGATTTGGCCGCCGGTCATTTCCATTCTGCCGCCACGGTTGAGAAGGCTGATCAGAGACGGGGTAAATAGGCTGTGGTAGCCGATGCTGACACCGCCGCCGCCGTGGTCAGAAGAGTTGTTGTGGATTCTTCCGCCGCTCATGTTGAAGTCGGCGTTTGCACAGATGCGGACACCGCCGCCACGGGCTGGCATGTTGGGGAAGAATGCAGGGCTGCTGAGGGCCTCGTTATTGCGAATCTCGCCGCCGCTCATGTTAAAGACTGTATTATAGAATCTGGTGTTGCCTACAGCACGGACGCCGCCGCCATACACTGCGGTGTTGTTCTCAATGATACCGCCCACCATGTCAAAGGTAGCATCGTCAGAGAGGTGCACGCCGCCACCGGTGCCAGTACCATATGCGGTACCAATTCTGCCATACGGCAGGGCTTCGTTGTTAGCGATCACACCGCCCGCCATCCGGATCCAGGCGTTTGTGCCGGCGTAGACGCCGCCGCCACGCGCTGCGGAGTTATTCATGATTGCACTGCCGGGTAACATGGTCAGAATACCGCCACGACGTTGGCTGAGCAGACCACCGGTATCCAGCAGACCGCCGCCTTCTAAGTAGACGCCGCCGCCGCGACCCGTGATGACTCCACCGCGGGCAGCGGAGTTCTGGATGGTGCTACCTGCACCCATGTATAAACGGCCGGGACCGCCTACACCAAGGACTTCTGCGAAAACGGAACCGATAACACGGACGCCGCCGTGGCGGGCGCCGGGTTCAATATATTCGCCGCCGCAGAGGATGACGTTTTCAAGAACCAATGTGCCGCCCCGCGCAAGTGCGTCGCCGGGCGCTACGATGAAGTGCTCAAGAAAACCAAGGTTTCTGATGGTGACGGGTTCGTTTCCAACACCCCGCAAGATCAGAGTGGTGTTGCGGGGAACCAATGCAGGAGGTGCAAAGGTGGGCATGTTGATGTCATTTTCAACATAGATTACCATACTTTGTCTCCCCGGCAGAAGGCTCAGCGCTGCAAGCTCTGTCAGGTGGACAAACATATTCCACTGGATACCAAGGTTGATATCAATCCCCGGGGGGAGCAGGCTAATGTCAACATCGAGGTCAAGGTTGGGCCACCAGTGGCTGACTCTGCGCGTAATATTTGCGTTTGACGGTGGTAGCCAATCAGCTGGAACAGATTGTGCTTCGATTGCCGTGTCTTCTGTTGCAAATGCAACGGCTGGGAACAGTGTCACAACCATGAGCACGGCCAGAAGGACTGCTAAAAATCGTCTTGTTTTCATTTTTGTAATTCGCTCTCCTTTTTGTTTGTTAATACATAGTTTAGCGCGACTGGGTTGATTTTTACTACGTTACATTGGCTGCTCCGGGATCTTCCGCTCCTTTCTTCCCCATTTCTTCTATTCTTTTTTCTAATACACGCATAGTTATTGTCGCCGCATGTGTATCAACCCAAATATTAACGTTCAATTAATATTCGCAGTGTATTATACCAACGTCATTTTAACACAACCTACCCACTTGTCAACATGTTTACATAAATATTTCAAAATTGTAATATTCCAACGAGCGAAACTTTGTTTTTCTGTGGAATATATTGCAAAACAACGTCTTTCGCTGCCTATTTCAGGCAATACGCGACCAAAAACCAGTCCTCTAGAATTTTCACTTAGTTCACATAAAATTTCCAAAATGTCCATATAATCACCTTGGAAGCGGCTACATGAAACCAGTGCTTTTCAGCCGTAGAGGGGGCGCCCTGTGGTTGCCTCTCTACGTTACCGTCAAAAAAAGAGGGCTGATTTTTCAGCCCCCTGTGGAATAATCGCTCCTCAGATCCGTATTGCCCCTTTTATTTTGGCATCTTCAATAAACTCCAAAAACGCTTGGGTGATGATCTTTTGTCCTGCGGTATTTGGATGTGTACCGTCCTCACATAAAAGGCCGTCCAAGCTCCTATGCATCAAAAATGCGCCGCGCAAATCAACTAAGAGTGTGTTGGTCTCCGCCGCGATTTTTTCCACAGCTCTCGAATAGCTCTCCTGCCAGCGGTAGATGAGGTGTACATCCCCCAGCCACTTGAGCACGCTCGCCTTGTCCAGCCCCTGACAGAACCAGTGAAAAAACTTCTGGGCGTCAAGAGGCGGGAGGGTGGTCAAAATGGGACGGATCCCGTTTTCCTTTAACAGTGTAATAATTGTATGGTACGTATCTGTGAACACATCAAGAGGCGTGCGGGGCAAATGTTCGTCGTCCGGGCGCTGGGAGACCGCAAGCCAGTTATGGTCGCAGTCATTTCCGCCGAAATCCATTATAATCGCGTCACAGAAAGCGTCATTTCCGCCGAGACGCTTTTCAATTAATGCAAGTCCCTTGGTCACCGTACAGCCGAACTTGGAAAAGTTCGTAATGTCCAAAAAATGTTCTTTCTCTATCATCTCAATATCTATGTTGTTGTTGATATGATACCGCATGTTCTCAGGGTTGAGTTGTATGCCCTTTAATAGTGAATCTCCAAAAATTTCTACTCGTTTTTGCATATCCACGTCGTCTCCTCCTTTTTCTTCGCTAATTTAGGATACCCGATTATCTATCAATTTATATTGCGTCTCTTCTCTGCACGACAAGGTCTACGATAAAGAAGATAACGGCAACCATAATCGGGGTTAAAACATTAAAAATAGTCCACACGTCAAACCACGGCTGACCCAGTACGCCTGCAATCATGAAGTTTATAAACAAGGTGAGCGGGCTGGCCAAAAGCGCCAATACGGCGAGAGCCATGAGCTTCCTGGCTCTGCATCTTTTGAACAGGAGGAACACAATCCAGAAAAACAAAATCGAAACCGGCGCAATTCGAACGCCTATGGAGAAAATCGGGGCAGTATCTACAACCAGTCGATTGATCGCAAGATCCAGTGCGAGTAGAAAGGGGACTGTGAACACACTCAAAGCAATCAGTGAGCCGATGATTCCTTTCACGCCAAACTTAATTGCAGGGAAGCCCACAAGCCAGGCGAACACGCTGGCGCCAATCGGTATGAGCGACCATGTAAAGGCGCCGGAAATCGCCACATTGACAATGGAGACCACAAAAATCCCCAGTAGAATGGAAATGGAGAAAATAGCGGCCAAGATGCTCTGGGTCAGCTTTGCTCTGCTTCTTGTCGTATTGTCCACATATTCCAACGCGTTGACCACGCTGGTCTCCACGTTTATGGCCTCTGTGTCCGCCTGCTCACCGTTTAGCAGTTCCGTCACCGTGATCCCCAGGACATTGGAGAGGGGCGATAGCAAAGAGATGTCGGGATAGCTGAGTCCGCGCTCCCACTTGGATACCGCCTTATCGCTGACATCCAGTTTTTCCGCCAGCTCCTTTTGTGTCATCTGATGTGATTTTCTCAACTCTGAAATGAATCGTCCCATCTTTTCACTGTTCATACTCGAGAAGCCTCCGAATTCATGTATTTATTTTATAGGAAAAAGCGCAATCCCACAAGGAGCCCGTAGTGGAATTGCGCAAAGCGAGGTAAACCAGCAGTAGAGTGTGTCAGTATTGCTCGCTCTACCAGAAGGCGGAATGAGGCCGCAACCCCCTACTCCACCTCCTGTTGCCGTCGGAAGATGGAGATAATCGGCACCAGGACGATGACCACAAATCCGCCGGCGAAACCGTTGTTGTAGAGATTCAGCCCACCGTTTAAGAGACCGACGAAGCTCACGATATTCACATGGATAAATCCGCAGACAATGCCCCAGAACAGGCCGAACTGGCCCGCCAGTGGTGCGATGCCGGTGCCGAACAGGATCGCCAGCATGTTGGAGGGGCCTGTGGTCTCGTTCTCGTTCCAGAATGCGCTTAAGATCAGACCGATCATAATGGGGATCACATTCTTCAAATGTTTGCCCAGGGCGCCAAAGCCCACGATACAGAAAATCCCGCCCATGGTGGGGCCGTTAATGGGGCCGCCCACCAGGAGGGTCACGGTAGTACCCAGGACGCAGAGCAGACCCATGTTGAAATACGCCACATTGCCGTATAGGGCATAGAAGTCCGTAACCAATCGGCCAGAGTGCTTGTGGATTTTCCGGAAATTGGCCCACTTCTCCGGCCCCCCCGTGACGATGCCCAGCACCATAAAGCCCACGGCGATGATATACATCAAAATTGCAAGAGGCAAGGTGTATTCCGTGCTCCAGATGTTCATGGTGACGATCTCAAATCCACCGCTACGGAGGATGCTGACGGCAAATGTGGCGATAAGGCCGCCCACAAACCCCGCGTTGTAGAGCAGATATCCCCCGTGGACTTTGACCATGGCCGTGGCCAGAGGCGAGAAGATAAAGCCGATAAAAATCCCCACCAGACCCCCGATGATTGCACCGTAGGGCTGACCGTATTCCCGGGCCATTAAATAGGCCACCTCGGAGACGATAGGCGAGACCGAGGCGCACATCATAGTGGTGACGGCCACGTCCCGGAACGGCATCTGCTTGTATTGGGCAAAGAGCCAGACCCCCAGGGTGATGGGAATGGTATTAAATAAATTTTTACCGAAAAATCCAAAGCCCAAAATGAGCCACAGCCCCATGAGGGTACCGCCGTTGGGCTTTACGCCGCCCATAATCATAGTGACCATGGAAAAGAGACCCACCAGGACAGAGCTGACCAGCATGGCCCCCATGCCGCCCAGTTCAGCGTAATCCGTCACCAGAAGACTGCGAGATGTAAGAATCCGCCAGAGTCCGGCCCAAATCTCCCGCGGGTGATCCAGCAGAAAGGCCGCCGCCAACAGGACGGCATAGAGGCCCAACATCACCCAATAGGGGCCGTACATATTTTGTCTCAACCGGCGCAGATATTCAGACGTACCGGTCCCATTTGCGGCACTGGGCATGGAACACGCCTCCTCAATTTATACTCAAAGGCTAGTATACCACAGGAGGCAGGTTGTGTAAATTTGAAAAATCATGCGTAACCCCATATGTAGGGGCGAACAATGTTCGCCCGGAGGCCGGAAACATACCGCATATGATTTGTTGCGGTAGCTGGTTGACGGGCGCACAATGTGCGCCCCTACGGCGCAAACAGTGTATCAGCGCAGTTGCAAACGCCCGCTCAAAAAAAGCCCTTGACACCCGCTTGGAAATCAGATATAATGTTGATATCAAAATGATATCATAAAAGAGAGAGGTGTTTTACATGGAAAAAAACGAACGCATCGTGGTTGTAGAGGAGAAGACCGCCACCGAACGGAGCGGGATGCCCGTATTAATCCTGACGACCCTGATCTATCTCGCCGCCTGTGTGGGCTTGGGCCTCGCCATCTGGCAGCGGATGATCCCCCTTATTGTCCTGACGAGCATTGTGATCCTCATCGGCTGGCTTCCCTACTGCGGGCTCAAGATCCTGCGCCCCAATGAGGCCTATGTCCTGACCCTGTTCGGCAAGTATTACGGCACGTTAAAAGGCCCTGGATTTTACTTCGTGAACCCCTTTACCTCGGCCCTCAACCCGGCGGGGAACAAGGACGGCATTACCGGGGCGGAAATTGCAGTTGGGGATACAAAAGTGTCAATGGGAGAGATCGTGACCAATAACCGCATCTCCCTGAAATCCCTGACCCTCAGCAACGACAAACAGAAGATCAACGACAAGCTGGGCAACCCCATCGAGATCGGCATCGTGGTGGTCTGGCGGGTGGCAAACACGGCCCGGGCTGTGTTCAGCGTTGACAACTACGCAGAATTTCTCTCCATCCAATGCGACAGCGCCCTGCGCAATATTGTACGGCTCTACCCCTACGATGTCACGGACGATTCCAACCTGAGCGAAAAATCCCTGCGGGGCAGCAGTATGGAGATCGCCGAGAGCCTGCAAAACGAAATCCAGGCCAAAGTGGAAGTGGCAGGACTGGAGATCATAGAGGCCAAAATCACCAGCTTGGCCTACGCACCGGAGATCGCCGCCGCCATGCTCCAGCGCCAGCAGGCCAGCGCCGTGGTCGACGCCAAACAGTTGATCGTAGAAGCGGCCGTCGGCATGGTGGAGACCGCCCTAAATAAGCTCACTGAAAACGAGATCGTCCATCTGGATGAGGAGCGCAAAGCCGCAATGGTGAGCAATCTCTTAGTCGTGCTCTGCGGCAGCCGGGACGCCCAGCCAGTGGTCAATAGCGGCTCCCTGTATTAAGAAATGGAGTGCCTATGGAAAAGGCAGACGAAAAAAAGAAACAGGTACCCCTCCGTATCTCAGATAAACTGTTTCAGGAACTAAGCGCCTGGGCGAAAGACGACTTCCGCTCTCTCAACGGGCAGATTGAGTATCTCTTGACAGAGAGTGTCAAGCGGCGAAAAGGGAAAAAGAGCGATTCGTAGGGCGTATTGCCACGGACACCGATATTCGCTGAACATACTGGGCGCCCAATACAAAACAAAAAATCCGAACTTCATCTCCATGAGGCGAAGTTCGGATTGCTTCGTAAGGCGGGCGGGCATACGCCCTTTCCCCGTTTGTCAACCACTCATCCACAAAACAGAAAAACCGCTACCAAAACAGTAACGGTTCGTCTTTGGGTCGTTTGGTGGACGATAACAGACTTGAACTGCTGACCTCCCGCACGTCAAGCGGATGCTCTACCAGCTGAGCTAATCGTCCCCACAGGCAAAGAGTATTGTACCCCAATGCGGGGAGGTTGTCAATACTTTTTCCCTATCGAACCCGGACGATCAACTCGGCGGATTGTCCACCCGCCGTGACTGTGACCATGGTCTGACCAGTGCCTCTGGCCTCCAGTTGGATTTCCCTATGGTTTTCGGGGTTGACGGTGATCCCAGCTACTGTGACGTTTGCCGTTTCCCAATGGACATCTACATCGGCGTCAACGGGAAACACGTTGACCCACACGTCCAAGATATCGCCGATGTGAATGGTCATCTCGTTGACATTATTGGCCCGAAAGCGCCAGTCAATCTCCACAGAGGTCACGGCTTGTGCCGGTGGCTCTGGTGTCGGGGGCTGATCCTCGGGGGGCGGCGTGGGATCCGGGTTCTCTTCACCGTTTTCGCCGTTTGGCTCCTCCGGCCCATTGGTCTCATTGATCGTCCCGCCGCCAGCCGGGGGACGGTCTACCGGATCGCCGCTTAAGTCTAAGGTGACCATGCTGATGACCGTGATCAAAATGGCCAACAAAAGAAGGCCGCGAATCATCAACCCCGCCGCGGGGGCCGAGACGTTGGCAAGCATCTTGCCAACACGAGCTCTGGGCGCACCGCAATAGGGACACTGATTTTTGAGCGCAGAAAAACTCCTGTCACATCGGTTGCATTTTACTCTGGGAACAATGGACATAACGCTCCCTCGTCCCGCGCCAAAAGGCGCGACTGCCGTTTTTCCGGCAAACGGCACAGCCAGATTTATCTTGAGCGAAACTTATAATTTACACTACATTGTACCGCAACCAACAAAATTCGTCAAGAAAGAAGCGCAGATTAACATTCTTTTCCTAATTTACAAACAAAACAGTGCCAGCCACCTGCTTCGTGCCGCTCCCGGATAACAAACCTGCCGGCGCGGAGGGCCGCCTCTACTTCCCCCTCCCGGCCATCTATGATGCCGGAGACGACGAAGTGTCCGCCGGGGGCGAGCCAGAGGGCGGCAACGTCTGAGAGGACGATAATCACATCAGCCACAATGTTCGCCAGGATCAGATCGTACTGCTCCTGATCGATCCGACGGCGCAGAGCTCCTTCCGCCAGCACATCGCCAACCAGAGGCGTGATATGCCGTTCGTCCAAATCATTTTGGGCCGCATTCTCTCGGATCACGTCGGGGGCTTTGGGGTCAATGTCGCAGGCCGTAGCGTGTCCAGCTCCCAATAGCAGAGCGGCGATGGATAATATCCCGCTCCCCGCGCCCAAATCCAGCACCTGCTGCCCGGATTCCACCAGCCGCTCAATTGCCGCAAGGCAGAGCTTCGTGGTGGGGTGAGACCCAGTACCAAAGAGCAGGCCCGGATCAATATACAGAGGTGCCCGGTCTCCAGGATCGACGGTCTCCCACCGGGGAACGATGAGGAGCCGTTCGCCCACAGGCATGGGGCGAAAATACTGCTTCCAATTCTCGGCCCAATCCTCCTCTTGCACTTGCCGCACTGCGATTGACCAGAAGAGGGCTTCCCGCAAGACTGTCAATTGCCTCTGCCCCACCGGCGTATCCTCCAGATAAAAAATCACCCGACTGATCCCCGCCATTGCGGTGCGCAAGTCTTCGTCCACGTAGTCCCAATAGGCTTGATGGTCCTCTAAAAATTGTAAGAAATCCGCCTCGTCCTGAATGATGATATCCGTAATCCCGTGGGCACCCAATTGGGCAGTAATCAGATCCAATTGACCCGCCGGGGCATCAATGGTCAGTTCCAGCCACTGTGTCATGGCGACACCTCTTCATATTGGCCCTCAATCGGCTCTCCGTAGAGTTCTCTGTATATCTCCATATACCGATTCACCCGGGGCACATAGTGTCGTGTCTCAGAAAACGGGATGGTGTGCAGTGTTCTCCCATCTGCACTGTATCGCTCATCTTGGAGCCAAGTGCCTACATTGCCCATCCCGGCGTTGTAGGCGGCCAGGGCCGTATCTTGTTCCTCGAACATATGCAAGAGCATCCGTAAGTAATACGTCCCCATACGGATGTTATAGGCCGGGTTGAAGAGATCGTCCAGGTGGAAGTTGATCCCCATCCGCTCCGCCAGCCATTCGGCAGTGTTTGGCATGATCTGCATCAATCCCCTGGCCCCCACAGGGCTGACAGCGTCGGAGATAAAGCTGCTCTCCGCCCGGATAAGCCCCATGACCAAGTAAGGATCCAGCTCATGGAGTTCACTGTATCTATAAATCAGCTCCTCATACTCCAGGGGATACAAGAGTGGGCTCAAAAACTCCGCCCCCTGCTGCTCTATACTGGGCCAAAAGAGAAGGGCTGCAATTAAAATAACGGCAATCAGCGTCATGGCGATCATAGTGATAAAAAATGCGGGAAGACCGTCGCTTTTTATTCGCCTTCCGGATCGACCTGGTTTATTTGGCATCCTCAAAACTCCCAATGGAAAGATACGTCCAGTATAGCGCAGCACGCCACAAAAGACAAGGGCCGGAGGATGAAATTTGAGGTGTAGGCACAGCTCGGATTGGACACCTCCCCTACAGCTTCCAACCCTCGTCCTTCAACTTTTTCACAAAATACTTCAAAAACTCCCCGCTGGTCGGCATACCGCGGTCTGGATTCACATAGGCAGAATATACTTCCTGCAAGGTGTCCTCGTCGGTCTCGGCCCAGGCGTGGGCGATTGCTACGGTAATGGCGCTGTTGATATTCGGTATACGGTTTTTGTACCGTGCTTTCAGTATAGGGTATACGTCTTTGGTATGCTGTAACGTCTGCCGCCCCTCAAACTCGGTCCCGACACCGATGAGAAGCGCTTCGATAATATAGTCCCGGCCAAGTAAATTCGTACTGATACTCAACCGGTTTACAATGGTATGTTCAATATGCTTCCGCAGACGCTGCCGCTTGTCCAGCGGCGCTGTCACCAGTTCCCCAACAGAGCCCTTGCGGGTGGCTTTGGTGCTGAAAAAGTCTTTCATCCGGTTCAAATGCTTCAGAACCAAATCGGCCCCAAAATCCTCAATGCCCTTGATGAACGTGTAGTCCGCAAAGTGATTTAGCATCCTGGTCACCGCATCCGACGTATTGTTGGTGAGCACCACAACATAGGGCTTGACCGGCAAGCTCTCCTGCAGCTCCCGCATCTCACAGATCAAATTGATGCCGTCTCCTTGGGAGAGTTTGAGTTCCGTAATCACAATGTCCGGATAGGCATTGGCGAGCAGATCCAGCGCCTCTTTTTCCCCCGTGACGCTCTTGATGAGGGTAAATCCTTCGCTCCCCTTGATTTTGGCGGCGAACTCATTTTCTATCTCTTTGTCGCTCTCAACCAGCAGTACCTTCAGCCGCATTTCTTCCTGCACAGGCCCCACCTCCATCAAGTTTTGCATGTTGTGCCGCTATTATATCACGAATGCAGTAAATTTGTAGTATCAATTGTTATTTTTCGGGTGTTCTGTCCGCATCCCGACAGCCGATTTCCGCCACCGCCTCATTTAAATGCGTATATTTCTCCGGCGGTTTATCACACCACATCTCTCTGTACTGAATTTCCGCCAAACTGTTTGCGGCAAGGGCTTTGATCGCCTCTGCGCGATAACTCTCGATTTGAAATACGCCTTGTCCGTCGAAACGAATGGTGATGCGCTTATTGTAATGGCACTGATCTTCCGGCCCACACTCCCGCACGATCAAACTTGCGCCGAACAGGGCCAGAGCGTTCAATGTATTGGCAAACCCGTCTCCTGTCCCGTTGGTGCTCACGCCCCGATGCCCCAAGTTCGCCAGAATAGGGGGCGGAAAGGCAGGCGCATTGTCTGAGATGCAAATTGCATACACCCCACCTCGCCGGGAGAAGTGGACTTTTATCATCCCCTGTCTGCTGTTTTGTAGCTTTGCAATCTCTTTAAACGCGTTGTCCATATGATCCGCAAACACTTTGACGACCTCCAGCTGCGGGATTCCCAGTTCGTCTAAATGTCCCACATCTTGATGCACAAATATCTTCAGATACACCCCGTGTTTGACCGCCCTCTCGTTGCACTCTACAAAGTATTGATTCAACAGCACCCAAGACGTCTTGGGCAGGCGCATATTCCGCTGGCGTTTTATGAGATTGCTCTTCTCCTCGTCCAAATAGAGCCGGTTCAATTGGACGATTTCTTTGCCATGCGCTTCGATCATCTGCCTGCGCTCCTCCGTCCCCATGCTCCCCAGCGCTTCGTTTAGCGTCTGGAGCACAGATGGGATCACTTTTTGTGTCGTGTGGATTTCGGCAAAAATCTCTTTCTGACTGGTTTTCAGGCCGCTATTTTCTGCCTGTAAGGTCGCATTTTCCGTTTGCAGACGTATTTTTTCCATATGCCGCCGCAGGAAGTATATGATGACGATCAATACGGCCAACGAAATACCGATAAACGTCATTAAAATGATTAAATTCTCTGGGCTGAGTTCCTCCACTGTTTCTGCTGTATTAAAATATAAATTAATTCCAAGAATAACTGCACCCAAAATATAGATTAGAACTTTTGTTTCGATTTCATTAAAAAAGGACGCCATATTTTTCGCTTTGATTTTATGATAGAGAAATAATCCGCTTACAAAATAAGCTACATCCGTGGAAAATTTAATGATTTCTTCGCTGATAAGATTGCGTGCGAAAAATAAAATCCCGCTTATTGCTATTGCTGTGATATAAATAATGCTGTAGGTAATAACAACTGCAGTAATGGCAATTGCAACATTTGCAATTTTTCTGTGCTCCAAGAGTAGCGTGAAGAGCAACAGCACAATCGCCAGCATAAGGAGAAGGCGAAATGGCTGTATAATGTAAGTTTTCGCAAAAAACATATATGCAACTATGCTTACCATGCAAAGCGCAGGTTTCCACCACTCTTTTTTATACACCACCTTCTTCTGTGAAAGCGCCGCATAAAACAAGAAGTAAAACAGGGCATCTATGCTATTTAGGACTGGCTCCCAAAAAATGGAGTTCATAGTCTGACCTCTTCGGATAATTATTTCTGAATGGCCGAAACCCTTAAAAGTCAGTATACTGCAAAAAGAAACAGAATGCAAAAAACACCTTTCAAAAAGGTGTTTTTTGAGTTAGTATTGTAGCTTGATTCGTTACCCTCTTGCCGAAACTACCCCATTCCAAATAAAAAGAATCCATGCCATTGCTTTGCCACCTCCTCATTAAAATTTCGCACAAACTATTGTTGTGTCCAATCTTAATGCCAGAGGTAACAATTGAGCATGAACTCTTTTGTTATCAACGTTTCATGGGCTATTGAAACAAATTAAAATATCTGATAGCGGCCCGCAATCAATCTTGATCTAAAACAGCGGGAACTCCATTTGCGCCGTAGCAACTTTCCGCCTTCGCCTCGATCTGAAACAACTCATATTCAGGCATACGAAAAGGTCTGCAGCTAAAATTGCAGACTGTTTCTTTTTGCGACAACGCCTCACTCTGTAGCCGTGTCACACTTCCAATGAATCCCTGCGGCTTTCCGCTCGTCCTTGGTTTTAATCGCACCGGCCATCCGGTTGGCAAAGCGCACGATGGAGTGGATATCGTGCTCTGCACCGTAGCGGTAAAAGGCGTAGCCTATTTTGGACAATTGGGCGCTGTGAGCATCTTTTCGCGTATCGGTCTCCTCTGTCAAGTGTGCGGCGATAAAGAACGGCGGGCAACCCCCATGGGTCATGGCGCAGATGCTTTGCACAGTATTCATTTGGACAGCAGGCTCCTCCACAATGTTGACAGCAACCATATCGGGTACAAGCTGCCGAAACAGTTCGAGGGCCTCCGTCCCGCCCGTTGCGGTACCCACCAGAGAGATTCCGTTATCTCCATTGAAGTGTTCACGCATCACCTGCGTATCGCGTTCATTAAAGCCAATGGATAGGATATTTAACTCCCGATTTTGACTGGCCATCTCAAAAATCTCCTCTTCCAACTTTCATTCCATAACTATACTCTCTTTTTTCGCATTCGTCAAAGCTCTTTTTAAAATTTTTGGTTTCGACAAACTTCGCCTTTTTTAGCAGAATAAGCGAAGTATACTGTATCTACGAAATGATCTTATACGCCTCGCATTCAGTATAAATCAGTCGCAATATTCGGAAATGAGGTACAACATGGGTACGAAAATAAAACTCCTCCTAGTGGAGGATGATCAGCCTACAGCAGATGAGTTTGCAAGTTTTTTTGCAAAATTGCCAAGCTTTCACATGCTGGAAGTTGTAGACGGCGCCACCGCGGCCTTTCGAATCATCGTAAAAGACGCGCCGTCCATCGTAATCGTGGATATCAGTCTGCGGGAAGGCGACGGCATTGAGTTGATCGAAAACATCGTGTCAGCGAAAGACTTACAGGTCTCTCCCTGTATCATTGTGATTACCGCAATCACTACAGATGCGATACACAATAAGCTATATGAGTTAGGCGTCAGTTACATTTTTGGCAAAGACGAGCCGGATTTCGGACCGGGAAGCATCGCCGAGTATCTAATCGAAATCCAGGACAGTCTGCCACATAATAAAGGATAAGGATATAAGTGCTTATGGCTACAGAACAGACCGTAGAAAATACAATCAAAGATGTCCTCTCCAGTGTGTCCCAGCTTTTGGCCGAACTCGAGCAGATCGTCTGCGATGCGGAATCCTCCGGCGCAGACCCCCAGCAGTTGCTAAAAAGCGTCCGTGAGACAACGGTCAAAACATGTACCTCACTCCTTGCACGTGTCGAGGGCATTGCATAATTCGCAATACGCCACCGACAACAATTCACACCCTGTATCAGCATTCGTAGGGCCCGGCGCCCTCGACGCGCCGTTTTCTGCCCTTATTGATGGCATATCCACGGTGTGTCGGGGTTGTTGCGCTCTAAAAAGCCCTTGTATTTACCTGCCTCGCTTTTTATGGTATAATTTCCTTGTAATTCACTTTCACCTACAAGGAGCCATCGATGCAAATTCAACTGGATATCCATACCCACACCCTGGCCAGCGCCCACGCCTATTCCACCATCCTGGAAAACGCCCGTGTAGCTGCAGATCGTGGACTCTCCCTTTTGGCCATCACCGATCACGCCCCCTGCATGGACGACTCCACTCATCTTCTCCACTTCGTCAACTATGATGTTTTAGACAGGGTCGTCTATGGGGTGGAGATGCTCTACGGGGTGGAGTTGGATATTATCGACTATTCCGGTTCTGTCAGCATGGCGGCGGACATGCGGCAACGAATGGATATTTGCATCGCCTCTTTCCATAATATTGTATTCCCCCCCGGCAGCAAGGCGGAAAATACCCGGGCATACTTAGGCGCAATGGAGCAGTCCGGCGTCGCCATTATCGGCCACCCCGACGACGGGCGCGTGCCTGTAGATTATGAGGCCCTGATACGGGAGGCCAAGCGAGTTGGCATCTTGATCGAACTCAACAATTCCTCTCTCAAGCCCGGCCACTTCCGGGTCGGGGCCAGAGAGAATACAAAGACGTATCTGGCCCTCTGCGAACGCTATGGCGTCCCCGTCGCCATCGGCTCCGACGCCCATTTCGCCACCGCCGTGGGCAACCTGAACCTGGCCCTGGAACTCTTGGAAGAAATCCAATTCCCAGCTGAATTGGTAATCAATACAGATCCCGCAGCGCTGAAACAGATTTTGGAACATAGGCGGTAAGTTTGACTATGGTTCAAATAAAAGAACTCCAAAACACCAATGAAAAATCAACGATCTGCAACGCCATCCTCCGCGCATTGCCGGATTGGTTCGGCGTTGAATCCTCTATTGTCGACTACGTAAAACAAGTTCAAACACTGCCCTTTTTTGCAGCGTTTGACGATGATACGCCCATTGGCTTTGTCGCTATCAAGATACACAACCCCTCCACGGCTGAACTCTGCGTCATGGGTGTGCTGGAAACGTTCCACGGACAGGGGATTGGCAAACTGCTTATCAATTGCTGTGAGACGTATTGTAACGCACACAAATTTGAGTTTTTGACTGTGAAAACATTAGATGAATCAAGAGAAAGCGAGCACTACGAAAAAACAAGGCTGTTCTACTTATCTGTCGGATTTCGACCCCTCGAAGTGTTTCCCCTATTCTGGGATAAAGACAATCCCTGTCTGCTCATGGCGAAATATATCGGTTCGCACGTTCTATAGGGCGGGTTGTCCTCTTATCACACATATCCAAATCCAAAAACGCCTAGCGGGGTGCAAGCCCCCACTAGGCGTTCCTGTTTTCTATCAGTCCGCACACTACGCCGCCAACAGCGTCACCCCGACCCGGTCAATAAACCGCCCCATGATAACCGCCACCTCGGCTCTAGTGGAGGCCCACTCCGGCCGTAGCATCATGCCATCCTGGGTGGATATCCCGGTTATAAGTCCTCTGTCCACCGCCCATATCATGGCCGGATAGGCCCAATCGGCGACCTGGTATGCGTCTATAAAGCGCTCTAGGTCGGCTCCGCTTTGGGTTATATCCAGACCGACGTATCCGGCAAAGCGGTATAAGATCACCGCGGCCTCTTGTCGACGCACGGGATCATCCGGCGCAAACCGATTGCCACCGACACCGGTTACAATCCCATTTTGTGCAGCCCAGGCCACATAGGGGCTATACCAGAAATCCCGTTGGGTATCAATGAACGTATCGTTTCTCTGGGGGATATCGCCGCCCATTTGGCGGTATAATCTGCCCAGCACCGTCACAAACATGGCGCGGCTCATCTCCATATCCGGCGCGAAGATGGTCGCAGATACCCCGGTAAACAGGCCGAGATCCACAGCCCGGAGGATGCTATCTCTTGCCCAGTGGTGGTCAATATCCCAAAACCCGTAGGGCTGTTTGACTTCCGGAAAAGCCGCGACGAACCGGGTCAAATCAATCATACCGTGGCCGTAGTAGACGTCATAGCCCGGTGTCCCCGCATCGGTTACAGAGCGGGTCAGAATCTCTGCAAACTCCGCCTGGGTAATGTCGGGGCGCACCCCCTTGGCCGCCGCCGCCATAGCGGAGACAAAAGGTGCGGCAAAGCTTGTCCCGTTTACATAGCGGTACTCATCCGCCGCCCGATGCCCCAGAGTGAGTACGCCTTGGCCGGGGGCTGTGACGAAGACGCTTTCGTTGCGTTGAGAAAAACGCGCCACACGGCCATCCTGGTCAACGGCTCCCACACCGATGACGTTGGCATATCCCGCCGGATATTGTATCGTTTGATTGCCGTCATTCCCGACCGCCGCCACGAGAATCGCTCCTTGTGAAGCGGCAAAGTTGACGGCGTCCTCCAGCGCCCGGGACGCCTGATTACCCTGGATGCCGAAACTCATATTAATCACGTCGGCGGCGTGTATGTTCACCGCGTCGTATACGGCCTGAATTGACATGCTGAGGGTGCCTGCATCGACATCCATGACCTGGAGCGGGATAATGATCACTTCACACACAAGCCCCGCCATGCCTATGCCGTTATTGCGTGTAGCGGCAATGATCCCGGTCACAGCTGTGCCGTGGCCTGCGTTGTCCCGGACATCCGTCGTATTGGTGATGTAGTTGAACCCCTCAGTCACACGGGTGTAGTCCAGGTCCTCATGCCCCCAAAACAGGCCCGTATCGAGGACGGCAACCCGCACACCGTCTGCGGAAATCTCGCTCTGCCAGAGGGCGGGAGCGTTGATCATGATCATATCCCACTGGCGATAAAAACTGAAGTCGTTGGGGATTCCCAAGGGGACGATGTTGTAGTTTGGCTCTATGTAGAGTATTTGATCTTCCCGCCAATTTTTCTCTGCGACCTGGATGGAATCGGCGTGGTACAGGTTGTCCGCAATCCGCTCCACGCCTACACTTAAGGGAGAGAGCCGAGGTGTTATATCCGGATGCACACTGATCAGATATCCGTTGTACGCCCAGTCGCCTGTTGTCTCTACAGAGAATACGCTGATCTGCTCATCAGCAGCAAAGGCACCCGGTAGGAGGAAGACCAAACTCAACAAGACCAGAAAAATGCCAATTTTCTTTTTCACTGCAACGCACCCACTTTCTTTTTTATGTTTTTACCTGTGCAAGGGTATTTTGCGCAACAAAGTATTTTAAAGAAAGTATAGGAGATTATAGAAGAAATAGCAAGAAATATTTGTTAAATTTAATTATTTATTTACAAATTATTGCACAAAAAGCAACTCATCTATCCGCGCAAAGGTGATATCCGTATAATACCAGTCTAAAATTGCCTCGTGGGTGAGTCCCAGCCCCGCCAACGTGTTGGCGCCGAACTGGCTCATTCCGACCCCGTGGCCGTGGCCTCTGGTGGCAATGGTCATCTCGCGCTCACCGAAGGAGAGTGTGATGTTCGTGGAGCGCAGGCCAAACAGCCGACGAAACTCTGCCCCGGTAACGGTCACACCGCCGATGTTTACGCTGGCCAGCCGCCCCGCGTCCGTATAGGTTAAGTCGCTGATCCATTCGGGAATCTCGCTCTCGTCCAATTGTACATCGGGGATACCCTGGATGGCCTTCTGTCGGAATTCTGCAAAGGTCAGTTCCACTTCCACTAAATAGCGCGGTACTTCCGCCGCACTTTCAAACGTGCGAACGCTTTGGAGGTAGGGAAGCTGGTTCCAGATGGCCCCGCTGGCCTCGGTAAATCCGCTGGAAGCGGCGTGAAAGGCCGCCAAGATTGGTAGGCCGTCGTAGAGCAAAATTACCCCGTCTGTCAACCCCACCGCCTGGGCAATGGTTTGACGATGCGTGTCGTACGCATCCCCCCACCGCTCCCGGAGCCGCTCCGGGCTGTGATACGCCTTGCAACAGGCGTAGTCGCCACAGACATAGGCCTCGGGATGGCGGGCCGTAGGCGCGACCAGCATTCGGTGGAGGGTGTAGGTCCGGGCTGCCACCGCCTGGGCTTTGAGCGCCTCCAGATGAAATCGCGCAGGCATCTCCGCCGCCACTACGCCCTGTAAATAGTCCGCCATGGTCATGGCTTGAATTTGATCCCCAATTTGTACTTGCAGGATCATAGCCTCGTCTAAGAATTCCAGTGGTGTGTCCTGCTCGAGGGTGTAAAAAAGTGCGGGGGGCTGATCTGCCACTTCCTCCGGGGGCGGGGACGGTTCTGTAGAGACTTCCTCTATTGCAGTCTCCTCCACCGGGGCAGAAGTCAGAAGCACGGGCAGCAAAAGCGCTAAGAGCAAAATCCCAAGGGAAGCGAGTACAATGAATCGCATGGCCTTCTCCTCTCGTTTATTGACGGGCAGGGCAAGCTGATGTACAATAGATAGCGACAATTGATATCGTAAGGGGCGATGTCCGCAACGTCCCCCTACAATTTGGACATGATATCTCTACTATATGGATTTAGGAGACTTAATATGCGTAAAACTGGATTCATCATGGCCCTTTTGGCCCTTCTCTCCGGCGCTACCGGATGGCTTTTGCGAAGGCACGAGGTCGCCACGATCTTTGATCCCTATACGGGTCTCGCAGAGACCTGGACCCCCGTCTCCCTGGCCCTGATACTCTTGAGCGGAGCCACCGTTCTCCTCTTGTTTGCTTTGAGCCGCACTGTGTCAAATCAAAGCGTGGCCACCTTTCAGATGGCCTTTGACGGCAGTTCCTTCCTGACCTTTCTGATCCGCCTTTCTGGCTTTACGCTCCTCGCGCTCACAGCTCTATTTATCTGGGCAATAAACGAGGCGCTACGCGACTGGTTTTGGGCGATTAGCGCCTCTCTTGCAGGCCTCTGTCTCTTGGATATGTCCTTGCGGGGGCGGCGCGGACACAGTGTGGCCATCACCAGCGTGGTGCCGGTTCTCTGGCTCTGTATGTGGCTGGTGTTCTCCTATATCGACCACGCCACGAATCCCACACTCTTGGCTTATATCTATTATTTCTTCGCCCTGGCCGGACTCATTTTAGGCTTTTATCACGTAGCCGGATTCGCCTTTGGGCTAGGGAATCCAAAGGGGCTTTTGTTTTCTAATTCCGTCGCCGTGTATTTCACCGCCGTCACCATGGGGGATGCCCACAGTCCACTCCGGAGGGGTATTTTTCTGGCACTGGCGCTTATACTTCTCGTCTATCAACTCCTGTTGGGCAGGAATCTGTCACGGCTACCCGTTATACCGCCACAGGAAGAAAAACCAGAAAACAACCTGCTTGATGCTGATGAAACTCTCTAAAGGAGCCCCTTCTTATGAGCGGAAAAATCAACAGTAAGTTGGCCGGGCTTCTGCGTGTAACGCTGGTAGCCCTGATGATCATCGCCCAGATTCTGTTGATCGTGTTCTTGGTTCAGGTGATGCAGGAGCGGGCGTTTTTCCTCTACTTCGCCATTCAAGTCATCGCCGTCATCGATATTTTTCTCCTGGTGGGCAAGTACCAGAACACCTCATATACCATGGCTTGGGTTGTACTGATCTTGCTCTTGCCGGTCACAGGCCATCTGCTCTATATCCTCTGGGGCAGGCGCAGTAAGCACAGGCGCACCCGCAGGGCCATCGCCAGAAGCGTAGCTTTTCTCCAAAAAGACCCGGATATCTACCAGGCGCTGGGAAATAAACACCCCGCCCGAAAGCGACTGGGCGGATATCTGGGCCGGATGGGCTTTCCCCTGTACCAGAATACCGCCTGTACCTACTACCCCTTAGGGGACGAGCAGTTCCCCGCCATGCTTCAAGACTTTGAACGGGCAAAGCGGTTTATTTTTCTGGAGTATTTTATTATCAGCCACGGCAGACTCTGGGATAAAATCCGCGCGGTCTTGGCCCATAAAGCGGCCCAGGGCGTGGAAATCCGGGTCATGTACGATGATTTCGGCAGCCTCTTAACCCTCCCCGACGGCCTGGAGGAGGACATGAAACGCTTGGGTATCCAGGTGGTGTGCTTCAACCCCATCCACAACTCCGTCAGCAGGCTGTACGTCAACTACAGAAATCACCAGAAAATCTGCGTCATCGACGGAGAGATCGCATACACCGGCGGTACGAACATCGGCGACGAATATGCCAACTACTATGCGAAGCTGGGCCACTGGAAAGATACCGCCATCCGTTTAGAAGGGGACGCCGTGTGGAGCATGACCGTCTTCTTCCTTCAGATGTGGGAGGCCCAGACCCGCACAGAGCAGGATTTCGACCGATATCGGCCCGGGTGGTCGGGCGAGCCCGCCCCCGGATACTTCCAGCCCTTTATCGACGGCCCCATGAACAACCCGGACAACCCCGCCGAGATCATGTACCGCAGTATGATCTACAACGCCAAGGAGTACGTCTATATCTATACCCCTTATCTGATCATCGACACCTCTATGGTAGACGCCCTCTGCACGGCGGCACTGGGCGGCACCGACGTGCGGATTATCACGCCCCATGTCTGGGATAAGTGGCTGGTCCATATGGCTACCCAGTCCAGCTATGCGACCCTGCTCCAGGCCGGGGTGCGGATATATGAATACACCCCTGGATTTATGCACGCCAAGACCATTCTCTCTGATGACGACCACTGTATCATGGGCTCCATCAATATGGATTTTCGCAGTTTTTACCTCCACTTTGAAAACGCCGTCTGGATCTGCGGCGCCCCGGTGATTGCGGACATCAAGGCCGATTTTCTGAAGACCCTGGCCCAGTGTCAGGAGATCCACGGGGACGTGTGGAAGAAGCGGTCCCTGCCGCGCAAGATTCTACAGGGATTTTTGCGGTTGTTTGCGATTTTCTTGTGATCGTGTAGGGCGCGACGCCCCCGGCGCGCCGTGTTTGAATAATTTTCTGCAAATTTGCGGCGTGCCGAGGGCAACGCCCATATCAAACCAAAAGGAGTGTCCCCTATGACCACCCAAACGTCAGACAAATTGACCCTATTCGCATCAAACGTCCAGACAATCCGAAAAGAATTCCGGTGGCATAGCATTCTAACCAGGCGATTGGCGGCGTTGTTGTACGCCCAGAAGGGCAGGCAAATCAACTGCGACGCCATCCGGCAGTGCCTGGATTTGATCAAGCAAAATACCGGTGTGTTCTCCACATTTCGCGGCAATATGGCCCTATCCATCGCAACGCTCCTGTCCCTGTCCCCCAACCCCCAATGGCTGTTTGACGAGACGCTACAGGTCTACAACTTACTCAAGGGTGCAAAGCTTCGGGCCTCCGACTATCTCGTGGTCGCCGCCTTTGAGATCGCCTCTCAGACCTCTCCCGCCAACTATGCAATCGCAGTAGAGCGCACACGGGCCTTTTACGACGGGATGAAAGCGAAGCGTTTTTTCTCCACGGGACAGGACGATTACATCTTCGCCGCAATGCTGGGACTTTCGGATATAGATGTGACTGCGGGCGTGGAGCGGGTAGAACAACTCCACAGCCGATTAAAAGGCGAGTTCTGGAACCGAAACAGCGTACAGGCCCTGTCCCAGGTCCTTGTATTGGGCGGCTCAGATGAGGACAACCTATGCTGCATCCTCGCCTTAAGAGACGCATTCCGGGCCGAGAATCTCCGGCTGGACAAGTGCTATACGCTCCCAACCCTGGGCATCCTCGCCCTGCTCCCCGTGGAGCTGGGCACCATTGTACAGAATATCCACCAGACGCAACAGACCTTGCGGACAAAAAAAGGCTTTGGCAAGTTCTCCGTCTCCAAACAGGAACTCCTGTTGTTCGCATCAGCGGTTGTGGCGGGTGCGTACGCCCAGAGCATGGAGGACGGGGTGTTGACCGCGACCATCTCCACCAGCATCGCCAATATTATCATCGCACAACAGGTCGCCATGATTGCGGCAATCTCCGCCTCCACAGCGGCGGCAGCGGCGGCGGGTTGACGCCCCCATAGGGGTCCAGCGCCGCAATGCGAGACGCCCAGGGCATCGTTCTACAATGTATAACACGGGCGAACAGTGTTCGCTTGGCCCACTACAGATAGCCGTACATCTGAACACAGTGAAAGGTGGTCAACTCCATGCAGAGACAGTGCGACATCATCACCGCCCAACAACTGACGGATCATATCCACGCCATCACATTAGATGCGGGGGACATTGGCCTTGCGGCACGACCCGGGCAGTTTGTCCATGTGAAGTGCGGGGACGGGGTGCTCCTGCGCCGCCCCATCAGTATCTGCGATTGCCGGGAGGGGTATCTCAAAATCGTGTTCGAGGCGAGAGGCCCCGGCACCCAATGGCTCGGCGAGAAAAAGAGCGGGGAGTTGGATATCCTCGGCCCCCTGGGGCGGGGATTTGATCTGGCGGGGCGCAATGTCCTCTTAGTCGGCGGCGGGATTGGTGTGCCGCCCCTGCTCTATGCGGCCAGAGAGGTGATCGGAATCGCCACGGCCATCTTGGGCTTCCGCTCGGCGGATCATGTGATCCTCCAGTCCCATTTCCGGGAGATATGTAAGCGGGTAACAATCACTACCGACGACGGCAGTTTCGGCGAACAGGGCTTTGTGACAGGGCCTTTGGAGCACCATCTGAAGCAGGGCGGCTATGATTCGATCCTGGCCTGCGGCCCCACGCCTATGCTCCAGGCCGTTGCGGCCCTGGCGGATACATACAACATCCACTGCCAAGTCTCCTTAGAGGAGCGGATGGCCTGCGGCGTGGGAGCCTGCCTCGGCTGCGCCATTGAGACCAACGACGGACAAATGCTGCGGGTCTGCAAAGACGGCCCCGTTTTTTCCGCAACGGAGGTGTTTTAATATGGCAAATCTACGTGTCAACTTTGCCGGGGTGGCATTTGAAACTCCCGTGGTCATGGCCTCCGGCACCTTCGGATTTGGCCGGGAATATAGCGAGTATCTGGACTTAAACGAGTTGGGCGGCATCTGCGTCAAGGGCTTAACCCTCCGCCCCAGGGCGGGCAATCCCCCGCCCCGAATCGCCGAGACCCCCATGGGGATGCTCAACAGCGTCGGCCTACAAAATCCCGGTGTGGACGCCTTTATCCGGGACGAACTCCCCTTCCTGCGCCAATATCGCATGAAAGTCATCGCCAATCTTTCCGGCAACACCGTGGAGGAATACGTGGCCATGGCGGAGAAGTTGTCGGATGCGGGCGTGGACATTCTGGAGGTCAACATCTCCTGCCCCAACGTCAAAGCGGGCGGACTCGCCTTCGGCACGACAACCGAGGGCGCCCGTGACGTAACTGCAGCGGTAAAGACCGTCAGCCGTGTCCCGGTGATGGTCAAACTCTCCCCCAACGTGACGGATATCGTGACTATCGCAAAAGCTGCCCAAGACGCCGGGGCCGAGGCCCTGAGCCTCATTAACACGCTCCTCGGTATGCGAATCGATACCCGCACCCGACGTCCCATTTTGGCGAACAACTTCGGTGGCCTGTCCGGCCCTGCCGTACTCCCTGTGGCCCTGCGGATGGTCTGCCAGGTGGCCCGCGCCGTAGATATTCCCATCCTAGGTATGGGCGGCATCTCCACGGGGGACGATGCCGTAGAGATGCTCTTAGCCGGGGCCGATCTGATCGGAGTGGGGACGGCCTGTTTTGTAGATCCACTGGCCCCGTTACATATTAAAAATCAATTGTGGGCCTATCTGGCCCGGCACGGGATCGCTGCCGTGTCGGACTTGACGGGCCGAGTGGAGTTACACGCATGACGAAATTATATATCATCCGCCACGCCGAGGCAGAGGGAAACCTCTACCGGCGAATCCACGGCCAATATGACAGTCTGGTCACAGACATGGGGCTCAAACAGATCGACGCCCTGGGGGTACGGTTTGCGGATATCCCCGTGGATGCGGTCTATTCCAGTGACATGGCCCGCACTCAGTCTACCGCCAGAGCAGTCAGCATCCCCCAGAATCTCCCCATCCGCATCACACCCGCTCTGCGGGAGGTGGACGTGGGCCGGTGGGAGGATATCCCCTTTGGTCAAATCCAGCGGGAGGAGCCGGAGCAGTTTCGCTATTTTGCCCAAGATCCGGCTCTGTGGGATATCGGCTCTAACGAGTCTTTTTCCGCTCTGACAGAGCGGATCACCACTGTTATACAGGATATCACCGCCCGGCACCTCGGCCAGGCTGTGGCCATCTTCACCCATGGCAATACGATCCGCACCCTGTTGGCCCATATTCTGGACATCTCCTCGGATCGGCTCTCTGAGGTGGGCCACTGTGAGAACACAGGGGTTTCTCTGCTGGAATTTGACGGGGACGCATTTCACGTCCGCTTTATGAATGACGCCGCCCATCTGACCCCGGAGATCAGCACCTTTGCCCGCCAGGCCTGGTGGCGCAATTCCCACAGCCTGGATCCGGGGAATCTGGAGTTTTCCCCCCTGGATTTAGACCGGGAGGGAGAGCGTTATCTCACCTATCGACGGGATCTCTGGACCCACGTCCACGGGGATCTAACGGGGTATACAGACGACTTTTTGCACCAGGCCAGAGAACGGGTCAAACTCCATCCCCAGGCCGTCGCAGAGGCCTATCTGGGCGGATCGCCAGCCGGATTTTTGGAGCTGGATATCACCTGCGGCCACGAGCAGGGCCTGGGGTCTATTGCCGCATTTTATCTGTCCCCCGCTTTTCGTGGGAAAAATCTGGGCATACAGATGATCGGCCACGCCGTCAGCGTCTACCGGCCCCTGGGCCGGCGGCGGCTGACCTTAAAAGTGGCGCCCCACCATCAAGAGGCCATCGGCTTCTATGAGCGGTTCGGCTTCGCCCGCTCCGGCACGGCGGAGGGCGCTTTAGGGCCGCTCCGAGTGATGGAAAAAGATATTGAGGTCAAAATCCTATGACAAGCACACGATTTCTGCCCGTATCCAAATCTGATATGGAGGCCCGGGGCTGGGCCTCCTATGACTTTTTGCTGGTCACCGGGGACGCCTATGTGGACCACCCCAGCTTCGGCGCCGCCGTCATCGGCCGGGTGTTGGAGGCGGCGGGGCATCGGGTCGCTATCCTGGCCCAGCCCCCTTGGCAGGATACCACCGCCTTTCTCGCCATGGGTCGCCCCCAGTATGGCATTTTTGTGACGGCGGGGAATCTGGACTCCATGGTGGCCCACTACACGGCGGCCAAAAAACCTCGGAGCGAAGATTTCTACTCCCCCGGCAAACGGGCGGGCCTGCGCCCGGATCGGGCCGCGGTGGTCTATGCCAATCGAGCACGAGAGGTCTTTCCCGGCCTACCTATCATCGTCGGTGGATTGGAGGCCAGCCTCCGGCGCTTCGCCCACTACGACTACTGGTCGGACAAAGTCCGGCGGAGCCTCCTCTTTGACGCCAAGGCCGATCTCTTAGTCTACGGCATGGGAGAATCCGCCGTCCGGGAGATTGCCGCCCGGTTAAAAAGCGGCACCCCTGTGAATGAGCTGACCGATATCCGCGGCACGGCCTACGCCGCGCGGGATGCGTCCGGCTGCCCCTATCCCAAGATTCAATGCCCCGCTTATGGGGATGTCCGGGCCGATAAAACCGCCTATGCCCGTGCCGCAAAACTCCAGACGGAAGAGCACGACCCCGTCCGGGGCCGCGCCCTGCTCCAACCCACGGGAGATCGGCTCCTCATCGTCAATCCCTCGGCACTCCCTCTGGACGGCCCGGCGTTAGACGCCGTATATGACCTGCCCTACACCCGGGAAGTCCACCCCATGTATGCGGATCGGGGCGGTGTCCCCGCCATTGACGAGGTGCGGTTCTCCGTGATCCATAACCGGGGCTGTTTCGGGGACTGTAACTTCTGCGCCCTCAGCTTCCACCAGGGCAAGATGGTCACCGCCCGCACCCATGCGTCTGTGATCAGAGAGGTGGAGGCCTTCACCCACCACCCTGATTTTAAGGGCTACGTCCACGACGTGGGCGGCCCCACGGCCAATTTCCGCCGGGCCTCCTGCGCCGGGCAGAAAAAACATGGATCATGCAAGGGCAAAAAATGCCTGGCGCCCACGCCCTGCGAGAGTCTGGACGCCGACCACACGGATTATTTGAAACTCCTCCGGAAAATCCGGGCCATCCCCGGTGTGAAGAAAGTCTTCATCCGCTCCGGCATCCGGTTTGACTATCTGCTGGAGGACACAAACGGCGAGTTCTTCGCCGAGCTGGTGCACTATCACGTCTCCGGCCAGTTGAAAGTCGCCCCGGAGCACTGTGTGGATCACGTGTTGGACGCCATGGGCAAGCCCCGCAATGACGTCTACGCCAAATTTGCGGAGAAATATCGCAGGCTCAACCAGAAATACGGCAAGGAGCAATTTCTCGTCCCATATCTCATGAGTGGTCACCCCGGTACGACACTTCAAGACGCCGTGGCCCTGGCGGAACATCTCCACAAGACGGGCAAACACCCGGAGCAAGTCCAGGACTTCTACCCCACTCCGGGGACGATTTCCACCTGTATGTACCACACGGGGATCAACCCCCTGACCATGGCGCCCATCCATGTCCCCCGGGATGGCAGAGAAAAGTCCCTCCAGCGGGCACTGCTCCAATGGAAGCGGCCGGAGAAAAAACACCTGGTGATCCAGGCCCTCCGTGCCGCCGGGCGGGCGGATTTGATCGGCTTTCACAAGTGGTGTCTGGTGAAGCCAGAGAAGCAGATACGGCGGGGGAGGTAGAAAAAGGAACCTATGCACCGAATAAACCAACCGCCCGGCGGGATTGCTCCCGCCGGGCGTTGCATTTTTTCACTTTTCGGCCCCATCCTCTGGCAAAGGCTCTACGACCACTTCTCGATACATGGCCGACGCCTCGTCCTTACCCACATGTTCCGTCACACGGAGCACGGTCACACAGGTAACCCGTTGGCCGAAGCGGATTTCGATCTCGTCTCCCACTTTCACCGCATAAGACGCCCGGGCGGCTTTTCCATTTACCATGACCCGCTGATTATCACAGGCCTCCGCCGCCACCGTGCGGCGCTTAATGAGCCGGGAGACTTTGAGATATTTGTCCAATCGCATCGTATTTTCTCCTCGCCTTACCCGCCTTAGCAAAAACCGCCTCGAAACGAGGCGGTTTATCCCACAAACTTAGAACGTTCTTATTTGTCGATGGCATCTTTGAATGCCTTGCCGGCCTTGAACACGGGAACCCTAGATGCGGGGATATTAATTTGCTCTTTGGTTTTGGGGTTGCGGCCTGTACGGGCTGCGCGCTCTTTGACTTCAAACACACCGAAACCAACCAGTTGTACTTTCTCTCCGCCTTGCAAATTCTCGATAATAGCATCGACGGTGGCGTTGACCGCCTTTTCCGTATCCTTCTTGGAAAGACCGGATTTCTCTGCTACCGCAGCAATCAGTTCTGCCTTGTTCATACTAAAACTTCCTCCTAAATTGTTGACAGCGGATAAGCCGTCTGTCTTGTAAAATTATTACTTCAAGCGCCAAATAGACGCATTAAAGTCTCGCTTTCCCCTCTTGATAGAGGGCCTCCATCTCGTCTAAGGGCATAGAGGATAGAACTTGTCCCCGGTCCGCCGCCGCCTGTTCCAGATAGGCGAAGCGACGGATAAACTTGTCTGATGCCTCGTGGAGGGCCGCCTCCGGGTCGATCTCCAATAATCGTGCCACATTGATGACAGAGAAGAGCAAGTCTCCCAACTCTTCCCGGATCCCCGTACCACCGGTTATTGCCGCTTTGAGTTCCGTGAGTTCCTCTTCCAGCTTGTCCACGGCGGGGGGCGCATCCGGCCAATCGAAACCGACTTTTCTCGCTTTATCCTGGATCTTCTCAGCCCGCCATGTGGCGGGTAGGCTTCGGGCTACGGCCTCCATTGCTTGGGTGGTGGTCTCGTGGCACTTTTCCCGCCGTTTGAGCTCATCCCAGTTTAATAGAACTTGGGCGGCATCGGACGCTTGGGCATCGCCGAAGATGTGGGGGTGGCGGAATATGAGTTTCTTACAGGTGACGTCCGCCACGTCGTTTAAATCGAATCGCCCCGCTTCCTCTTCGATCTCAGCGTGAAAAATGACCTGGGTCAACACGTCCCCCAACTCCTCACAGAGCAGGTCGGAGTCTTTCGCGTCAATGGCCTCACAGGCCTCGTAAGTCTCCTCAATAAAATTGCGCCGGATGCTCTCGTGGGTCTGTTCTCGATCCCAGGGACAGCCGTCCTCAGAGCGGAGCAGTGCGATGATTCTTCGCAGGTCTTCCACGGTGTATGCATCTTTACATTGAAAATTTACCATACTTTCCCCTCGTCTGCAAGACATTTCTTTACATTTTGCAAAAATTCTATCGAACTCTTAATAATTTCGTTAATTTTTCCCCTTTGGGCAGCATTTGCATGTCTTCCAGGGTGATCGCCCGCAGGGCAATGATGAGAATCAAATAGACCACCATGGCAATTCCGATGGCCCCGGCCAGGGGAATTGCCCATAAAAACCGGGGCGACAGCCCGATTCCGTCTAAGAGGGCAAGGGTCAAACTGCGCAGTATGCCGAAGCTTGCCCAGGCGGCTGCCCCCATGGCGGCAGCACAGAGGATCGGCTTTGTGAGAATCTGAAGAAAGCTAGGGGAATTGGGAATCCGCCGCTTGACCAGTGCCATATTGATCACACAGATGACCACATAGCATACCACGGTACTGATAGCGGCGCCGTAGATGGAGACCCGGGGGTCCGCCAGGAGAATCCAGGTGATGACTACTTTAATAATGCCCCCAATGGTCAAGGTGTAAACTGTATACCGCTGGAACCCATATGCCTGAAGCACACAGTTGGTGGCCTGAAAAAAGCAGAGGAAAAAAGCCGCGACGCCCATATAGGCCATGAGTCCCGGCCCCTGTGCGGCAAATCTACCGTAGTAGAGGGCGTGCATAATGGGCTCCGCCAGCACCGTGATGCCGACAGCCGCTGGTAGGGCCAGGAGGCAGGTCACGCGGATGCCCGATGTGGCGGTCTTCCGGGCGGCCTCTCCGTCCCCTTTGGCCAAAAAGGCGGAGATAGCCGGAATCAGGGCCACGGTAATGGGGATGACAAAGGAGGACGGCAGGTTGAAAACGGGCATGGTGAAGGCGTAGGTGCCGTTGAGGCTTCTAGCCATGTCGTAGGCCGCCTCTGGAGACAGGCCGCTGGCTTGCCCCGCAGTTTGGAGCTGCCCCATAATGACCCGGGTATCCGCCAGGTTGATAATACTGAAAATAGATGCGCCCAGCGTCAGGGGGACTGCGATATTTAAGAGATTTCGAGCAATCCGCCGATTGGAGTCCGGCGTGTCCAGGCTGCCTGACCAAGTGATTTCCCGCTCCACCTTGCGCCGGGTGAAAAACAGGTAGATACAGGCCAGCGCCGCCCCCACAGTGACACCAGCAGTGGCGCCGGCCACGGTGATCCCTTCTGAGAAGCCATGCCTCATCAAAAGCCAAGCCAGCCCAAGTCCGATCAAAAACCGAGCCGTCGCCTCAATCACCTGTGAGACAGAGGTGGGCATCATAATAGAGAAGCCCTGACAGTAGCCCCGGTAGGCGGAGAGCAGACATACAAAGAGCATAGCGGGACTCAAGGCCAAAATGGCATAGGCCGCCGTGGGAGACCGAAAGAAGTTCGCCAGTTCCTGGTAGAAAATCGCCATGACGAGAAAACTGATGACGCCCAGGAAAAGAAACGCATTGCGCCCCACGGCAAAGACCCGCCTCACCTGCTGGGGCCGCTCCAAGGTGGCGGAGGCGGAAATCATTTTGGAGAGGGCCACCGGCAACCCTGCCGTGGACAGGGAGAGCAGGACGGCATAAATGTTACTGGCCACTTGGAACGTGGACATGCCGTCGTCTCCGATAATATTGGCGAGGGGAACCCGAAACAGGGCCCCGAGAATTCTGACCACTGCTACCGCAGTCGCCAAAATCACCGCACCGTGGAGATAACTCTGATTGCGTTCTGATTCAGCCAAATAAAACATCCTTCCGATTAAAAGAAGACGGGCGTGTATCTTTGTTACAGTATACGAAAAGTCTCCCCATAGGATGACCATTTTGTAACCAAACCTTCCAAGCCCTGGTGATGAAAGTGTATTTTACAATAAGTAGCGAGAAAAAGCAAGTGATTTGAGGGATATGTGGCCTCATCACGTGAACTCGTATATCCTTCCGCTTCGTAAAAAACCGTTTGATCACCAACGGCTATGCCAGCGAGGTTAAAGGGCAATATCCGCAACATATATATAAGAAATCCGAACCCACTCCCTATCGGGATTAAGTTCGGATTTCTCCATTGTGGTGAAATAGGCGCAACTAAGCGTGAACTGAGGAACTCTTCACGGGGATTTCCAAAGGGGGAAGCTTCATTTTGCGTAGCAAAGTTTAGTGTGTTATGCCTGTCCACCGACTGACGGGCAAGGAGCGCACCGCCGCCGCTAGGCGGTGCGCTCCTTGCGTGGCAGGAAAACAGGCTGGGATTTTCGAGCGATAGCAAGAAAATTTCGGCCTGTTTTCATTAGGCGGGTGGGCATGTGCTCTTGATCTTTGCCCCGCGCCTGACGTCGCTTCAAATGTCAGTATCTTCTATATTTTCATGGCAAATTCATTGATAAGTTCGACAATCTTGCGCTGTCTGTAACCATTTACATCTTCATAATAATCTACGTGTGCGCGGGCGGCTTTAAGGGCATTTCCCAGAGCTTCATCTCCGTATTCCTTGTGGATATTCTCAAAGAAAATCCTTGTTCCCCATGAGTTCATGCAACGTGTATAGCGCTCCCCCTCATGCATTTTGCGGTAAGTATTGATGGAGTCTGCGGCAGAGTTTATATTCATTCCAGTTTGTTCCGAAATCATATTTTTGCCTTCAGCACCGCTAATTGTCCCATCATATACCATTTTTGCAACTTCAGAAGCCGCTGTCATTATTTCAGGGGTATTTTTTCCGCTTTGCGTTTGTTCATTTCTAGTTTTTATAGTTTCTCTTTCATTTTCTGTTGAAAGAATTGTTTGGATACTATCGCTTCCACTCAGACCAGAATCGCCCTCTCCCAATTTACCAAATGTTGGCAATTTAGCTCCGAATCTTTTCTCGTTGGTATTTCCTTTGTCAGCGCGGCACTTCTTAATGTTCCGCTCAACCTCCGCTTGTTCGTCTGCAATTTTTTCAGAAGTCAATAGATATTCTGTTGATTGTGAGAGGATAGCTTTAAGCAACTCATCAAAATAATCAACAAGAGAACCATTTGCATCTGGTTCATCTGTTATATGTAAGGAAAGTTCGTGATTGGACTTAAATCCGCCTGATGTGAAATTCGCTGACCCTATGAGCGCAGAATCATCATCAAAGAGATAGAGTTTGGCATGTAAATCCTGCAAGGCATATATTTTAACACCACAGTCATTTAATTTTTTCAGCGCACCAATCTCACTTACCCCTTGGATAAAGTTCTCGCGGTAAAAACGAGTAATTATTTCGGCTTTCAAACCAGGAGTTTGCTTTTTGCAATTCACTAAAATATTTCCCATAGCTCTGGTGATAAACGGGGACACGATTTTGATTGAGCCTGTAGTCTTTTCAAATAATTCACGGATAAGGCTGTTGTGCTCCTTAGTTACTCGTGAAATTGCCATTGAAATATCCCCCCTCTCGTCTAGCTATTTTAGCACAGATAGAGGACAACTTCAACTTAGCACTACCCGACACCTAGCCTTTTCCCACTTGCTCAACCGCCCATCCAAAAGCCAGAATCCGTCAAGGCCGGGCGCACTTTGCCCGTTCATTTTAGCCTTGACGGATTCTGGTTTTTGGATATACTCTCGGCGGCGGGAAAGGGACTTACAAAACAGAAAAACCGCTACCAAAATAGTAGCGGTTCGTCTTTGGGTCGTTTGGTGGAGACTAATGGACTTGAACCATCGACCTCTCGCGTGTGAGGCGAGCGCTCTAACCAGCTGAGCTAAGCCTCCGAATCTCAAAAAAGAGCCCCCCACGGGGAAAGCCCCCGTGGGGATGGTGACGCGTACGGGAATCGAACCCGTGTTGCCGGCGTGAAAGGCCGGAGTCTTAACCGCTTGACCAACGCGCCATGTGCTCGCTCTAGTGGTGCCTACGCTGGGCTTCTCATCGGGGGAAACTGTTGCCCATCTCTGCGGCGAAAGCCGCCCGCAAACGGAAGTTTCGTTCGATGATACCGTCCCGGCTTTACCGGGGCGAGGAGATCAAATCGAAAGGGGCCCCCGCGGGGCGAACGCCCCGTGGGGAATCTCTCCTGGTAGCGGCAACTGGATTTGAACCAGTGACTCTCCGGGTATGAACCGAATGCTCTAGCCAACTGAGCTATGCCGCCGTGTAAGCACCCGCTTCAAATGGGCGAGTGCTATTATATCCAATCCTCGGCCCCTTGTCAATCTTTTCGGCGAAAATTTATCCGCTGATTTATATATTACACAAGCCGGGCGATTTCCGCCAGCCGATCCATGACCGGCAGCTTCTGGGTGCAGAGCCTCTCGCACACGCCGCACCGGGTGCATTTGGCCGCAAGCTCCGGTTGGAGTCCCCACTGCCACTTGATGCGGTTGGCGAGGGCATCCGGATCCTCTTCCAACAGTTTCATGTTATAGGCATCTAAAAATTCCGGCACGGGAATCCCCTCTGGGCAGTCGTCACAGTAGGCACATCCGGTACAAAGGGTGTCCAATTCACGGGTCAGTTGTTTGGAGAGGGCCGCCAATCGCTCCCGGGTGACCTCTTGTACGTTCTCCACGGCAGAGACGCACTCCTCCAGTTCCGCAATGTTGGCGGGACCGGGCAGGGCGGCGGTGATCTCCTTTTGCCCCAGGAGAAACCGGAGGGACGCCTGGACAATGGTCTCATCGGGGCTGTTTCGGATAAAATCGAACTTATCTGGGTGTTGGGGGAGGAGTCCGCCCGCCAGGGGGTTCATAATCACAACCCCGAGTCCCGCATTGTAGCAAGCTTCAATCCCCTCGCGGCGATAGGCAAAGTTGAGCGCATTATACCCCAGGGTAACCGACGCCATCCGACCATCGGCTGCGATCTCCGCAAGACCCTTGCCGTCAATGTGCACGCTACAGCAGATGTGCTCAATCAATCCGTCCTCTTGCGCCCGTAGGACACCATCGTATAACCCGCCGGGGCGGAGCATCTCTTGGTACTCCTCCATGGTCTTGATGCACCACAGGTTGTAGACGGTGATCTTGTCCATCTTGAGCCGCTCTAAGGATTTTTCCACCCGGGCATAGGCCTCGTCCGCCGTTTTTGCCATGCCCAGAGAGCATTTCGTGGAGACGTAGGGCTTCTCTTTCATCTGGGAGACGGCATAGCCCACAATGTCCTCGCTGTGATCTTCACAGTAGTAGGGCGCCGTGTCGAAGTAGTTGATTCCCATCTCCCTGGCCCGCAACAATATCTCTGCGGGCTTTTCCGGGCCTTTTTTATACTCCTCCGGATAAAAACGCATACAGCCGATGCCGATGGCGCTAATCTCTTTCCCTGTGTTCCCCAGCGGTCTGTAAATCATTCTGCCGCCTCCGTTTCCTTTGATTGGGTATTTCTACAAATCAGTATAAACGCTCCCCGCCCGCCCCGTCAAGTGGAGAGATTGCATTTTGCGGTCTGTAAAAAAATTTCGATTTTATTGTTGACAAGTATGCTTGTCGTATGCTATGATCGTTTTGACAATAAAACTTGTCAAATAGACAATTTCACTTGGAGGTTAAATTTCATGGACAAACATGAAGTTCTGGAGAGAAGCAGAAAGGCAAACAGAGACGAGGGCATGGAGTATGCGCAACTAAAAGGGCGTAAGTTGGGCGAGTATACCCTGTTTGCCGTATTGATTCCTATTGCAGTTTTCACCTTATTTACCAGAGAACTTGTTGCATTTTTTTCCAGTGCCATAGCGATGTGTGCATTTGCCTTTGGACAAGGCCTAATAGAGTACCGTTTCACAAAAAGAAAATGTCACCTCATATTTACAATTGTTACTGGCGTGAGTGCAATTGTTGGCATTATATCACTCCTTGCGGTATCATTCGGATGGTGGGAAATTTCTCATTTCTTTGGACTGTTACGATGAGAGATGAACTTGGAGGTATTGAAATGAACAATGCAACAGAAGGCAACGGAAGCCGCAAAGAGGAAATACTGGCAAAGAGTAGGCAGTCAAACAAAGACGAGGGTATAGAACATGCAGTCACCCAAGGGGCAAAGAAAGGCAACTATTTTGCTATTGAAATAATGGGCGGGCTTCTGTTTTTCTTATCTTTAATTACCGAGCAATGGCTCCCCGCATACGCATTATTTTCGACTATAAACGCTTCTAATGTCGGAGAGTTTCTCGTTAAATATCAATTTCTAAAACAAAAAAGATACTTAGTAGCCACTATCTGTTTTGCCGTTTTGGGAATTGGCTCCGCTATTTTATTTGTGCGAGAAATAGGAATGCTCCAAGGGTGGTGGGGCTAACGTGAGAGACGAAATCGTATTAAAAAACAAGCTGAAAGTGGCCAGGGCGGAAAAAGACCTCTCACAAGCGGCGCTGGCCGAACTGGTGGGCGTATCCCGCAACACCATCAGCTCCATCGAAACCGGGCAGTTTTGCCCCACGGCAAAATTGGCGCTTATTCTCTGTATTGCACTGGATAAGAAATTTGAGGAATTATTCTACTTTGAGTAACAATCTACTGCACCGCTCCCCCTTGCAAAACAAGCGACCATCCACTGGGTGGTCGTTTATTTATATTTTTTGCAAAGTATGCTTGACAAACCATGCAAAGCATGCTATTCTAATTTTGCAAAGCTTGCTATGCATCGAGGTGATTGAGTGAAAACACAAATACCGGAGCTCAGAAAACAACAAAAACTTTCCCAAGAAGAACTGGCGTCGGCTGTGGGCGTCACACGGCAAACCATCACATCTATTGAGGTCGGGAAATATACGGCCTCACTGGTGCTGGCGTATAAAATTGCCCGATATTTTGGCAAGACCATTGAAGATGTTTTCGATTTTTCAGAAGTGGAGGAATTTTAAGTGGTGTTTTAAAGCTATATTATCACACAAAAATCTAAGGAGGTATTGCGTATGAAAAAATTCAAATCCATTTTACCGGCGGGCGGATTGCTTCTCATGGGCGTCACAAACACCATGGACCGCTTCATAGACATTCCAAGCGCCTTGCATTACACTCTCATGCTAACTGCGGTCTCCCTTGTGATATGGGGTACAGTTTTAATCGCCCGGTCACCGGAGATGAAAAACAGCAAACTACGGCGCTGGAAACTGCGATTAATTGGGCGAGAACCGAAATAGACAGAAATAGGCGGGAACGTTATTGCGTTCCCGCCTGTCTCTTGTCCCTCAAATTACTCCAAATTCAGCTTGTTCTTCAGAATATAGCGGGTGATGAAATAATGCACCGCGCCTTGCAACAGCGACGCCCCCAGAACCATCGCGTATATGCTCAGAACGTTGAAGGCCTCCGGCTCCAGCCACGCCTCCGGGCTAAAAATAACAACGCCAAAGATCGCGATGACGAAAATGATTGCGAAGGCATAATTTATCCCATAATAGACGACGATTGCCAATAAAATCTTGTATCGCTTTGCCAGTTGCCCAATGGACAGGGCGCTGTAATAGGCCAAAATACCTGCCAACAGGCCGACTGTGCTGGACAACAGCCATAGGAGAGCAGCGAGAGTCGCTGTCGAAGTCCAAACCAACTCAAACGGCCATTCCGTCGGCCAGTAATCAGCGATGACTCCACCCAGAAGGATGATAACGCTGACGATTACCACGATGACACTGGCGATCATCCAACAGGCGGCGGGAATTAGCTTGCCCCAGATGTGGACATCTACGGACACCGGTAGGGTGTTTGTGAGATACCCCTCGTCTTTGAAGAGATTGGTGTAAAACCGCCGGATAATCAGCACGATCGTGATAACGAGCGCGGCGGCGATGGCCATGATGTAGAAGAAGATCAGAAAGCCCACAACAATAACCATCCACTCCCATCGTGGATCGAGCCAAAAGGTATCCATTCCGCCGCCGATTTCTATCAAAATTCGATTGAGCACGGCAAAGAGGATCACGCCGATATAGGCGGGGAGAATCTGCCGTCCCGTGGCCAGAAATTCGTATTTCATCAATCTCCCTAACATTTGAACACCTCCCGAAACAGGGCGTCTACCGACATGCCCCTTTCCTCCCGTACCTGATCCACGGTCATGTGGAGGCTGATCTCCCCCCGGTTTAAAAACACCACTTCGTCCAATACTTTTTCAATGTCCTGGATCAGATGGGTGGAGATGACCACCGTGGCATTTTCCCGGTAGTTGTTGATGATGGTGTTGAGGATATAATCTCTGGCCGCCGGATCCACGCCGCCGATGGGTTCATCTAAAAGATATAGATCCGCCTCTCTGCTCATAACCAGGATGAGCTGGACTTTTTCCCGGGTCCCCTTACTCATGGTCTTAATCCGATCCTTTTTGTCGATCCCCAGGCGCGCCAGCATATCCTCTGCCTTGGCCATATTGAAATTTTCGTAAAAATCATAGAAATAGTCGAGGGCCTGTCCCGCCGTCATCCACTCCGGCAGATAGCTGCGCTCCGGCAGATAGGCCAACACCTTTTTGGTTTCAACCCCCGGCTCTTGACCATTGACGAGAACGTGGCCTCCGGACGGAGTCAAAAGGCCGTTGGCCAGTTTGATGAGCGTGGTTTTCCCACTCCCGTTGGGGCCTAAAAGCCCCACAATTTTACCCTTCCCCAGTTGCAAATTTACTTGATTCAAGGCGAGACGCAGGGGATAGCGCTTTGTAAGAAGCCTGCATTCCAACAAAAGACTCATAGATTCTCCTCCTCCATTCTTTCCGTGACCAGTGTGACAATCTCTCCTGTAGAATACCCCAGAGACTGCATCCGGCCATAAAATCCCTGTACTGCCTGTTTCGCGTACTGCTGCCGCAGGGATTCGATCCGATCCTGATCCTCGCTGATAAACCGTCCCGCCGTCCGCTGAGTGTGGACGAGACCTTTTTGCTCCAATTCGGAGAAGGCCCGTTGCAAGGTATTGGGATTTACCGCGGCCTCAGCGGCCAGATCCCGGATAGAGGGCAGCTTTCCCCCCGGTTCATACTCCCCGGAGAGGATTTTGAGTTGAATCACCTCCACCAACTGGGCATAGATGGGGCGATCACTGGCAAACTGCCAAGACAAATAGAGCACCTCCTTTTTGTGTCACTGTATTATTGTGTCGCTTTAATGATACAATAATACACAAAGAAGATTCATCTGTCAAGTGTTTTTTCATAGAGGACGGGCGGCACATGTGTGCCGCCCGTCCTCTATGAAACACGCTTACATATTACAAATATCCACCAACTCCGTATTCTGTTGGCTATAGCGGCTCATCAGGCTGTCCGCCAGCGCATTTGCCGTATCCAGAGAGGTAAGGCAGGGGATGCCCAAGAGGCAGGCCCGGCGGCGCATTTTCACGCTGTCCCGCCGCGGGTCACGGCCCCTGGCGGAGGTTGACAGGATATACCCCACCGCTCCGCTCTCCAAGAGCGCCATGACGCTGTTCTCCTCGTTTTCGGATATCTTATCCACCACGTGGACAGTGAGGCCCGCATCTTGCAGAACTTTGGCCGTCCCCGCTGTGGCGTATAGAGCGATACCCAGTCCGTGGAACTTTTCCGCCAATTTGGCAATCTCCCCTTTGTCGCTGTCTCGTACGGTGAGGAATACGCCGCCGGTGCGGTCATCCAGCTTATACCCTGCGGCCACCAGGCCTTTGAACAGGGCCTCTTCCTCGGTTTTGGCGAGACCCAGCACCTCGCCGGTGGATTTCATCTCCGGCCCCAGGTGGGTGTCCACGTCCGTCAGCTTGGCGAAGGAGAATACGGGTACTTTGGCCGCCACATAGTCGGCTTTCGGATACAGTCCCGTGCCGTAGCCCAGGTCTTTCAGTTTCTCACCCAGACTCACCCGGGTGGCCAGTTCGCACATGGGGACACCGGTAACCTTGCTGAGATAGGGTACCGTCCGAGAGGCTCTGGGGTTGACCTCGATGACGTAGATATTGCCGTCTAAGATAATATACTGGATGTTGACCATCCCAATGGCGTTTAACCCTTTACATATCTGCTTCGTCGTGGCCAGAAGTTGTTCCGCCAACTCGTCGCTGACGCTCTTGGCGGGGTACATGGCGATGCTGTCGCCGGAGTGGATGCCCGTCCGCTCCACGTGCTCCATAATGCCGGGAAGTAGGACATCCTCCCCGTCGCAGATGGCGTCCACCTCGATCTCCAGACCCGCCAGATACTTGTCGATGAGAACTGTATTCTCCTCCTCGTACTCTAAGATAATCGCCATATACTCCCGAATATCCGCATCGGAGAAAGCGATGATCATATTCTGCCCCCCCAGGACGTAGGACGGGCGCACGACGACGGGATAACCCACTTTGTTGGCCGCCGCCAGGGCCTCTTCCGTGGTTTTGACCGCAAATCCACGGGGCCTTGCAATCCCCAGCCGTTCCAACAGGCCGTCGAACCGCTCTCTGTCTTCGGCCATGTCGATGCAGTCGGCACCGGCGCCGATGATGGGGATATTGTGCTTTTGTAGGTGCTTGGTCAGCCGGATGGCCGTCTGACCGCCGAAAGCCACCACCACGCCCATGGGCTGCTCCATGTCAATGATCCGGAGGACATCTTCCGGGTTCAACGGCTCGAAGTAGAGCCGATCTGCGGTGTCGAAGTCGGTGGAAACTGTCTCCGGGTTGTTGTTGATGAGGGCCACCTCATAGCCCATCTTCTTTAAGCTGTGGACACAGTGGACGCTGGCGTAATCGAACTCGATCCCCTGGCCGATCCGGATGGGCCCGGAACCCAGCACCACCACGGTGCCTTTCTTGGCCTTGCGGACAAAGGGAGCCGCCTCGTTCTCGCCGCCTGCGGCGGGACTGATATAGGTGCCGTAGAAATAGGGGGTCTGGGCGGCAAACTCGGCGGCGCAGGTATCCACCATCTTGAAGGTGGGTTCCACTTGACAGGGGACCTGCTGGCCGCTGATGGACCGGATGGCCTTGTCCGTATAGCCCAGCTTCTTGCCATGGCGATAAGTTTCTTCGTCTAGCTTGCCCTCGGCTAAGAGCTGCTCGTATTGGACGAGGTTTAACATCTTGTATAGGAACCAATTGTCAATTTTGGTGATCTCGTGAATCTCCTCCGGGGTGAGCCCTCTGTGGAGGGCCTCGAAGACGACGAATATCCGCTCGTCCGTGGCCTTTGTGAGCAGTTCTTTAATCTCGGCATCTGGCAGGGGTTTGAGTTTCGGCATATTCATGGTCTCCAGGCCGATCTCAGCCCCACGGACGGCTTTCATCATGGCCATCTCAAAGCTGTCGGCCAAGGACATGACTTCACCCGTGGCCTTCATCTGGGTACCCAAATCCCGCTTGGCGTAGATGAACTTGTCAAAGGGCCACTTAGGAAATTTGAGGGCCACGTAGTCCAAAGTTGGCTCAAAGGCGCAGGAAGTCTTGCCCGTGACAGTGTTCAGGATCTCATCCAGGGTATACCCGATAGCGATCTTCGTGGAAATCTTGGCGATGGGATACCCCGTGGCCTTAGACGCCAGCGCCGAGGAGCGGGACACCCGGGGGTTGACCTCGATGACCGCATAGTCAAAGGAGGTGGGGTGCAGGGCCAACTGGACATTACATCCCCCTTCAATGCCCAGCGCCCGAACAATGTCCAGAGACGCCGTGCGGAGCATCTGGAACTCCTTGTCCGATAGAGTCACTGTGGGGGCGATGACGATGCTGTCTCCCGTGTGGACGCCCACGGGATCAATATTCTCCATGCCGCAGATGATAATACTGTTCCCTGCGCTGTCCCGGATGACTTCAAACTCGATCTCTTTCCAGCCGAGGATCGACGCCTCAATCAGCACCTGGGTGATGGGGGAGAGCATGAGGCCGTTTTTGGCGTAGTGGGCCAATTCCTCTCTGGAGTAAGCGATCCCCCCACCGGAGCCGCCCAGGGTAAAGGCGGGGCGAACGACGACGGGGTAACCAATCTTGTCCGCAAAGTCCAAGGCGCTCTGCACATCGGTGACCACTTGGGATTCGATGACGGGCTGGCCGATCTCAATCATGGTCTCTTTAAAGAGCTGGCGATCCTCCGCTTTGTCAATGGTGTCGGGGAAAGAGCCCAGGAGACGCACGTTGTGCTCTTCTAAAAATCCGGATTTCGCCAACTGCATAGACAGAGTCAGGCCCGTCTGTCCGCCCAAGCCCGAGAGGATACTGTCCGGCTTCTCTTTCTTGATAATCCGCTTGACGGTCTCCAACGTCAACGGCTCGATATAGATTCGGTCTGCCATGACGTTGTCGGTCATAATGGTGGCGGGGTTGGAGTTGACCAGAACAATCTCAATCCCCTCTTCCCGCAGGGCGCGGCAGGCCTGGGTCCCGGCGTAATCAAACTCGGCGGCCTGACCGATGACGATGGGACCGGACCCGATGACCATTGTCTTCTTAATGTCTTTATTTAACGGCATACTTTAACCCTCCATCATTTTGATAAAGTCGTCGAACAGGAACTGTGTATCCAGGGGACCGGCGGACGCCTCCGGGTGGAACTGGACGGAGAAGGCGGGGGCGTTTGCATAGCGGATGCCCTCACAACTCTGGTCGTTGACGTGCTCAAAGAAAATTGTTGCGTTGTCGGATGCGCCCTCACGCAATACGACATACTGATGCCCCTGGCTGGTGATATAGACCTTGCCCGTCTCCGTGTTCCGAACGGGCTGATTGCTGCCCCTGTGACCGCCGTTGAGTATCCCGGTCTCAAATCCGTTGGCCAGAGCCAGGAGCTGGTGGCCGATACAGATGCCAAAGATTGGCACACCTGCGCCGAGCAGTTCTTTGATCGTTGCGATGGCCACCACATTTTCCGTGGGGTCGCCGGGGCCGTTGGAGAGCAGGATCCCGTCCGGCTTTTTCGCCAAGATATCCACCGCTGTTGTATCGTGGGGCAAAACGGTCACGGTGCAGCCCCGTTTGACCAGTTCTTTGATGATGCTGGCCTTCACGCCGTAGTCCAGGAGGACAACGTTATACTTCTCCTGCTCGGCCTGGACCGTATAGGCCTGCTTCGTGCTCACCTGGGCCACTTTGCCTGTGATGCGATAGGCTTTTAGGGCCGCGAGATCCACTTTGTCCGGATCGTCGGTGATGCATGCGTTTAGCGCACCGGCGTCTCGGATGAGTTTGGTCAGGGCTCGGGTGTCAATCCCGGACAGGGCGGGGATGCCTCTGTCTAATAAAAAAGTGTCAAGATTTCCCTCACTTCGGAAGTTGGAAGGAATCTGACACCACTCTTTTACAATATAACCGCCGGGGCCGATTTTGTCACTTTCAAAGTCCGATGGGATCACGCCATAGTTGCCGATCAATGGGAATGTCTGTACGACCATCTGTCCTGCGTAGCTCTTGTCTGTCAAGGTTTCCAAGTACCCGGTCATCCCGGTGGTGAATACAAGTTCTGCAATCACGTCTCCCATTGCACCGAACCGCTTGCCCTCAAAGACTTTGCCGTTTTCTAACACTAGATACCCCTTCATAGCCTTGCATCTCTCCTTTCAGCACTCGTCTCCCCGTGGGTCTCCTTTTATCTGCCGCCCTGGGGTCACCCACACAGACCCCGGAGCGTGAAACCATCGGGCCTATGTGAGCAGCCCGCTTGTCCCCTTTTATCAAGTCCCGGTTTGACGAAATGTCAAACCGGGACAAATGATTTCAATATTATGGTCCACCTGCAAACCGGGAGAAGAAGGTTGTCCGAGGATTCGCAGCCTCCAACGCCGATTCCAGCCATTCCTCAAAGTCCCGGGCGGCTAACCCCTGCTGCGCTAGCGCATACCGGTGGTATATTTCATCGTTATACCCTACAAAGTACATAATGTGGAAGCCGAATTGTGTCTGCACAATTCCCACATCGCCCACCTGACGGGCGGTATCTGTAGACCAGCTTAAAAACTCCGGCACCAAGTTGGACTGCCGGTTGATATCGGAAATCATACCGGGATCTGCCGCACCTTCGTGGTAGTCGTCGGAGTATTCCCGGACGAGTTCAATAAAGCTCTCCTCCGTGGCCGCCCCCGCTCTCCACCGGGCTAAGATGGCCTCTGCTTCGGCCTCTGCCACTGCTTGGGCAGCTTCTTCTTCGGCGGCGATGGCTTCCCAATCGATCTCCTCAAAGTCCAGGTCGGGGTCACTAAAATCTATAGACTCCACTTCCTCGGGTCTGATGAGAATGTGACGGACATTGGCGGTGTAGTACCGGTTGTCATCTGCACTCAGGAAGAGCACCACGAAGACGTCATGGTCTCCCACGACGACAGTGACATCGCCCTCTGACCGCTGATCCGCTAAGAGCCAGTCGCCGTAGGCAAGGGCGTCCAATTGGCTCCGCGGGGCGGAGTGACGGGTCTCTTCCTCACTGAACCATGCCCGCATCTCCTCATCCATGCTCTCCAGGACACCCTCTACGAAGCCCTCTTCGCCGTCCCGGGCGGCCTGGGCAATCGCATCGGCTGCTGCTCTGGCGTCCGCTAGGGCGGTGACCATCTCCGGCTCGAAGCCCTCTGTTTCCAATAATTCTGGAATATCCGCTTCCGGGGTAAAGGGGATGGCGTGTACACGGAAGGCAATGAACTCAATGTCGTCCCGGTTCTCCTGATAGAACGCCTCTAATTCTGCCTGGCTGTAGCCGGCTCTCCGCTCTTCAATGGCGTGTTCGACATACATGTGTCCCAGGGCCGCCGTCTCAAAAAGTCTGCGCAAAACATTCAGATTTATGCTCCGCGCGGAACTATCTCCAAATTCATGGATCAAAACTGCGTCTACCGAGACATCCCACATCTCAGCCGTATCCTGAAAACGCTGAATCTCGGCATCAATCTGGGCCTGCCACTCCGGGGTGAGGGTCAGTCCCGCCGCTACCGCTTGCCGATAGAGCACCGTACTGCGCGTCGCCATTTCCACGGCCCGCTCCAGTTGGATATCCGGATCCCCGGCAGCTTGTTGGCTGACCGCATGGAGGTAATAGTTCATCTCCGCAATGCTAACCCCGGTGCCGTCGACGCGTAAGGCCGGCACCGTGCGGTAAAAGGTGTGGGAGTTCACGATGGTCAACAGGAGTCCCGCCACGACAACGGCAAGAATCACAATGACCGCCGTTCTGGTCTGCTTCTTTCTGGTCTGGTCTGCTTCCATCTCTTTCGGATTACGCAGGTCAAAGGCGCCTTGCCCTTTCTGATCTTGTCTGCGCTTTTTGTCCTTGGATCCGCTCATATGCTGTCATTCCTTTATCGATAAAGTATTCAACGTATTTTCTGGTTGAAGGCGTATTACACTAATTTTGTATTATATCGAATTGCGGACAACTTTGCAATACTAAATTTGTAAAATTCCATGTTTTTTATTGGAACAGCACACAGGCCCCTTTTTCAAAGGAGGCGTCGTTCTACAATGTATAACACGGGCGCACAATGTGCGCCCCTACGAAAACTGTTCTTGTAGGGGCGAACAGTGTTCGCCCGCCCCATTCATGTACAGCATTTGAGAAGAGGACTGCCGGGCGGCAATCCTCTTCTCATTTTAACCCGCCCCGAACTTTCACCCACACCAGCGCAATCAGCAGAATAATCCCGCCGTAGCCCTGTAGGGGATACATATATCGCACCAGACCGGAGAACCCGAATAAGCTGACCAAGAACGCCCCCGCCGCCGCACCGATGATCACCCGCACCCCAAAACGCCGATTCCGCCCCGCCAGAATCCGGGCGGAAAATCCGTACAGAGCCCCTACGGCGGTGGTGTATATCTCCGCTAAGAGCACGAGGGAGTAGAGTGCGCCCGCTATAGGGGCGATCCCCCCCGCCATATGCAGGATGGGCACCTCCAAATGTCCCGTCTCGGCCCGTGTGCCGGATAGCGCCAAATAGATCAGGATGGACGCCGCCCCCAGTCCCGCCCCGCCCAGTACACCGCCCCGCCAAACGGCCCGCCGATCCGTGGCCAGCCCCCCCGCAGGCCCCAGCACGGACACAGACATGAGGATATTATAGGAGACATAGAGAATCGCCGCCGTGAGCCAATTGCCCATAAATCCTCGCCCCGTGAGTGCAATCCCCGCCGTCAAATCCGGCGGGGATTGCACTAGGGAAAACACACTGATGGTCAAAACCGACACCAGTAAAAAGGGGACGACAATACTAATCGCATGGATCACTCCGCCCAACCCCCTGAGGACAGTCAGCACCGTCAATGCCCCCATGATCAAGCTCCCCAGGGCGGCGCTAATCCCCCACTGCTGGGCAAAGAGCGCCCCCGTCCCCGCCATCATAGCCGTGAGCGCCCCGAAGAGAGAGACCATGATGAGCACATCCATCACCGGCTGAAACCGCCCTCCCCCGGCATGGCCGATCACCTCCAGATGAGATTTGGCCCGGAGGGTATAACCGATCTGCATGGTCACAACCCCAAAAAACATAAAGAGCACCGTGGTGAGCAGCGCCCCCCACAGCCCCCTTAGGCCGAAGGACACAAAGAATTGCAATATCTCCTGTCCCGTGGCAAACCCCGCCCCCACCACGGTGCCGATATACACCATGGCAATTTTAATCCCAGAAACGCCTTGTTTTTCCAATATGCCACCCCCTGTCCATATAGCATATTGCAGGGCGGGGATTGTTATATTACTTTAGAGCCAAAAAGCAGAAAAATTTATTACTCTGATTCCCCGCCTACGGCGGGGAACCACGAAAAAAAAGGGGCTGTCCGGAGATCTGCTCCGAACAGCGCCAATTGAAAAAGAGGATAAAATGAAAAAGATTGACTGCCGCACTTGTGAGTGCGATGGGGATTTGGTGCTGACTTGCATTCTTACTATACCCCCTGAATGTTACAAAAGAATAAAGTTTGATATAAATATCTATTAAATTTTAATTATATCCCGCTGATACCTACCTCATCAAAGCAAAGACCACAGCGTTGATGAAGGCGTGGAGCGCGATGGGCGTCCAGATACTTCCACTCCGCTCATAGACCCAGGCCAAGGCAATCCCCGCCGGGACGTAGATCAGCGCGGTCACAAAGAGCAGGGGCGAGAAGTCGAAAATCAGAAACTGGATCACGTGCCAAAGCCCGAAGGCCAGACTGGACACGGCATAGGCCAGCAACCGACTAACATTCCGGAGGGGTGCAAACATCACCCCGCGGAAAAATATCTCCTCCACCACCGGGGCCAACAAAACGGCAACAGCGAACATGGGCCAGAACTCTAAGACGGCCATCTCCATTACCACATCGTTATTTGGGCTGGGCAATTCCGGCAGTATTGAAAAGAGGATCCTATTCAGCAAAAAAGCCAAAGCCAAGTATATGCCATACCCCGCCAGCAACGTGGTTAGGTTGGAGAGGCCGTATTCCAAAAACCGGGCAAAACCGGCCCGGAGATAGCTCCATAAAAAAATCACAAGAACCACGAAGGCGATGGCAAACCAAATTATATTGAACAAAACGTCCGTGACGACAATGTCAAAGGCCGAAATAAGCAAAAACAGAATTTCCAGAATCATCGACTGGAGGAAGAACACGTGCGCAAAGAGATAAGCCAACCCAAATATCCACTCTCGTCTGCTGGGGCCTATGAACACACGTTCTTCTCTCATGGACATTATACCTCTTCTTCCAGTGTCTTCTTCAGTTCAAACAGTGTCTGCATGGCCTCTAAGGGCGTCAGCACGTTGAGATCCAAATCCCGCAACCGCTGGACGGCGAAATCCGACAGGGGTTCCGGTCTGTTCTCCGGCTCCCAGAGACTCACCTGTTTGAAGCTGCCGGGGGCCGGGTGTTCTCCCTGCTCTAAGGCTCGGAGCACCTCGCGGGCACGACCAATGACCCCCTCCGGCACCCCGGCCAGTTTTGCCACCTCAATACCGTAGCTGTCATCGGCCCCACCGGGGACGATCTTGCGGAGGAATATGATATCGTCCCCCTGTTTTTTTGCGGCAATGTTGTAGTTTTTCACGCCCAGCAGTTCTTTCTCCAGGGTGGTCAATTCGTGGTAATGGGTGGCGAAGAGGGTCTTGGCCCCTAAGGTCTCCCGGCTGGCGCAGTGTTCCAATACCGCCCGGGCGATGCTCATGCCGTCATAGGTGCTGGTGCCTCTGCCGATCTCGTCTAAGATGATGAGACTGCGGTCCGTGGCGTTTTTCAAGATGTCCGCCACCTCGGTCATCTCCACCATAAAGGTGGAACGGCCTGCGCCCAGGTCATCCGACGCCCCAATCCGAGTGAAAATCCGGTCCACCACGCCGATTTTTGCCGCCCGGGCGGGGACAAAACTCCCAATTTGAGCCATGAGAACAATCAGCGCCGTCTGGCGCATATAGGTGCTCTTTCCCGCCATGTTGGGGCCAGTAATAATCATGGCCCGACGGCTCTCCCCGTCGAGATTCGTGTCGTTTGCCACAAAGAGGCTGTCTCGCTGCATGACCTCCACCACGGGGTGGCGGCCATCTTTGATCTCAATGCTGGCACTGTCTTCGATCTCCGGCACGATATAGTTGCGCTTGACCGCCGCCTCGGCGAGGCCCGTGATGACATCCAGCTCCGCAACTTTGGCGGCGGCGGATTGGAACCGAGTCACCTGGGCGGCAACGGTCTCCCGGACCTGGGTAAATAGCTCATATTCCCGCGCCTCCAGAGAGTCTTTGGCCGTGAGGAGGGCCATCTCCAGTTCTTTCAGTTCTTGGGTAATGAACCGCTCACAGTTGGCCAAGGTCTGCTTGCGGACATATTCCGGCGGCACATCATCGCTGGCGGAGCGGGGGATCTCAATATAATACCCAAAAACCTTATTATACCCAACTTTCAGCCGTTTCCCCGTCCGCTCCCGTTCCTGGGATTCAATCCGCCGCAGTTCATCGTTGCTGTTGGTGAGCAGATGGCGGAGCCGATCCACCTCCGGGTCGTAGCCCACCCGGATGATCCCCCCCTCCCGGACGGAAAAGGGCGGCTCATCACAGATGGCGGCGTTGATGAGAACTGCCATATCCGAGAGCGGATCTACAGCGGCCAGGGCCGCCAGTTTTGAGTCGGTCTTATCTTGCAGAAACCCTTTGATCTCCGGCAGTTTTTCCAGCGAGAGGGCCAACGTCCGCAGATCCCGCCCCCCGGCGGAGCCGTAGACCGCCTTGCCGATGAGCCGCTGAATATCTCCAATATCCCGGAGGATCAAACGGAGCTCCCCCCGTGTCATGGTGTCAGCGACCAGATCAGACACAGCCGAGAGCCGTGCTCGAATTGCCGTGGTATCCAAGAGGGGCTTGGCGATCCAATCCCGCAGGAGCCGTGCGCCCATGGGGGTGCGGGTCTGATCCAGCACCCAGAGGAGGCTCCCCTTTTTCTCGCCGGAGCGGAGGGTCTCTGTAAGTTCCAGATTTCTCCGGGTGACCAGGTCTAACTCCATGTACTGCCCGGTGGCGTAATACGTCAGAGTGTTCAAATGGCTCAAATCCCGCTTTTGGGTGTCAATGAGATAGGCCAAAAGCCCACCCACGGCGGAGATCACCTCCGGCGCATCGGCGATGCCCAGTTCCTCCGCACTTTTGCCAAACTGCCGGGCGATCCGCTCCGTGGCCAAGTCAAGGGCGAACCGCTCCTCGTCGGTCTGGCAGAGACAGTCCCGCTGCTGCCGAAAATATCCGTTGATTGTAGAATCCTTCGCCGCCGGGAGATCCAGCACCGCCTCGGAGGGCGAAAAGCGTCCCAGCTCGTTGACTATGTGATCCGCCGCGTTTTCCGGAAAACCCGTGGCGAACAGCTCCCCCGTGGAGATATCGGCAAAGGCGATGCCACCCCGGTCACCGTTCAAACAGACCGCCGTCAGATAAGTGGCTTTCCCCTCTTCCAGCATAGCCCCCTCCATAATCGTGCCGGGGGTAAATACCCGGACGACCTCCCGGTTGACCAAGCCTTTCGCCTGGGTCGGATCCTCCGTCTGCTCACAGAGGGCCACTTTGATCCCCTTGGCCAGAAGCCGTGCAATATACGCCTCACTGGAGTGATACGGCACCCCGCACATGGGAATCCGCTCCTCCTCGCTCTTCCCCTTGTCCCGGGAGGTGAGGGTCAAATCCAGTTCCTTAGAGGCCAGACGGGCATCGTCCTCGAACATCTCATAGAAATCGCCCAACCGGAAGAACAAGATGGTGTCCGGATACTGGGCCTTAATATCCCGATACTGCCGCATCATGGGGGTTAGTTCCATGTGGTGATCCTTCCTTTCATTATAGGCTCCTTTTTAAAGGAGGCTTTTGATCTCACCCAACCAACTTCCCCGTCAAAGACCAAGTGGACGCATCTGTGATCTCCACCTGACAAAACTGCCCGATCAATGCCTCATCCCCCGCAAGGCGGATCAACCGTCCACCCTCGGTGCGGCCGGTGAGGCCGTAGCGGGCGTCGTCGCCTTTGCCGTCGATCAGGATGCGCTGTACCGTGCCAATGTAGGCCCGGTGCCGCTTGGCGGAGATATCATTTTGCAGGGTCAGAAGCCGGTCAAACCAGACCTGTTTTTCCGCCCGGGATACGGGGTCATCCATCTCCGCCGCCGGGGTGCCGGAGCGGGGGGAGAAGATAAAGGTGAACAGGGCGTCGAACTGGACGGTCTCCAACACGTCCAACGTATCCGTAAACTCCGCCTCCGTCTCACCGGGGAATCCCACGATAATATCACTGGTGAGGATAATCTCCGGCATATACCGCCGGGCCGTGGCAATGCGTTCCAGATAATCTGCCTTCGTGTACCCCCGGTTCATGGCAGAGAGCACACGGGAATTGCCCGCCTGGACGGGCAGATGGATGTGCTTCGCCACTTTGTCACAGCGGGCCATAGCGGCAAAGAGCCGCTCCGTAGCGTCTTTGGGGTGGCTTGTCATAAACCGGATTAAAAAATCACCGGGCAGGGCGTTTAATTGCTCTAAGAGCCAGGCGAAGTCCATGTCCCCGTCTAAATCCTGGCCGTAGGCGTTGACGTTTTGCCCCAAAAGGGTAATATCCTTCACCCCGTCGGCGATGAGCTTTTTCGCATCTTCCAAAATCCGCTCCGGTGCACGGCTCCGCTCTCTGCCCCGGACGTGAGGGACGATGCAGTAGGTGCAAAAGTTGTCGCACCCGTACATGATGGAGAGCCACGCCGCAGGCCCCTCTGTCCGCACCTGGGGCAGATCCTCGGCGATGGTACCCTCCGTGTCTGAGATTTCAAAAATCCGGCCTCGCTCCGTGAGGAGTTGCTTGATAAATTCCGGCAGCCGCCACAGGGCGTGGGGGCCGAAAACCAGATCCACATGGCGGAAGGAGTCCCGCACCCGCTCCGCCACGCTCTCCTGTTGGGCCATACACCCACAGAGGACGATGAGCTGCTCCGGCTTGTCCCGCTTTGTGTGGGTCAAGGCACCCACGTTGCCCCAGACCCGGTTTTCCGCACTCTCCCGGACGGCGCAGGTGTTGATAATAATCACGTCTGCGTCTCGCTCTGCATCTGTGAAAACATAGCCCATCTCGGCCAGATATCCACGGATAATCTCGCTGTCCGCCTCGTTTTGCTGACAGCCATATGTGTCCACTAAGGCCAAGGGCGGTGTTTGCCTGTGTCGGTGTAGTGCATGTATTTCTTTTGCAATCTCCCGCTGGCGGGAGACGTCCGCCGGGGCCACTTCTATGCGCTTTGGTTTTTTCAAGGGATGAAAACCTCCTGTGAAACAGGGCGTCGGGGACGCCGCCCCCTACACAATTTTTGTATTGCGGTTATTTTATCATTTTATCCTAGCATTTACAATGGCCATCCGGTATAATTAGGAAAGAGGAAATACAGTAACATTTCGAGGTGCAACCTATATGGGTATTATTAGACAACTAGACCCCCACGTGGCCGATCTCATCGCCGCCGGCGAGGTGGTGGAGCGGCCTGCTAGCGTGGTCAAAGAATTGGTGGAAAACGCACTGGACGCAGGCGCTACGGCAATCACCCTGGAGATCAAAGGCGGGGGCCTGACCTATATCCGGGTCACAGACAACGGTTCCGGCATGGAGAAATCCGATGCCGAGACCGCATTTTTGCGCCATGCCACCAGCAAGCTCGCCACGGGCCAGGATTTGGAGGCTATCGGCACCCTGGGCTTCCGTGGAGAGGCCCTGGCCGCCATCGCCGCCGTGAGCCGGATTGATCTGCTCACCTGTCAATCCGAGGCCGGGGCGGGGACAGGCGTCACAGTAGAGGCGGGCCGGGTCACGGATGTATCTCCGGCAGGTTGTCCCGTAGGGACGACAATTATTGTGCGGGACCTCTTTTTCAATACCCCCGCCCGGCTCAAGTTTATGAAGAGCGATAAGGCCGAGGGGGCCGCTATCACCGCCATGCTCGTAAGCTCCGCCCTGTCCCATCCCGGCGTGAGCTTTCGCTATATCAAAGACGAGAAAGAGGAGTACCACACCCCCGGCGACGGGCAGATTCGCTCGGCCATCTACACCCTCTTGGGGCGGACATTCGCCAAAAGTCTCGTGGAGGTGGACAACCGGGGCGAGGAGATCGCCGTGTCCGGTTTCGTCACCGCCCCAGAGGAGTCCCGGGGCAATCGGGGCCACCAGTATTTCTTTGTCAACGGCAGGCAGATTCGCTCCAAGTTTCTCGCCGCCGCCCTGGAGCGGGCCTATCAAAACACCCTGCTCTCCGGGAAATTCCCCGGCTGTATCCTATATCTCGCGCTCAACCCCAGGGCCGTGGATGTGAATGTCCACCCGGCCAAGACCGAGGTCAAATTTCTCTATGAAAAAGAGGTCTTTGACGCGGTGTATTACAGTGTCCTGGCCGCCCTGGATCAGAGCACCCACATGCCGGAGATTTCTCTTTCCAAAGGGACGCAACGAGTCTTGGATGCCCCGCCACCCCCTGTGTCCGGTGGATCGAAAGCATCCGACACCCAACCGCCCCCCCTCTCCGATCCGGGGACGCTGCGGGATACGGCGGCAGTGGTCTACCAGAGCCGTTTCCCCCTGCCGGACGCCAGCCCCGCCCCGCCGCCGATTGCGCAGACGGCGCTTCCGCTCCCGACATCGAACTCCGAAAACAAAGCGCCCGCTCCCCCGGAGAAATCACCCGCTCCGTCCGATCCTGCGGAGATCGCCTCGGAGATGCCCCCCTATCGGGTCATCGGCGAGGCCTTGGGCACTTATATCCTCGTCGAGCAGGGGGATACCCTCCTATTCATCGACAAACACGCCGCCCACGAGCGGATTTTGTTCGCCGCCCTCCAATCCGAGGACTACGCCCCCATGCCCCAGATTCTCTTAGAACCTATCATCGTGGACTTAGGCCCCCAAATCACCGCTACACTGGCGGAACACGCCGGATACTTAGCGCAATTCGGCTTCGAGCTGGATCAGTTCGGCCTGGGGACAGTGGCCGTCCGCCAGGTGCCGGAAGAGATTGACTTGGATCACATGGAACCGTTTTTATCCGAGCTGGCGGAGAAGCTGATCCAGGGGCAATCTCCCGATCTCCAAGAAATCCGGGATGATATCCGCCACACCATCGCCTGTAAAGCCGCCATCAAAGCCGGCCGCCGGAGCGATCCCCTGGAGCTCCACCAACTGGCGGGCCGGGTCCTGGCGGGAGAAGTTAAATACTGCCCCCACGGCAGACCCATCTCCTTTTGCCTATCCCGGGCCCAGTTGGATAAGCAGGTGAAACGGGTATAGGGGAATTCTAAAAAGTTAGGAGCAAAAGCCATGCACAATCACGAACAATTACGGCTCAGAGACCCGGATACGAGACCCACCAGCGCAGTGTTGGAACAAACCCTGGGCGGCAGTTATGCCGCATATGAGATATTTCAAGAGGCCTTGCCCGGCCTAGAGATGGAGCAGGAGTGGCAATGGTATACGCCCTACAAGGCGTGGTTCGCAAGAGGACAGCACTGGTGGACGACGGCGAGGGGGACAAGGAAAGAGAAAACCCTCTACTGGCTCTACGTCTATGAGGGATATTTCAGCGTGGCGGTTTGGTTTAAGGAAAAGAACCGTACGGAACTTCTAAGCACCGCCCATGTGAGCGAAGAGACAAGACAACGGATTCGGGATGCCGAGACAATGGGCAAGATGCCCACCTTCCCGGTGGTGTTCGACATCACCACAGTCGAACCCCTTGCGGATGTCTACACATTGATAGATTGCAAAAAGAGATTAGAACGGTAGAGATAGGGGGGATATGGAGCAAACCCTTGTGACAGTACAAGCGCAACCGCCAAAATCATCTCAAAAGCCGCACAAAACCGACAATATGCATTAAATGTCTTCCAAACATTTGTATAAAAATTGTATATACTTTTCGACGAAAATCCGCTATAATAGAATACCCTATTAGACAACTAGGATGAATTACCAAAGTTTTGGGAGGATATATATATCATGTACGCAGACAGAACAGGGCAGCCCAGACAGCCTGTCCGGCGGAGGTTTTCACGATGCGTGAGCCTTCTGCTCCTCTGTGCAATGTTACTTAGCATCTTCCCGGCATTTGCTTTGGCAGAGGATACCGGGCATATGTTGACGATAACTTTTGATTTAAACTATGACCGAGAGGACCGCTTTTCTCAAGCAGCCGTCGTCTACGGCAACATGTTGGAAGAGCCGGAAATCCCACTCCAAGAGGAATACATGTTCCTGGGCTGGTATACGGATTCCTATGGAGAACTCCCCTATGACTGGCATACCCCGGTCACAGAGAACTTCTCCCTCTATGCCCAGTGGATTGCATTTGAGGTCTTAGAGCACCACGCCTATCTCATCGGCGACACCTTCGGGAATATCCGGCCCCGGGACAATATCTCCAGAGCGGAAGTGGCCACTATCTTCTTCCGCCTGATTTCCGATGAGACCCGTACAGAACTCTGGAACCAGGAAAACCCCTTCCTCGATGTGGAGGCCATGGACTGGTTCAACAACGCCATATCCACTATGACAAACGCCGGCCTCTTCACAGGCGTGGACGAGGATCACTTCGCCCCCAGACAATATATCACCCGGGCCGAAGTCGCCGTGGTCATGGCGCGATTCCGGGGCCTTGATCTCTCCCCCGGTGAGCCCATCTTTTCTGACACCTACGGCCACTGGGCTGAAAACGCCATCTTGGCCGTAGCCCGTGAGGGCTGGGTGCGCGGCAACGACGGCGCCTTCTCCCCCAACGAGCTGATTACCCGCGCTGAAGTCGCGGCCATGGTCAATCGGATGCTGGGCCGCCCCACCTCGTCTCCGGGGGATTTACACCCCGATATGCAGGTCTGGGCAGACAATCCGGCGGGCCAAATGGTACACCAGGCCCCCATCCTGGACGCCCAGCTCATCTTCACAGCCGAACCCTCGTTGCGGGCGTCGACCGAGGCCATTGTCCTCCACCACCTCAGTGCGGACTGGCCCGTACATCGGACCCATGAAGACCACTTGTCCCGTGGCTGGTTTGGGATCGGATACCACTTCCAAGTCGATAAAGACGGCTCCATCTGGACCGGACGGCCCCTGATGGCCATAGGCGCCCACACAGTCGGCCACAACCATAACACCATCGGGATCGCCGTCAGAGGTCGGTACGACACCGTGGACAGACACATGCCCACCGCACAGTTCAACGCCCTGGTAGAATTGATCCGCTATTTACAGAGCCGCTTTGGTGAACTCCCGGTCTATGGTCACAGGGATTTCAACGCCACAGCCTGTCCTGGCCGGTATTTCCCCATGGAAGAGGTGCGCCACCTCCAATACCGCGGCGACCACCAGGAGACCTTCGTATATGTAGCGGCTGCGTGGTATTACCTGTATATCCAAGAGGCCGGCAACTCCTTCCGATACATCCGTAAGGCCGACGGCACCTATGAGCTGTGGCTGGAACTGATTCCCCCACGGGACTGGACACTGTTAGAGCGCCCCTACTCCGCGCCAGGGGACATTAACCCGGCGGCGACAGTAATGATTCCGCTCTCTGCACTGTAATATGAATGATAACAACAGGGCTGACGCAGACACGTCAGCCCTGTTGTTTTGTATGGCACGAAGTGCCGAAGGGAGGCCCTTGACCTGCAGCGCAGGGGAACCCTCCGTCAGAGCTTCGCTCTGCCACCTCCTTTACGAAAGGAGGCTTTGGGTCTTTATGCGGCTACAAATCTTCCAAAAGATTTGCAAAGCGTTTTTTGATGTCTTCTTTTGCAATAATACACTGTTTGCGCCGTAGGGGCGCACAGTGTGCGCCCGTGTAGAAATGTCCGCATCGTCCCTTAGCCTCCTTTTCCAAGGGAGGTGGCAGGCGAAGCCTGACGGAGGATCGCCCTTGTCCTTCGCCCCCCTCGTCTTGAGGGGGCTGTCAGGCTACGCCTGACCGGGAGAGCTGACCGGGGGAGGGCTACACTCCCAACACCTCACGATACCGCCCCTCGTCCGTCGCCTGTCCCACGGCGGAGAAGGCCAGCTGATCGAACCCGATGACCCGCTGGGCGACGGCCAGGATATCCGCCTTCGTCACCCCGTCGTACCGGGCGATGATCTCCTCCGGGGCGGGGACGGCGCCGTGGTAGAGTTCGTATTTGCCCAGATTGTTCATCCGGGCAGAGGTTGACTCTAAGCTCATAAGCACATTGCTCTTGACCTGCTCTCTGGCCCGATCCAGCTCTTGATCCGTCACACCGTTCTCCCGTAAATCTTGCAAAATCTCCAGAATCAGCTGAAGGGCCTGCACCTCCGTCTCCTGGTTGAGAGCCGTATAGACACCGAAGAGTCCCGTATCCCGATAACTTGAGCCGAAGCTATAGATGCTGTAACAGAGTCCGTGTTGTTCCCGGATGGTCTGAAACAGCCGGGAGGACATGCCGCCCCCCAGGATATTGCTCAACAACTGCGCCGTATACCGGTGCTGACTGTCATGGGGCAGGCCCGGCATCAGAAGACACAGATGGTTTTGCTCAATAGACTTCTCCCGCAGGACGAAGGCCGGTGTAAATGCCGCCGCATCCGACTGGACAATGGCCCCCCGGGGCATGTGAGAAAATATCTTTTGCATGTAATCCAAATCCGCCGAGGTGAAACTGCCAGAGATGGCCACCACCAGCCGATTGGGAACGTAGTGGGTCGCCATATAGTCCAGCAGACGCCCCCGATCCATGTCCTGTAGCGTCTCCCGGGTACCCAGGATAGGGCGCCCCAGGGCGCTGTCGGGGAAAATAGCCGTCATGAGCTGTTCAGAGACCAGATCCTCCGGCGTGTCCTCGTACATGTCGATCTCTTCGTAGATCACACTCCGCTCCCCCTGGATGTCGTCCTCGTGAAAGTTGGAGTGAAACAACATGTCCGCCAGGATATCTACAGCCATCCGGATATGGGTGTCCAGCACCCGTCCATAAAAACAGGTGCACTCCTTGGTGGTAAAGGCGTTGATCTGCCCGCCGATCTGATCCATATCCTCCGCCAGCTGCGCCGCCGTGCGGTGTTTCGTACCCTTAAAGAGCAGATGTTCAATATAGTGAGAAGCCCCCCCCTCTTCCAGACGCTCATACCGAGAGCCGACCCCCAGCCAGAGGCCGATGGAGACGGAGCGGACGTGGGGGATGTGCTCATGGATCATGCGGACTCCATTGGGCAGGGTGATTTTTTCTGTCATAGGGTTATTTGCTCCTTGTTATGATCTATAATTCCCTCGCTATAAGCGGGGGAATTATTGTATATCAGAGTGTTTTCAAAAGTTTGACGTATTTTCCGCCCGCATCTTCACCTATAAAAACAATAGTCGTAAATCCTTTTTTCTCGTAGAGCCATCTGGCTCCGACGTTTGCAATATCTACGCCCACGGTGATTTCTTTGTACCCTAAGTCTGTTGCATAGTCAACCAGAGCATCCACGATCTTGCCTCCAATGCCACGGTTTTGACATTCTGGCTTCGTAAGTACCCTGGAGAGATACACACGCTTATCTGCAATCGTGTAGTCCGTATCTCTCGTGTCGAACACAAGCGCACCCTCGCCCAGATACGCCCCGTCCTCGATATAGACAAAGATCACCCGGTTCCCGGACACGAGTTCATCATACCACTTTTTCACCGTTTCGGGACTTTGGCTCATGTCCCAGATATTGTTGCACTTATCGTAGTTTTCCGGTTCTAGTTTTTGTATTTGATAACTCATAGTGTAACCTGCCCATCCGTGAGGGAGTTTGTATGCGTCGGCCCGGTCAGGACGGAGAGCAGGGTGATGGAACCCGATTTCCCTTTCCGGCAGCCCGCCCGCTCGTAGAGTGCGGCGGGATCGGCGTAGTTGGTCGTGTCCGTCAGGATGACCAATACGTGCATATCTTTCTCAAAGGCCAGATACTCCGCCGCTGTCAGGGCCATCCGGGGGGCGGCGACCTGTTCGCCCGTCGGGGCGTCGGTCAGGCTGATGAAGCATGCGGATCGGCCGATGCATCCCGTGCGTTTCAACTCTTGGACAACATGTTCCGACTCCTCGAAAGAGATGTCGATCCCGGCGAAAACTACGGCAAAGTCGGTATTCTTGCCCGATGCCCGTGTTTCCTGGGCAATCTGCGCCACCAGAGATGCGTGAGACTGACCCAGTTCAGAGAAAATGGCCAAGGTCTGCCCCCGCATCAGGGGGCGCTCATCGTCAATGGCAGAGATTCCGGTCTGGATCAGCTTCAAAGAGCGCTCCCGTGCCACCGGATTGACCGGTGCGCCGTGAATATCCAAATAGTGCTCCGCCAATATCTCCGGCCCGCCGTCCACAGGCTGGCCCATGCCATTGAATATCCGGCCCAGGATATCTCCCGAGACTCCCAGCTCCTGGCCATGCCCCAAAAAGCGAATCTTGCTCTCGGCGGGGTTCATCCCGACGGTGGAGCCAAAAACTTCCACGACAGTTTGATCATAAGCCGCTTCCAGCACCTTGCCGGTACGTATCTCGCCGCTGGACAGGAGGATTTGGGCCAGTTCGCCGCAGGTGACGCCCTCGACGTCTTTTACAGTCAAGAGAGAGTCTGTAATCTCCCAAATGGTGCGATATTCTCTGATCATACTGCGCCCTCCTGATTGTTTTGCTCATGGGATATCTCCAGAACCGTGAGGCTCCCCTGCCGGCCATCTGATCCCAGGCAGATCATCGCCCCGGCCCGGCCGCAGAATGCCGGAGGGAACGCAGAATCGGCGATGACCAGCACGGCACAACCCATGTCACGATAGTATTCCCCAATGGTGATCCCCGTGTGTAAGGACGCCCCTTGGGTCGCTGCGGGCAGATCGGTGGTACTGGCGACGAGTACCGTCCGGTTCCGGAGCGGTTCAAACGCCTCGATGAAATCAGCTATCTCGCTCCCCCGTGCGCCGCAGCCGATATAAATCACTACGTCCACGTCTGACCGTTTGGCTAAAGTCTGCAAAAACGCCGTCTTCCCGCTCCCGGATGGGGCAGAGATGGCAGCGGTGCCGCCTTTGACCAGGGACGGCATGGCGTCACCCCCCTGCCGACCCGACAGTAGCGGGCCCGATGGAACCACTCTCCGCTTGTATGGCCGCCCCATGCGGACAGGCCAACGCTGGAGCATTGTCAACTGATGGATGTTACCGTGTAGCGCCCGGACGACGGCGACAGTTTCCTCCACAGTACGCGCTCCGCTGTGGATCTCCTGCACTGTGCCGGATATCCCTATGGGCACCATGATCTTGTGCGAGATGGCATCCGTCTCCTGGACTGTTCCGATGATATCTCCGGCGGCAACTTTGTCCCCCACGGTCACCATGGGGTGAAACGCCCATTTTTGCGCCCGATCCAGGGCGGGGAGATGAATCCCCCGGGGGACGGTGTCTCCCGCCTGGGCGTAGACTGTCTCCAGAGGCCGTTGGATTCCGTCGCAGATCGTCCCCAGAAGACCCGGCCCCAGCTCGACAGATAGCGGCGCACCTGTGGTGACCACTGGCTCCCCCGGCCCGATTCCCCTCGTCTCCTCATAGACCTGGATGGTGGACTGGCCACCGATCATATACACAATTTCGCCCAGGAGTCCCGCTTTGCCCAGCCGGACGGCGTCGGCCATCTTGGCATCCGCCATCCCCTCGGCGATTACGAGAGGCCCGGAGACTTTTATAATTGTCCCGCTCATTTGCCCGCCCCCCCTCTCAATCGAATAAAATCTGGGCCACAACGGGTGTCAATTCTCTGCGGCAGGCGGCAATCAGTGCCTCCAAGCTGCAATTGGTATCTATGCGTCCGTCGGTGACGATGACGCCACCCGTTATATCCCGGCTCTCCTCGCCCATGGTGAAGGCAGCGGACGTTCCGGCGCGCTTCAGCATCTCATTTGCCACCATTGTGACCCGTTTGCCATAGAGTCCCCGATCTTTCGGAGAGAAGATGAGTTGCTCTTCCCCCGTCCGGGCGGCTTTCGCGGCAAGTTTGGCCAACAGGAGAATGTACTCTTCCTCCGGCAGATTCAAAATCTGCGCCTCGGCCTCTACAAAGGCCTGGGCCACCATCTCCTGCTTGAGGGTTAGGATACGCTTTTTCGACTCTAACGCCGCCGCATCAAACATACACAACCCTCGCAGATCCGCCGCCTGCTTCCCGGCGGTGACCAACTGCCAAAATGTATCCTGGGCCTGTTGCTCGTATGCCTTCGCCACCTCCGCACACGCCCCCTCAGCCTCGGCCCGGATGGCTGCGACCTCTTGCTCGGCATCCCCTATGAGACGCTGGGTGATTTTATCAATCCCGTTCACGCTATACTCCTCCTGCTCTAGTTCCCATTCGTAACCTGATGATACTTCGTCTCCATGGCAAGAGGCCGAAATCCTCGGCTTTTGCCCTTATATTCCTCCAGTGACGGCTCCCTGATTTCCCAGGCGCAGGTGAACTCGTCTAGGAGTGCGCCCAGCGCCGCCTCTTGGCGGGTGGGGAGCCAGCCCTCTAGGACGAAAGTGGACTCTGAGGCCAAAAGTTTCTCTTTCGCCTCCTCCCGGATTACTTCCAGGGCCAGACGGTCGGCGCAGAGTTTCAATACCGGACGCTTGTCCGCCAGATGCGCCAGTTCTTCCCGAAGCGCGGCGATCTCCGCTTGGATGTCTGCCATCTCGTTTGAAATCCGATCTATCTCGGCGTCGGGAGTATCTGTCTCGGTCAAGATAACCCGGGCAAACCCCGCCTCTCGGAGCACGCTCTCGGCGGCTGTAAGCTCTGCCCGGTAGCAGATCAGCATGAGGCAGAGTTGCTCCTTGCTCTGCCCCACCAGATAGAGTGCGGCGGCGGGGGCCTCGGCCAAGAGGGTGGCCTCCAACTGGGATACCACCACAGATCGGGGGACAGTGCCGAACTCGACAGCCACATGCTCCGTCCCTTGGGTACCGAGGGGGATATTCATCTCCCGCCACGGCAAAAGCGCCACACGTTCCGCCTCCATCTGATTGATACGGGCGTTGCGCTGATTGATCTGCGCCTCTTTTTCCGCAATATCATCGGCCAGTTCCAACGCCGGGCCTGTAACCGTACAACAGAAGAGGACGTCTTCACTGACCTCGTCCCGCTTGGGGAACAGCCTTTTTTTCTCCGGCGCGATCCGCTGCAAAATATCCAGGGCCTGATTGAGTCGGTCCAAGCGCTCCTTTTGAGCTGGTAGATCGCTCTCCTGTTTTGAGAGCGTCGTCTCCTCATCGCCCCGCGATTCCGCCAGCTCCACACACCCCCGCCCCATGAGCCGCCGGAGCAGATCGTCCCGCTCGGCGTGTAGTCCCATGAGCCGCAACCGCTTCATCTTGCCCGCCATCAACCCCTCACGATCCTTTCGATGATCCGATCCACGGCAACGGACATGGCGCTCTCAGCGCGGGCTCGGATCGCCGCTTTTTTATTCTCCGTATTGGAGGCGAGATCCATGGCCGCTTTGGCGGCGCCCTGTTCCGCCTCTTGCATCATCTGGGTACACTCGGCCTCGGCCCGTTTGACCGCCTCGGCCACTTTAGACTCTCCGGCTTGGACAGCGGCCTCCATCGCCTGTTTGGCATGGTCTTCGGCCTCCCATCGCATCTGCCGGACGGTCTCCTCCGCCTCGCCGACGATTTTCATGGCTTCTTGGGACATGGTCTACACCTCCATAACTATGACGTGAAGTTACTGTGAATTGTATCACAAAAGCGGGAGAGCGTCTACTACAGCAGCACAGAGATTTGTCACGTTCTTGTAGTGTTACAAAATAGTTATCGTATACAAGCAATGTTGTGCGCAACGATACTACAAGTCCTTTTACTTCTCTTTATATTGCGGCTCAAGCTATATCTGGAGCACTTAGGGCGTACGATTGTTTTATTGCTGTCAATGGCAGTTGCAGCGAGTATCTACGCAATGTTTTCGCTTCAGACAGCAGAGTATATTGACCCGATCCAAGGGCAAGAGGTGTTGTTTCGTTTTGCCGCTCTTGTTCTGCTCTTAAATTGTCTGCCTCTTGCTTATATCGACACCACAAACAAAAAGAACCGAGCGCTAAGCCAAAAACTATTAGAGCAGGAAGTGCAACTGCAGCGGTTTAAAAACTATGAGCAGTTAGCCGCCACCCATGAAAAGTTTAAAAACTATCAAGACTCCATAGATGCGGTCACGTCTGACATTTGGAACATGGGCGCTTTGGTTTACTCAAAACAGGGCCGAGCAAGGCAGTTTGAACAATATCAAACTTTGCTTTTCCGTATACACCAACTCAAATAGAACTTCAACCTCGCCTATTGTACCGGCGATGAGATTTTGGACGTGGTCTTATCCAGCAAAGGCGACCTTGGCCAAAAAAAATCAGAATTCAGGCAGATATTGGCCGGTTGACGAATCTCCAATATGATTCTGAAGTTGTCGGCGGTATTCTTATTCATGTTTTGGATACTGCCATCGAAACCGTGGAAGTCATTGAGGATGAGGAATGTGAAAAAGCTATTTCTCTCTCCTTCGAGGTGGAAACGGGCTATTTTAGATATCATAGTAGAATATCCTGCGGATAGTAGAGAGCGAATAAAAGAGGTACATAATCAAAAAAGTGTGGGTCTGCAAATTGCAAAGAGACTCACAGAAAAAATCAAGGGTCAACTTCATACGACGTTCGAGGAATATTATTGCACCGTCAATATTAAGTTGCCATTATATACAGGAAGCGAGGCAACAACATGATAGAGAGGATGGCATCGACATTAACCACATATATGATACGAAAAGAAGCCGTCTCGGCAGAGGATGAAGAAGTCTATATCTATGGCTGGTCACTGCTCCTCTCTACGCTTGGTGCCACCCTGTCTATCCTCTTGTTAGGGGCAGTAGCGGGAGAATTTCTTGGAACGCTTGTATACTTAGGGTTCCTTTATCTCCTGCGCCCCTATGCCGGCGGCTATCACGCAAGCACATATTTTTCTTGTTTTTTGCTCACCATGACCAGCTATGCCGCCGCTTTGCTATTTGGGTTCTTCTGGCCTATGCCACTCATGGATTGGACACTGATCTTAATGCTCTTTTCCATTGTCGTCACTTTCGCAGGCGCCCCGGTCCAACATCCGAATAAGCCTCTCAAAAAATGAGAAAAGAAGCGGAATAAAAAAATAAGTCGAATTGTTATTCCCCTGCAATCAACCATCATCATAAGCTTGTGGCTCTGGCAGCCGGGATTGCAACAGTATCTGCTGTGGGCCATACTCGGTATGACTATGACAAACATCACTCTTTTATACGTGCTTATTGTGCCATATTCAACTTCCCAAGGACGGCATTGACATTTTTGCAACCTTCCGGTAAGATAAGAAAAACAACGAAACAAAGCGAGGAAATCCCCATGACAAGAATCCAGACCATCACATCAGGCAATTTACAAGAGAGCGTAAAAACCGGCGGATGCGGCGAGTGTCCCACCTCCTGCCAATCCGCTTGTAAGACTTCTTGCGGCGTCATCAACCAGCCCTGTGAGAACAGCAAATAGTCCGCAACACTATGTAGGGGGCGGCGCCCTCGACGCCCCGCCCCTTTTTCCGACACCCCGAGCCGCTTTGCCGCAGACCAGTGGCAAAGCGGTCACTTTTTACAACGAGGAGCGCCCATGGTACACCAATACAAACTGGCCGGACGAAATATGGTGCTGGATACAAACAGCGGCAGCCTCCATCAAGTGGACGATCTGGCCTACGACGCCATTGCCCGCTACGAGACCCACACCCGGGAGGAGATCGCCACCGAACTCCTCGCGCGTTACAGTTACATGCCGGACGTGAACCCTGGAGAAATCGCGGCCCTGCTGGATGATATCGCAGCCCTGGAATCGGCGGGACAACTCTTTACCCCGGACATCTATCAGGACTTGGCGACAGGGATTGGACAGACCCACGGGGCATACAAGGCCATGTGCCTCCACGTGGCCCACACGTGCAACCTGTCTTGTGCCTACTGTTTTGCAGGAACGAATCAATCCCACGGCGGGGCAGCGCTGATGTCCTTTGAGGTCGGCAAAGCGGCCTTGGATTTTCTGCTCAAGCACTCCGGTACACGACAAAACTTAGAAGTAGACTTCTTCGGCGGCGAACCCTTGTTGAATTGGGACGTGGTCAAACAACTTGTTGCCTATGGCCGTACCCAGGAGGAGAGATGGGACAAACACTTCCGCTTCACCCTCACCACCAACGGCATAGGCCTAAACGACGAAGTCATGGACTTTGCAAATCGGGAAATGGATACCGTGGTCCTGAGCTTAGACGGGCGAAAATCCGTCCACGACCACTTCCGCAAGACCCCAGACGGGCGGGGCAGCTATGATATTGTCGTCCCCAAGTTCCAAGAGCTGGTTCGCCGCCGGGGCGGCAAGGGCTATTATATCCGTGGCACCTTTACCCGCCACAACCTGGATTTCACCGAGGATATCCTCCACATGGCCGATCTGGGCTTCACCGAACTCTCCATGGAGCCGGTGGTCTGCCCCCCCGACGCCCCCTACGCCCTCACCGAGACCCATCTGCCAACACTGTTCACCCAATATGAACGTCTGGCCGCCGAGATGGAGCGGCGTAATCAGACGGGGCAGAGCTTTCGCTTTTATCACTACACCCTGGACTTGGATCACGGCCCCTGCGCCCACAAGCGGCTGGTGGGCTGCGGCGTCGGCACGGAGTATCTGGCAGTCACCCCGTCGGGGGCATTCTTCCCCTGTCATCAATTCGTGGGAGACCCCGCATACGCCATGGGCGATGTCTGGCAGGGGGTGACAACGCCCGCTGTGGCGGCAGCGCTGGCCAGTTGCAACGTCTACACCCGCCCGGCCTGTCACGACTGCTGGGCCAAACTCTACTGTAGCGGCGGCTGCGCCGCCAACGCCTACCACACCTCCGGCGATTTGCGGGGGATCGACGCATACGGCTGTACCCTGTTCAAAAAGCGCCTGGAATGTGCGCTGGCGCTGAAAGCGGCGGGTTGTATTTTGTAAGAATATCTCGTATACTATGCATATACCAAAAAATTGACTAGGAGGAGCCGTCTCATGCCGTACTTTTACGATACTCCCTCTCATACCTTTAGTGAATATCTGCTGGTGCCCGGCTACTCGTCGGCGGATTGTCTACCGCAAAACGTCTCCCTCAAGACGGCGATCACCCGCTACCGGGTCGGGGAGACCCCGGATATCACCATGCATATCCCCCTGGTCTCGGCTGTGATGCAGTCGGTCTCCGATGACAGGATGGCCATCGCCTTGGCGCGGGAGGGGGGGATTGCCTTCCTGTACGGCTCCCAATCCGTGGAGGATCAGGCGGAGATGGTGCGCCGGGTCAAGGGGTACAAGGCCGGGTTCGTCTCCTCGGAGTCCAATGTCCGACCAGATCAGACTCTGGCCGATATCTTAGCCCTGCGGGATAAGATGGGCCACTCCACAGTGGCCGTGACCCATGACGGCACCGCCTCCGGCAAGTTCTTAGGCCTCATCACCAGCCGGGACTACAGGCCCAGCCGGATGGACCCCGCCACCCTGGTGTCCGAGTTTATGACCCCCTTTGAGGAGATCATCTACGCCCAGGAGGGCGTCACCCTCAAAGAGGCAAACGATATCATCTGGGCACACAAGTTGAACACCCTGCCGGTGATTGATTCCAATCAGCGGCTGGTGGCTTTTGTGTTCCGGAAGGACTATGACAGCCACAAGGCCAACCCCATGGAGTTGTTGGACAGTTCCAAGCGCTACATGGTAGGTGCCGGGATCAACACCATCGACTATGAGACCCGTGTCCCCGCCCTCATCGAAGCCGGGGCGGATATCCTCTGCATCGACTCCTCCGAGGGGTACAGCGAGTGGCAAAAACAGACCCTCCAATTCATCCGTGACCAGTACGGTGACAGCGTGAAAGTTGGCGCCGGCAACGTGGTGGATCGAGACGGATTTCGTTTCCTGGCCGAGGCCGGGGCGGATTTCGTCAAGGTGGGCATCGGCGGCGGTGCCATCTGCATCACCCGGGAGGCCAAGGGCATTGGCCGGGGCCAGGCGTCGGCGGTCATCGAAGTCGCCAAAGCCAGAGATCAGTATTTGAAAGAGACAGGGATATACGTCCCCATCTGTTCCGACGGCGGCATCGTCCACGACCACCACATCACCCTGGCCTTGGCCATGGGGGCGGATTTCTGTATGCTGGGCCGCTATTTCGCCCGGTTCGACGAGAGTCCCGGCCGCCGGGTGACGGTGGGTGGCAGTTATATGAAAGAATACTGGGGCGAGGGTTCCAACCGGGCCAGAAACTGGCAGCGGTACAGCGCCGACGGTAAAAAGGGCGGTCTCTCCTTTGAGGAGGGGGTAGATTCCTACGTCCCCTACGCCGGCTCCCTGGCGGACAATGTGGCCCTGACTCTGTCCAAAGTGCGCTCCACCATGTGCAACTGCGGCGCCCTCACCATCCCGGAGCTGCAAGAAAAAGCCCGCCTGACCCTGGTCTCCTCCGTCAGCATTGTCGAGGGCGGGGCGCATGACGTGGTGTTGAAGGATCAGACGCAGCCGTAGGGGAGGTGGGGAACTCTCGGTGTTCTTGGTGTTTTCTTATGGTAGCGAAGGGGTTTCGTACAATATTTTGACGTAATATAGGGGAGGAAGTATCGTGTCATTGACTCTTGAGCTTAAAAGCAAAATAAAAGATATTTTGAAACAAGAGGGACAAGTTCTCGGCTTGTTTGTCTTGGAGAACATACCGGAAAAGAAACTTCAAGGAGCAAAACGGAAATATGCACAGGAAATGGGGAACGATGAGACGGCAATTTTTCTTGTTGATAGCACTGTTATGGGGTCAGGAAAAGAAGGATATTTATTAACTAACAAACGATTTTACAATAAGCCTATGATGGAAAAGAGAACAGTGATAGATATTGTTGACATCATCGACATATCTGTTGTCTCGACAAACAAAAACAAGGGAATCGCAATTGAAAGTTTTGAAATAAAAACAAATAGCGATGTAATAGCGCTTATGGAGGGGTCGCCCGAAGAACTTATAAAAAATGAACACATTCCCCTGTTTTACATATTGAAGAGAACGATTTTTCTCATCAAAAACCCCTCAATCTTGATAAATGAAGGCTCGGATTCGGTGGAGCGAATGGTTACTTGCCAATGTTGTGGAGCACATAACAATAGCAATATTTGCGAATACTGCAATGCGCCCCTTCCTAATTTTGAATAAGTCATACCCTACCGAACAACCGTGTCCCATCTCTATCCCCGGCATCCACTTTGCCCCCAGACGACAGTAGGTGAAACCCATGACCGAACATACAATCAGAGAAAAAACCTGTTTTTTCACAGGTCATCGAGATATCCCCCGGGAGGAGTACCCCAAAGTCCAACAACGGCTGGAACGGGCCGTTGAGCGGCTGATCAATCAGGGGGTGCAGTATTTTGGCGGGGGCGGGGCTTTGGGCTTTGACACCATCGCCGCTTTGACCGTCATCAAACTCAAGCGTACATATCCCCACATCCGGCTGATTATGATCCTGCCGTGTAAAGACCACGATTTCAGCTGGCAGGGCGAGGACAAGACCCTCTTGGAACAAATCCTGGCCCGGGCGGACAAAGTGGTCTACACCGCCGAGAAATATTATAACGGCTGTATGTACAAGCGAAACCGCCACATGGCCGAAGGCAGCGGCTGGTGCATCTGCTATCTGGATCGTCCCACAGGCGGCACCGCCTACACCGCAAGCTACGCCTTAAGTGTCGGCGTACAACTGATCAACATCGCAGAGGACGAGACATAGGGGGAAATATCTTTGAGAAGACGGGACCGAGAAGTCGTTGGACTGGAACATATCCTTGCGATACTGGACAAATGCGAAATCATACGCCTCGGTTTGAGCACGGATAACAAACCTTATATCGTCCCCATGAACTTCGCCTACGAAGTGATCGACGATCAAGTCACTATCTATCTTCATTGCGCGCCGGAAGGCCGGAAAATAGATATGATCGCACAGAATCACAATGTCTGCTTCGAGGCGGACTGCGCCTATCGCACACTGGACGCCCCCGCAGCCTGCGAGTGGGCTGCCGAATTCGAGAGCGTAATCGGCGAGGGGACTATCTCGATTGTGGCGGAGGAAACGCAAAAGATCCACGGGCTGGATCTTTTGATGAAGCGATACGGCTTTGTGGGAAAGCCGCAGTATCAGCCAAACCAGTTGGCCGCCGTTACAGTGTTACAAATTTTTGTTTCCACTATCGCCGGAAAGCGTAAAAGGAAGGCGTAGCGTGTGACGGTACCGACATGCCGCTTTTTGTTGTAGTATCACAAGAAAATCCCTGCCGGCCGGCAGGGATTTTTTCTCATGCAACTGCACTACTCCTAATAGTCGCCCTCACCGTGTCCGTACCCTGCATCGTAGTAACCAGGGTCCTCGGGGATGTGCGTTTCTACGGGACGATCCCCCAGCGTGACGGTGATGGTGAGTTCATACCCGTCTCGATAGATGGCGAAGTGCACCGCGTCGCCGGGGGCATATTGATTCAATGCGGCCCGGAGTTCCTCCGTCGTGCGGATGGCGTAGCCGCTCATGGCTATGATGACATCACCCACCAACAGCCCGCCGTGGGCCGCGGGGCTGTCGGGGAAGACGGTATCCACGAGTACGCCCGCAACCATTTGGTGGTGATAGGCATAGACCTCTGTGATGGTGACGGGGTAGATACCGAGATAGGGCCTTGCGATATGCCCCGTCTCAATGAGCTGTGTGGCGTAGTGCATGGCGTCGTCAATGGGGATGGCAAAGCCGATGCCTTCCACGCCCTCCATGGCGGATTTGGCGGTGACGATACCCACCACTTCGCCGAAGGCGTTATACACGGGACCGCCGGAGTTACCGGAGTTGACCGCAGCGTCGATTTGGAACATATTGATGATGACACCCGGCTCGATGGCGATATTCCGATCCAACGCGCTGATAATACCGGAGGTGATGGTATAGGTCAGTTCCCCCAAGGGGTTGCCAATGGCGAAGATGCTGGCCCCCACCCGCATTTCCTCGGAGCTTCCGAGCCGGGCGTAGGGCAGATCGTAGGCCTCGATTTTGAGCACTGCCACATCACTCGTGACGCTCTCCCCACCGATCAACCGGGCCTCGTAGACGGTGTCGTCCGACAGCACGACCAGGATCCGGGACGCGCCCTCAATGACGTGATAGTTGGTCAAAATGTACCCGTCGGCGGACACGATAAAGCCCGTGCCTGTGACGGTTCCCGTTGTCATTTGCCCGAAGATGTTGGTGCTGGCAACCTCTGTGGTGATGCCCACCACCTGTTCCCGGCCAAGCTCAAAAATCTCCTCTGCCGTCATCACCCCGCCTGCGTGAACGGGCGTAGCGACGGGCGGCGGGGGTGTTAGCTCCGGCGTGGGCTCCGGTGTTGGTTCCGGCGTAGGCATGACGATAGAGACCGGGGTATCTGGCTGTGCGGCCTCCCAATTTTCAATAACCCGCTGGGAGACCACTGCTGCGGTACCACCGCCGATGAGGGCGCAGATCAAAACCAGGCAGAGGGTTCGCATAAACCCGCCCCGCCGTTTGGGTTCTCGAAAGGATCGATTTGCCCATTCATCTTGGAGTTTGAATTCCCCCTGGTATCCGGCGTGTTGTTCCGGATCCACCAGATAGCTGGGCGGCGTTGTGGCGCTGGGGGCATAGATGCCGGGGGGATACGGGTTATCACAGCGCGGGTACGCGCCCTGATCGGAACGCGGCAGACCCTGAATTTGCCGCCGATTACCGGTCTGGTTTCCCAACCGCACCTCGGATGGCGGCGGCGGGTCGCCACCGTTGAACATCCCGCCCCAACCGGGGCGTTGATTGTTGTCGCTCATGTCGAGTGCCTCCTCGAATCAGGTGTCCCGGACACCTAGGTAACGTTCAATTAATATCCTATCGTAAACATATGGCGAAAGAATGAACAAAATCGAAAAGATTCCTGAAGAAATGTTGGAAAATTTCAAATTATCGGAGTTTTTGAAAAAAATCTACCATCAACCGGGCGCAGGATTCTTCCAAGATGCCGCCCACCAGCTGGGGGCTATGCCAAAAATCCTCCATAAACAGGTTCAATACACTGCCGCAGGCCCCCATAGTGGGGTCTTTTACGCCGTAGAATACCTTGCCCACCCTGCCGTTGAGAATCGCCCCGGCGCACATGGGACAGGGTTCTAACGTGACATAGAGACTGCAGTCACCCAGCCGCCAATCCCCCAGGGCGCTGCAGGCCGCCTCAATGGCCAGTATCTCGGCGTGGGCCGTGGCCTGCCCGGTCTCCTCTCGGCGGTTTCTGCCCTGGCCGATGAGATTGCCCCCGCTGTCGACGATGACACACCCCACGGGAACTTCTCCCGCTGCCATGGCCTCTTGGGCCAGGGTCAAAGCGTGCTGCATCCACTGGTCATGTGTCATGAGGGCATCTCCTTTTCGCTTGATCTACACCTCCGTCTGCAGGTGTTCCAACTTTCCTCCCCGCCTCCGGCGGGGAGGAAAGAAGAATCATCGTTGCAGTGCACACCTCCATTTTAGCATATTGTCCACAACATGGCTAGTATGATACAATAAGAGGCAATATTTTTAAAGGAGCTTCTTACAGATGATGATACCCTTGCTCGCCCTCAGCTTAGGGGTGGATGCCTTTGCCGTGTCCATCTCCTGCGGCATGTCACCGGGGTTTCGGAAGCGGTACGCCCTGTGGCTGGGGATCTATTTTGGCGGATTCCAGGCGCTTATGACCCTGTTAGGGGCGCTTCTGGGACATTCGTTCAATCAATACGTGGCCCAGGCGGGCAGTTGGATCGCCTTTGTGTTATTGACGCTAATCGGGGGGAATATGGTCTGGCGGGCCTTAAAAGGCAACCAAAAGCCAGACGAAACAATGGCATTTTCCCACAAGCGGCTGTTTGTGCTGGCCATTGCCACCAGCATTGACGCTTTTGCGGCAGGGGTCAGCTTGGCCCTTTTGACCGTGAATCTGGCGGTGGCCGCTGCCGTGATCGGGGGCGTTGCCTTCGCCCTGTCGGTGTCCGGCGGCCTATTTGGCAAACGGGTGGGAGAGACGTTTCACAAGCGGGCCGAACTGGTGGGCGGCATTGTGCTCATTGCCCTGGGTATTCGCAGTTTATTTTAGCCGTATAAACCGTCTACACCAGGTCAATACTAGAAGTACGATCACTTTGGAATCAAAAAGCGGGAAGTTTTACTGTGTTTCCCCCGCCTACGGCGGGGGAAACACGAAAAAACAGTTTCCTACTTTTTTGTACAGGAGTATCTTAGTATTGACTTTGCGGAGGATTTGCTATGCTGATTCGTGATATTATGAGCCCCAACGTGGTCTCCATCTCCCCGGAGGAGTCCACCGCTCTGGCGGCCAGATTGCTCTATCGCCACAACATCGGCGCCCTGCCTGTCTGTACGGAGGATGGCAGGGTAAAGGGGATCGTTACTGACCGTGATATCGTTCTGCGCTGTATCGCCGCCGAGAGCGATCCGGCCACAACACCCATCAAGGAGATCATGACCAAGGGCGTCGCTTCTATCGGCCCCAACGACGATGTCCGGGTGGGTACCCGGATCATGGCCAAAGAACAGGTGCGCCGCCTGCCCGTGGTATCCGATGGCCGTGTGGTGGGGATGGTCTCTCTGGGCGACATGGCCAAAACCCACTCCTACGACATGGAGGCGTCTAAGGCCCTGTCGGAGATATCGGAAAATGTGAAGAAGGTGTAGGAGATGAAGGGGTGAACCGTGAGACGGTTTGCCTAATTAGGTATTAAGACAACCGCTACTCTTTTGGGGAGGGGCGGTTGTCGCTTTTTATGCTACTGTACGTTGCGAGGCGTCGGGGGCGCCGCTCTTACTTCGCCAGCAAATAGATTGCCCCGTAGGCCGTCGCAGCCAGGGTACCGAATACCAGCACCGGCCCTGCGATGGAAAACATCTTGGCGGAGAGCCCCATAACGTGACCCTCACTTTTGAACTCCATGGCTGGGCTGACCACGGCGTTGGAGAAGCCCGTGATGGGTACCAGCGCACCCGCCTTGCCGATCCGGGCGATGTTGTCGTACACTTTGAGTCCTGTAAGCAAAGCGCCCAGGAAAATCAGCGTGATGGCCCCCATGGTTCGGGCGTTATCCACTTCCATCCCCAGATGGATAAAAAGTCGAATGAACCCCTCCCCGACGGTACAGATAATCCCGCCCACCAAGAAGGCGCAGAGCATATTCTTCCACAGTTTCGATTTAGGACTCATCCGGTCAATATACGTACTATATTGCTGATTCGTCATCTTCATAAGAAAAACCTCCTAAGAAAGAGTAGTTTCTCTCCTTGGGAGGTTTTTTATGCACGTTTACCCTATTCGACCAGTTCAATGACCGCCATTTCTGCGCCGTCTCCACGACGGGGGCCGATGCGGACGATACGGCAATAACCGCCGTTGCGCTCGGCGTATTTGGGCGCAATTTCCTCAAAGAGCTTTCGCACCGCATCATCACGGGTGATGAATGCCACTGCATCTCTCCGGGAGGCCAGGGTGTTCTTCTTCCCTAAGGTGATCATCTTCTCCGTAATGGGGCGAATTTCCTTGGCACGGGTGACCGTAGTCTCCAGCCGGCCATTGTTGAGCAAATCCGTCACCTGTTGGCGAAACATGGCCATTCTCTGGTCGGTCGGTTTGCCTAACTTCCTCGTTCCGGGCATATTTTTCCCTCCTTTACCCTTTCATCCAAACGTGTTTCTCGAACACGTCTACGCAGTTGCTAGTTGTTCGCATCTTCTGCCGCTAACTCCAAGCCCATCATGGACAACTTGTGGATGACCTCTTCTAAAGACTTGCGACCCAGGTTTCGCACCTTGATCATCTCCTCTTCCGTCTTGGAGATCAGGTCTTCCACAGTGTTGATGTTGGCCCGCTTCAGGCAGTTGAAGCTGCGCACAGACAGATCCAACTCCTCAATGGTCATCTCCAGCACCTTGTCCCGTTGTGTCTCTGAGCGCTCAACCACAGTGCTCTTTGCACCCACGGTCTCGGACAGACCAATGAAGAGCTCAAAGTGATCCACCAAGATTTTGGCACCCAGGCTCACGGCGTCACGGGCGGTAATGGTCTTGTCCGTCCAGACTTCCAGGGTGAGCTTGTCGAAATCTGTGGTCTTGCCCACACGGGTGTTCTCCACAGAGTAGTTGACCCTGGCCACCGGCGTGTAGATGGAATCTACCGGGATGACACCGATAATGGTCTGTTGGGGCTTGTTCCGCTCGGCGGGTACGTAGCCACGGCCGTGGTTTAATGTGAGCTCCATGTTCAGATAGGCATTGGGGCCCAATGTTGCAATGGGGTGATCCGGATTTAGGATCTCCACCTCACCGTCTTCCTTGATGTCCCCGGCGGTGACGACACCCTCGCCAGAAGCTTCGATATAGACGGTCTTGACACCGGGGCTGTGGAGCTTTGCGATAATCCCCTTGACGTTTAGGATGATCTCTGTCACGTCCTCTTTTACGCCGGGGATGGTGGAAAATTCGTGTTGGATGCCGGCGATTTTCACTGTGGTCACAGCGGCACCCGGCAGGGACGAGAGCAAAATCCGCCGTAGGGAGTTCCCCAAGGTGGTTCCGTAGCCCCGCTCCAGGGGTTCAATCTCGAACTTGCCGTAAGAACTGTCACCGGGCGTCTCAATGCACTCGATACGTGGCCTCTCTATTTCAATCATCAGACGACTACCCTCCTATTTATTCATGTTCGGTCTCATCAGCTTACCAATTTTGAGGGTTTGTCTCCGCCCAGAAAAGTGCGGAGACATACGATTCTATTATTTTGAGTAATGCTCAACGATCAAGTGCTCTGCGATGGGCAGATCAATGTCCTCTTTCGTCGGCGATCCCACCACTTTGGCCAAGAGATTGGTTGCATCGAACTCCAGCCAATTGGGCGCTTTGCGGAATGCACCCGCCTCCAAGTTCCCCTTGATCTTATCCAGACCTCGGCTACTCTCCTTAAGGGCGATTACCATACCGGGCTTGACCAGGAAAGAGGGGATATTTACCTTTTTCCCGTCCACGATAAAGTGGCCGTGGCGAACCAGTTGACGGGCCTCTGCCCGGCTCATTCCAAATCCCAAGCGGTAGACCGTGTTGTCCAAACGGCTCTCCAGAATGGACAGGAGGTTCTCGCCGGTCTGGCCTTTTTTCTTTGCGGCCATCTCGAAATAGCCTCTAAACTGGCTCTCCAGAATACCGTAGTAGCGTTTTGCCTTCTGCTTCTCACGGAGTTGCAGACCGTATTCAGAGGCCTTGGAACGGCCCTGGCCGTGTTGGCCGGGTGGGTAGGCACGTTTATCAATTGCACATTTTTGACTATAGCATCTGTCGCCCTTGAGAAAGAGTTTTTGGCCCTCTCTCCGACATAGGCGGCAAACTGCTCCTGTATATCTAGCCATGTCGGGTCTCCTCCTTTCCTATACGCGGCGTCTTTTCGGCGGACGGCAGCCGTTGTGGGGGATTGGGGTCACATCTTTGATCATGGTGACCTCAAGCCCTGCGCTCTGGAGCGCACGAATGGCGGCCTCTCTGCCGGATCCGGGGCCTTTTACAAAGACCTCGACGGATTTCAAGCCGTGTTCCATAGCGGCTTTGGCCGCGGTCTCCGCCGCGGTCTGGGCGGCGAAGGGCGTACTCTTCTTGCTGCCCCGGAAGCCCATGCCGCCGGAGGTCGCCCAACTGATGGTGTTTCCGTGGGTATCGGTAACGGTCACCATGGTGTTGTTAAAGGAGGACCGGATATGGACGGCGCCTCTCTCGATATTCTTACGCTCGCGGCGTCTGGTTCTGGTCTTTTTACCTTTTGGTGCTGCCATGATTCACTTCCCCCCTTACTTCTTCTTCCCGGCAATCGTCCGCTTCGGACCTTTGCGGGTACGGGCATTGGTTTTAGACCGCTGGCCCCGGACGGGAAGCCCTCTTCTGTGGCGCAGGCCACGATAGCAACCGATCTCAGTCAAACGCTTGATGTCAAGCGCTACGGTTCGGCGGCGGTCTCCCTCTACCGTGTACTCCTTGTCGATTTGCTCACGGAGCTTTGCCTCTTCCTCGTCTGTGAGATCCTTCACTCGGGTGGTGGGATCTATGCCTGTGGCCGCCAGAATATCTTTTGCGCTCTTTCTACCGATTCCGTAGATATAGGTGAGGCCGATCTCAACCCGTTTATCACGGGGCAGATCGACACCGGCAATACGTGCCATACTGTTTGGTCCCCTTTCTCGAATTTAACCCTGTCTCTGCTTGTGACGTGGGTTTTCACAAATTACCATCACGGTACCCTTGCGTTTGATGACCTTGCATTTTTCGCACATGGGTTTCACACTGGGTCTGACTTTCATGCGATAACTCCTTTCTTGTTCCCCAAACGGCAAGCCGTTTGGGGGCCCCTTCATTTGATCTCCTCGCCACGGCAAAGCCGTGGCGGTATCAAGATTTTCGCTCTGCGAAAATGCTTGAACGCCGGACTCCCGGCGTAAGGGCGTTTTTCCCCAAGCGACGATTCGTCGCTTGAGAGCCCGCCGAGTTTCTGGCAAGGGGCGTAGGACTTGGTGGTATCCGGTGTCTTGGGGCGATTGCCGCAAGACTTAGAAAAGTCTGGGTCTCGTTTGGGCCGACACGAGGTGCCGCGGAAGGAGCCGAGGTGCCGCTCCATCCCCTGGAATCAGCCCGCTGGAGCGCAAACTTTTACTTACTGCGCCAAGTAATTCTGCCGCGGGTCAGGTCATAGGGCGACATTTGAACCGTCACCTTGTCGCCGGGCAGGATGCGGATAAAATTCATCCGGAGCTTGCCTGATATATGGGCAAGTATTACGTGTCCATTTCCAATGTCCACGTGGAACATGGTGTTGGGAAGCGATTCGATTACAGTCCCTTCCAGCTCAATTACATCGTCTTTGGCCAAGTGTTACAAACCTCCCCCTGTCGTCTCACCTGCCCCGGCGGCGAATGCCGCAAGAGCTCTTCTGATTTCGCTGTTGGCTATCCGTTCTTCGCTTTTTATCTTCTGCGCCAAACGGCAGGTGCCGGCGGCGAGAAATACACAGTGTTTTGTCTTCTTTCGCTTGGGGTGTTCCACCCGTCTGCTCTTTCCGTCTACTAAGATCAGGTATTGATCGTCTACATCCAGCACAAATAGGGCGCGGCCCTTGTCTCTGCCGTTTGCCGACTGTACGATATCCCCTTTTTCCACACCCATGCTATACCACCTCATCGCCTGATCGGGTGAGAATTTCCGGTTCGCCGTCTGTGATCAGCACCGTGTTCTCGTAGTGGGCGGATAGGCTCCCATCTGAGGTACGCACTGTCCAGCCGTCGTCTAATACGATAATATCTCCACTGCCCATGTTGATCATAGGTTCAATGGCCAAGGTCATGCCGGCTTGGAGCCGAACACCTCTGCCGGGTTGGCCGAAGTTCGGTACCTCCGGCGGCTCGTGGAGATGTCTGCCGATGCCGTGGCCTACAAAGTCCCGCACGACAGAAAATCCACGGGATTCCACATGTGCCTGTACGGCATAAGAGATGTCCGATAGGCGATAGCCCTCTCGGCAATAGGCCAGGGCTTCAAAGAAGCTCTGCCGGGTCACATTGATGAGCATTCTCGCCTGGGGTGAGAGTTCTCCTGCGCCGAAGGTGGCGGCACAGTCGCCGTGAAAGCCTTGAAAGAAGGCCCCCACATCTACACTGACGATGTCACCAAACTGAATCTTCCGGCTCCCGGGGATACCGTGGATCACCTCGTCGTTGATGGAGATGCAACTACTGCCCGGAAAGCCGTTGTAGTCGAGAAAGGAGGGGGTCCCTCCGTCCAGTTCGATCAAGCGCCGTACTTCCCGGTCAATGGCGGCGGTGGTGATACCCGGTACCACCATCTCTCCGGCCATGCGCCTGGCCCGGTCAGCCATGTGACCGGCCCGGCGCATATCAGTCAGTTCTCGTTCAGATTTTAGTTGGATCACAGCAGTTCTTCTTCCCATCTGGCTCACTGGGCACCGATGGCCTTTAGCACAAGGGCCGTCGTCTCCTCCACTGTCCCGCAAGAGGGAATTCCCTTCAGACAGCCGCGCTCGTCATAATAGTGCTCCAGCGGGGCCGTGCGGCTGTGGTAGACATCCAGACGCCGGGCGATGGTCTCCGGCTTGTCGTCAGCTCGGATATAGAGAGGGGTACTACAGAGGTTGCAAATGCCCTCCACACGGGATGGATTGTTAGCTAGGTGGTACGTGTCGCCGCAGGCCGGACAGACCCGCCGCTGGGACAGTCGGTGAATGATGATCTCATCCGGCACGTCGAAACGGACACAGAAGTCAACGTGGAATCCCATTTCTTCCAGACCATCTGCCTGGACTACTGTTCTGGGTACGCCGTCTAAGATACAACCGTCGTGACAGTCGTTTTGACTTAAGCGCTCCCGTACCAATTCCAAGGCAATCTGATCGCAGACGTATTCTCCGTGCTCAATGAGGTCTTTGACCTCCATCCCGAGGGGTGAACCCGCCTCGACTGCTGCTCGGAGCATGTTCCCGGTGGAGACGATGGGCAGATTTAAGCGTTTGCTCAAAATTTCCGCCTGTGTACCCTTCCCCGCACCGGGTACGCCTAGTAGCGTGATTCTCATTTGATTTTCTATCCTTCCTACGTTTCCAGGAAGCCCTTGTAGTGGCGCATGAGCATCTGACTCTCGAGATTCTTCACCGTCTCCAAGGCGACACCCACGACGATGATAATGCTGGTTCCGCCCAGGGCGATCCCTGTCATTGCTGCCGTCTCGCTGACCATGCTGACTACGATCGGTGCACCGGCCACAAAGGCCAAATAAATCGCGCCGAAGAGTGTAATTTTGCTAAGCATTTTCTGGAGATAGTCGCTGGTTGGCTTGCCGGGCCGGAAGCCCGGGATATAGCCGCCGTTTTTCCTCAGGTTGTTGGATACTTCCACGGGGTTGAACTGGACTTGGGTGTAGAAGTAGCTAAAGAATACGATCAATACTGTATACGTGAGGAGGAACGGAAGCCGGGTCGGGCCAAAGAGGTCGCTCATACCGTAGAGGAATGTCCCCTCTGCGGGGTTTGCGAATGCCGCGATGGTTCCCGGCAAACTGGCGATGGCCTGTGCAAAAATGATAGGCAAGACGCCGGCCATATTTAACTTCATGGGCAGATGCGTACTCTGTCCGCCGTACATCTTCCGGCCCACTACGCGCTTGGCGTACTGGACGGGAATCTTCCGCTCGGAGTTTGTGATGACGACGATGAGTACAATCAGCGCCAATGCCCCCAGAAGGGAGAGTACAATCATCCACCAGGGGAAGAATCCGTGAATGAGTCCGTCGATCATTCTGCCGATGGCGCCAGGGAACGTGGAGATAATCCCGGCAAACAGGATAATAGAAATACCATTTCCTATGCCGAACTCGGTAATCTGCTCACCCAGCCACATGACCAGGGCACTACCTGCCGCAAAAGTCAGGACGATAACCAGTCCCGGGCCGAACCCTGTGGCATCCTCTGTCAGGAGGCCCCAGTTGCCCAGCATCAGATAGTAGGCAAACCCCATGACGAGACCGAGCCCTACGGTGCCGAGCCGGGTGATCTTGTTGATCTTCTTCTTGCCCTCTTCGCCGCCCTCTTTCTGTAGCCGCTCTAACGCCGGGATGGCGATACAGAGAAGCTGCATGACAATGGACGACGTAATGTAGGGCTGAATGCTCAGGGCAAAAATGGTGGCCGATTCAAACGCGCCGCCGCTGATGGTATTGTAGAGCCCTAAGATGGTGTTCTGTAATTCTTGGAAGTGGAGTGACAACATGACCGTATCCACATAGGGGACGGGTACTGCGTTACCCAGGCGGAAGAGCACAATGATGAGCACGGTAAAGATCATCTTTCCGCGGAGCTCTTCAATTTTCCAGGCGTTTCTGATTGTCTGGAGCACTCTATACCACCTCCGCCTTCCCGCCGGCTGCCTCTATCTTGGCTTTTGCAGATTCGGAAAATGCGGATGCTTGCACAGTCAGACGCTTGGTGAACTCACCATTTGCCAGAATCTTGACGCCGTATTTCGGCTTGGAAATGAGACCTGCGTCAATTAATTTCTGGATCGTCACGGTACTGCCGCTCCTAAATTGCTCAAGTGCGGAGAGGTTGACGCTGACCATGGGTTTTGCGAAAATGTTGTTGAAGCCCCGCTTGGGTACCCGGCGCACCAAGGGCATCTGGCCGCCCTCGAATCCGACTCGGACGCCGCCGCCACTTCTGGAATTCTGGCCGCCGTGTCCACGTCCTGCGGTCTTGCCGTTGCCGGTACCCGGTCCACGGCCTTTCCGCTTGGCCACTTTCGTGGACCCCGCGGCGGGTTTTAACTCGTGTAACTTCATAGCTCCCTTTCCCTCCCTATTCGTCTTCCGTGACCTGGAGGAGGTAGCCGATCTTGGCTATCTTGCCCCGGGTCTGGGGGTTATCGGGCTGAACCGTCTCGCTACCGATCCGGCGGAGCCCCAAGGAGTTTGCTGTGGCGATGTGCTTATCCAATCTGCCATTGAGGCTCTTGACGAGCTTAATCTTTAGCTTAGCCATCTACACCGCCTCCTAACCTGTGATTTCTTCGGGGGTTTTGCCCCGGATTTTCGCCACTTGGGCCGCGTCCCGTAGGCTTCGCAGTCCCTCCATTGTAGCGTGGACCACATTTTGTGGATTGTTAGAGCGCAGGCACTTGGTACGGATGTCCTTGATGCCGGCGGCCTCTACCACTGCACGGACTGCCCCGCCGGCGATTACGCCTGTACCGGGTGCCGCAGGCTTTAAGAGCACTCTGCCCGCCCCGAACGCACCGATCACCTCGTGGGGGATCGTGGTGCCGGACAGGGTGACAGCCTCGACGTTCTTCTTCGCGTCTTCAATGCCCTTTCGGATCGCTTCGGATATCTCCCCCGCTTTGCCTTGGCCGAATCCGACCCGGCCTTTGCCGTCGCCTACGACGCACAGCGCAGAGAATTTGAAGATCCGACCGCCCTTGACGGTCTTAGAGACCCGGTTGATGGAGACGACCTTCTCGCTGAATTCGCTGGGCTGTTCTTCGCCCCGACGACCTCCCCGATCTCTCCGGTTTCTGTCATTTGGTTGCGCCATCTTATCTTCCTCCTCCCGCTAAAACTGGAGTCCGCCCTCGCGGGCGCCCTCTGCCAGTGCTTGGACACGACCGTGGTAAAGGTATCCGCCGCGGTCAAAGACCACGGTCTCAACGCCCTTGTCACGGGCCTTGTCGGCGATTGCTTTTCCGACCTTCTTGGCGGCATCCGCGTTGCCGTTGGGGCCATCAAAGCCCTTTTCTGCGGAGGAGGCAGCACACAGGGTTACACCGTTCACATCGTCGATGATCTGGGCGTAAATGTGGGCGCGACTCCGGAATACGTTGAGCCGGGGACGCTCTGGCGTGCCCGCAACTTTACCGCGAACGCGTCTATGGCGCTTTTGGCGCTGTTTATTCGTATCAATCTTTTTAATCATTTACGGCACACCTCCTTTTATTTTGCTCCGGTCTTTCCTTCTTTGCGACGAATGACTTCGCCAGCGTATTTGATGCCTTTGCCCTTATAGGGTTCCGGCGGACGCTTCTTCCTCACATCGGCGGCAAACTGGCCGACTTTCTGCCTGTCGATACCGCTGATGATGATCCGGTTGGCCGCAGGGGCTTCGATCTCGATCCCGTCGATCTCTTCTACGATGACCTGGTGGCTATAACCCAAGTTCATAACCAGTTTTTTGCCTTCCTTGGCCACACGATACCCCACGCCGTTGACTTCCAGTTCTTTTTTGAACCCCTGGGTCACACCCTCTACCATGTTGTTGATCAAAGTCCGGGTCAGACCGTGGAGGCTCTTGTGGTGCTTTTGCTCGCCGGGGCGGTTGACGGTGATCTGCCCCGCCTCAATTTCCAGTCCCATTTCCGGAGGCATTTTCTGGGTCAGGCTACCCTTTGGGCCTTTGACCGTCAGGATGTTTCCCTCCAGCTTTACCTCTACGCCAGCGGGGACGATGATGGGAGTTCTTCCAATTCTCGACATGTCTTAACTCCCCCCTTACCACACAAAGGCCAGGACTTCACCGCCGACATTTTGGCCTCTTGCAGCCCTGTCGGTCATGACACCCTTGCTCGTGGAAATAATGGCGATTCCGAGGCCACGGAGCACCTTCGGCAGTTCATCGGCACCGGCGTATACCCGGAGACCGGGTTTGGATACACGGCGTAAGCCCGTGATGACTTTCTCCCTGCTGGGACCGTACTTCAATGTCACACGAATCACGCCCTGGGCACCGTCGTCAATGAGTTGATAGCTTTTGATATACCCTTCGTCCTGTAATATCTGGGCGATGGATTTTTTCATCTTCGATGCGGGAATGTCAACGGTGTCGTGCTTCGCCGCAGTGGCGTTGCGAATCCGGGTCAACATATCCGCAATGGGATCTGTAATTTGCATAAGTCTCCTCCTTAAAGAAGTTACAGGCAGATACCTGTTGTAGTGGCAAGGTTCCGAGTCCGTGACCCGGCCTTTTGCCATCTAAAGAGAGCCGGTATTTACCAGCTTGCTTTCCTCACGCCGGGGATTTGACCCTTGTAGGCCAGCTCCCGGAAGCAGATCCGACAGACGCCGTAGTCACGCAGATAGGCGTGGGGGCGGCCACAGATCTTACAGCGGTTGTATCGGCGTGTGGAGTGCTTGGGTTCCCTCTGCTGTTTGAGGATCAGTGCTTTCTTCGCCATGCTCTATGCCTCCGTAAACGGCGCGCCCATGAGACTTAAGAGCGCTCTGCCTTCTTCGTCTGTCTCGGCGGTGGTGCAGAGCACCACGTCCATGCCGCGGATTTTCTCGATCTTGTCGTAGTCGATTTCCGGGAAAATCAGTTGCTCTTTGATACCCAGGGCGTAGTTGCCGCGGCCGTCAAAGGCGTTGGGACTGATCCCACGGAAGTCACGGACACGGGGCAGAGCCACATTGAAGAGCCTGTCGAGAAATTCCCACATCTTTTCAGCCCGGAGAGTCACCTTCACACCGACGGGCATCCCCTCACGGAGTTTGAAGTTGGCGACACTCTTCTTGGCCTTGGTCACGACGGCTTTTTGGCCGGTAATCTCGCTGATGTCTTTCACCACGGCGTCTAACGCTTTCACATTATCCCGGGCGTCGCCGCAACCGACGTTGACGACGATCTTCTCTAAGCGCGGCACTTCCATGACGCTCTTGTAGCCGAATTGCTTCATCAGGGCGGGAGCCACTTCGTCCTGATACTTTTTCTTCATTCTAGTCAATTGAACTGCTCCTCCCTGTTAGATTTCCGCGCCGCATTTTTTGCAGACCCGGATGCTTATGGCTTTTGGCTTGCCGCTTTTGGTCGTCCGCTGCGTGAGGTCAACTTTGACAGCGTGGCGTGTGGGCTTTTTACACTTGGGGCAGACCCGCATCACTTTTGAGGCGTAAATGGGGGTCTCCATCTTGATGATGCCGCCCGGCTGGCCCTGTTTTCTGGGTTTCTTGTGGCGCTTGGCCATAGAGACGCCCTCGACAATGACCTTCCCATTCTCGGGATCCACGGAGAGGACTTTGCCCTGTTTGGGTTCATCCCCTGCGTCCCTGCCGGAGATGACAACCACGATATCGTCTTTTTTTATATGCATCCTCTGGTCCCTCCTATATCACTTCGGGGGCGAGGGACAGGATTTTCATGTAATCCTTATCCCGGAGCTCCCGGGCCACAGGGCCAAAGATGCGGGTACCTCTGGGATTTTTATCTTCCCGGATCAGTACCGCCGCATTCTCATCGAATCGGACATAGGTGCCGTCTGCACGGCGCACGCCCTTGGCCGTACGCACGATGACGGCCCGCACAACTTCACCCTTTTTCACAGTGCCGCCGGGGGCGGCCTTACGCACGGAGGCAACGATTACATCGCCAATGTTGGCGTATCTGCGCCGTGTACCGCCTAGCACACGGATGGTTTTGATCTCTTTGGCGCCGGTGTTGTCGGCAACCTTTAAATAGGACTCTTGTTGTATCATACTACCAGCACCTCCTTACTTGGCTTTCTCAATGATCTCAACCAGACGCCAGCGCTTGTCGCGGGAGAGTGGACGGGTCTCCATGATCCGTACTCTGTCCCCGGTGCCGCACTGGTTTTCCTCGTCGTGGGCTTTGAGCTTCATAGATCGCTTAATAATTTTTTTGTACAAGGGATGGGCAGTTCTGTCTTCCACCAGCACTACGACGGTCTTATCCATTTTATCGCTGACCACAGTGCCGATCCTTGTTTTTCTGGATGTTGTTCTCTTTTCCGCCATCTCAGCTTACCTCCCCGTTCTTTTCACGCAATACAGTTTTGACTCGGGCAATATCACGCTTAATATCCCGGATTCGGATGGGGTTATCCAGCTGATTGGTGGCGTGTGCCATCCGCAGATGGAACAAATCCTTCTTCAGTTCGCCTAACCGCTCTTCCAGCTCGGCAGGCTTCAACTCGCGCACATCACTTGCCTTCATCTGATTCACCACCTGTCTCGATCTCACGCACGACGAACTTCGTCTTGCAGGGCAGTTTGTGGCTGGCGAGACGCATGGCCTCACGGGCCGCCTCCTCGGTAACACCGGCGATCTCAAACAGGATCCGACCAGGTTTCACTACAGCCACCCAGTATTCCGGAGAACCTTTACCGGAACCCATGCGGGTCTCGGCGGGTTTTTCCGTAACGGGCTTATCGGGGAAAATTTTGATCCAAACTTTACCGCCCCTCTTGGTGGAGCGGGTCATGGCGATACGAGCCGCCTCAATCTGGTTGGAGGTAATCCAACTGGGCTCTACGGCCTGGAGGCCGAACTCTCCATAGGTAATGGTATTGCCGCGTGTGGCTTTGCCTTTCATACGGCCCCTGTGCACTCTACGGTATTTCACTCTTTTGGGGAGTAACATTTATTGGCTTCCTCCTTCCTTAGGCGGGCCACCGCCGGGGCGATTCCCCTGGTAGCCGCCACCGGGACGTCCACCGCCCTGATAGCCGCCGCCCGGACGTCCGCCACCTTGGTATCCGCCACCGGGTCTGCCGCCGCGACGATCTCCATCACGTCCACCCCGGCGGTCGCCGTCGCGGCGCTCTCTGGGGGGACGGCTGGTGTCCATTGTGCGCGGGGTTGTGCGCAGGGTCTGGGAGAGGATCTCGCCTTTGTAGATCCAAACCTTGACGCCGATCCGGCCATAGGTGGTCGCCGCTTCGGCGAAGCCGTATTCGATATCGGCACGGATGGTCTGCAGGGGAATGGTTCCCTCGTGATACGTCTCGCTTCTGGCGATTTCAGCGCCGCCCAAACGGCCGCCGACTGTGACTTTGATGCCACGGACGCCCATCCGCATCGCGCGGCCCATGGCGTTCTTCATGGCCCGGCGGAAGCTGATCCGCCGCTCCAGCTGGCCTGCGATATTCTCCGCCACTAATTGGGCGTTGGTGTCAGGACTCTTCACCTCGACGATGCTCAGGGAGACAGGCTTACCCAGCATCCCCTCTAGGTGCAAACGCAGGCGCTCAATCTCTGTACCGCCCTTGCCGATGACCACACCGGGTCTGGAGCAGTGGAGATAGATTTTAACTTTTACACTGTCCCGCTCAATCTCAATCCGGGGTACACCGGCGGCTTGGAGGGTCTTTTTGAGATATTTGCGGATTTTATAGTCCTCTACGATGAGGTCGCCCACTTTATCATTTCTGGCATACCATCTGGAGTCCCAGTCTTTGATGACACCGACCCGCAGGCCGTGGGGATTTACTTTTTGTCCCATATTATGCTTCCTCCCCTGTTGTTCTCTCTTTTACCACGAGAGTGATGTGACTGGTTCTTTTATTGATCCGGAACATCCTGCCGTGGGCACGGGGCCTGCCCCGCTTGAGAATCGGACCGCCGCTGGCGTGTACTTCAGCGACATAGAGGCTATCGGGATCCATCTCGTGGTTGTTCTCCGCGTTGGCACCGGCGCTCTTTAAGAGCTTTAGTAGAACTTCACTTGCAGCCTTGGGTGTCTGTAGTAAGATGCCCTGGGCCACACCAACGTCCTTGCCCCGGATCAGATCACAGACGATCTTGACCTTTCTGGGCGAAATACGGATGAATTTTGCTTCTGCTCTTGCTTCCATTTATTCCATATCCCCCTTATCTGCCGGTCTTGCTGCCGGCGTGTCCACGGTAGGTGCGGGTGGGGGCAAACTCGCCCAGCTTGTGTCCGACCATATCTTCCGTAATATACACCGGTACGTGTCTGCGGCCGTCGTGGACTGCGATGGTGTGTCCAACGAAGGAGGGGAAGATGGTGCTGGCTCTCGACCAAGTCTTTAAAACCTTCTTCTCTCCGCTCTGGTTCATTTCATCCACCCGCTTTAGCAGCTTCGGTGCCGCAAAGGGGCCTTTCTTCACACTTCTACCCATGAATCATCTGCCTCCTTTACTTCACGTTACGCCGCTTGACGATATATTTGTCGGTGGGATTTTTCTTTTTTCTGGTCTTGTAGCCCAGGGTGGGTTTGCCCCAGGGTGTTACAGGGCCGGGTCTGCCGATGGGGCTCTTGCCCTCACCGCCGCCGTGGGGGTGGTCAACTGGGTTCATAACGGAGCCGCGAACCGTGGGCCGCCATCCCATGTGGCGTTTTCTGCCAGCCTTGCCGATGGAGATGTTGCCGTGGTCCACATTTCCCACTTGGCCGATGGTGGCCTTACACTCCACCCGCACCAGACGATACTCACCAGAGGGCATCCGGAGCTGGGCCATACCCGCTTCTTTTGCCATGAGTTGTGCGCTGGTTCCAGCGGAACGGACCATCTGGCCGCCCCGGCCGGGGGATAGTTCGATGTTGTGGATCACAGTACCCACAGGGATGTTCTGGATGGGGAGCGCGTTGCCCGGCTTAATATCCGCCCCGGTGGAGGAGATTACGGTGTCGCCTGCGTTTAATCCGGCTGGGGCCAGAATATACCGGCGTTCGCCGTCGGTGTATTCCAGAAGCGCAATGTTGGCGCTCCGGTTGGGATCGTATTCTAAGCGCAAGACTTTGGCTTCCATGTCGATCTTGTTGCGCTTAAAGTCGATGATTCGATACTTTCTTTTTGCGCCACCGCCTCTGTGGCGGATGGTGATCCGGCCATAGCTGTTGCGGCCCGCATGTTTCTTCAGGGGCTCTACCAGACTTTTTTCCGGTTTTGCCTTCTTATCCACGCCATCGAATCCGGAAACGGTCATGTGTCGTCTCGACGGGGTGGTGGGTTTGAATGTTTTAATTGACATGTGCTTTTTTCCTCCCTTACACCATTCCCTCGAAGAATTCGATGGTCTTAGAATCGTCGGTCAAGCGGACGACTGCTTTTTTCCAGGCGGCTGTCTTGCCAGCCGGATGGCGGCCTTGCCGCTTCTCTTTTCCCTTCACATGGAGGGTGTTGACTTTGGCGACCTTCACGCCGAAGACTTCTTCCACGGCGCGCTTGATCTCAATTTTCCCCGCATCCCGGGCGACCTCAAACGCGTACTTTTTCAGGTCGGTCTGCTCCATGGACTGCTCGGTGATGATGGGGCGGATGATGATATCGTAGGCGCTTCTCATCAGGCGAACACCTCCTCAATCTGTTTCAGTGCGGCCTGATCAATTACCAGGGCGCGGGCGTTTAGTACGTCATAGGCGGTTAAAATTGTCCCGAAAGTGACGGATACGCCGGGGAGGTTCCGGGAACTCTTGTAGACATTCTCATTGCGCTCCGGGGTAATGATCATAGCTTTTTTGCCGCCCAGTTCGAGATTTTCCAACAGAGCCTTCATGGCCTTTGTCTTGATCTCATCCAGTTTTAGGTCATCAATGACGTAGATGGCGGTCTCGTTTGCTTTTACGGACAGGGCGCTTTTTAGAGCTAGGCGCTTGACCTTCCTATTTAAGCTGTAGCTGTAGTCCCTCGGCTTGGGGGCGAAGGCCACGCCGCCGTGGGTCCAGTGGGGGGCTCTGGTGGTGCCGGCCCGGGCTCTGCCCGTACCTTTTTGCCGCCAGGGCTTTCTGCCGCCGCCGGATACCTCGGCCCGGGTCAGCGTGCTCTGGGTGCCTTGCCGCCGATTGGCCAAGTGGTTCTTCACGGCTTCGTGCATAACCGCCGGGTTTGGCTCGGTGCCGAAAATGGCCTCGGAGAGTTCAATCTGACCGACTTTCTCGCCCGCCATGTTGTATACGTTTGCTGTAGGCATTCTCTTTTACTCTCCTTTCCTAGCCGTTATTCTTCACGGTGCTCTTGAGATAGACGATGCCGCCTTTCGGGCCGGGGACAGCGCCTCTCACCGCGATGAGGTTTAGTGCTGGGTCTACTTTTACCACATCCAGATTCTGGACGGTGACCTGTTCGACACCCATATGTCCCGCGCCGATCTTGCCCTTGAATATCTTGCCGGGGCTGGTGCCTGCGCCCATGGAACCTGCGTGCCGGTGAACCGGCCCACCGCCGTGGCTCATTCTGCCACGGGATGCATTGTGGCGCTTGATGACACCGGCAAAGCCCTTACCTCGGGAGATGCCGATCACGTCAATCTTGTCGCCCTCTTCAAACGTATCGGCTTTGATCTCGTCGCCGACGTTTAAACTCTCTGTGTCCTCTAAGCGGAACTCTTTCAGATGCTTCTTCATGGAGACACCGGCCTTTTCCAGGTGGCCTTTTTCAGGGTTTGTGAGTCTTTTTTCTTTTACGTCTTCAAATCCGAGTTGGACGGACGTGTATCCCTCTTTTTCCTCTGTCTTCTTCTGGACGATAACGCAGGGACCCGCCTCAATGACGGTCACGGGAACAACTTTCCCCACTTCATCGAAGATCTGCGTCATGCCGACCTTTTTGCCGATGATGGCCTTCTTCATGGTGCTCATTTCCTCCTTATTCGGCCCGATACCGGGCCCGGTTATTGGTTGATGGGGTTTTGCTCCACCAACATGACCTTCTCAACACGCCAAGGCGTGTCAATTACAATTTAATCTCAATCTCTACACCCGCCGGAATCTCCAGGCTCATGAGGGACTCAACAGTCTTCTGGGTCGGGCTCAAGATGTCGATGAGCCGCTTATGGGTGCGGCGCTCAAACTGCTCCCTGCTGTCTTTGTACTTGTGGACAGCCCGCAGAATGGTGATAATTTCTTTCTTCGTGGGCAGGGGGATGGGACCGGATACTTTCGCGTTGGAACGCTTGGCCGTCTCCACAATCCGTTCTGCCGCCTGGTCGATGAGTTGGTGATCGTAGGCTTTTAATCTGATGCGAATCATTTTCTTTGTTGCTGCCATTTTGGTTGTGCCTCCTTCATAACGCACGTAAAATTTGGGGATCGCCCCCGCGCTTTCCGTACGGCCTGAGAAAATTCTGTCCACCATTCCGTGCGTATCATTCTCGGTGCAAAAATCAAACCGGCAATTTGGAGCCGGTTCCAACTCTGACCGGGCGATATACCCCGGTGAACAGTCACTCAGCCGCCCGATTCTCGGACATACTCCACGGAAGTGACCCCGGCGCTATGCCGAGCAATCTCCCGCTTCATCGCATTTTCTACATCAAATGGACATACCTTGCCCAATTAGACGCTTTGATAGAATAACAAATTCCCGAGGGGATGTCAATCCCTATTTTGTAATTTGAGGTGAATTTTTTTGTTTTGGCCCGTTCCCTGCTTTTTATACTAGATTAACTTCAAAAGCGTCTCGCTTTTGAGGCGCTGGCCTGCTCGGCGCATAGCGCCAGTTAGTCGCCGCGATACATCATGTTGCGGCATATGCCGCATGGCAAGCTATGCTTGCCAAACTTAAAAACAGTAAAACTGTTTTTAAAGTTAAATGACTATATTAAGAAACACACGGCGACACGGGTATTTCACTTTCACATGGTACGTTGACTTGGCACTTCCCGCAACCGTATCTAGGGCTGTTTTTCTCGCGCACTTTGTCTAGGAAATCAGAACAGGGCAACTGCGCTTTCCCCTCTGTCTGGGATATTGCTTGCACAGGACAGCGTAGTACACAGGCGCCGCACATTGTACAGTATTCGTAAGTATCTCTATAAGGCCTCGTATCCGTTGGCAGATTCCACTCCGTTAAAACACTCCCTAACCTTCCACACATCCCTCTTTTCGTAATGATTCCTTTAGAGAGTCCGAATGTCCCCAGTCCGCACGCAAAGGCTACATGGCGCTCAGACCAATTTGATGTAACGCCATCAACGCCATATCGCGGATCCAAAGCGGGAACTGTGCTCACATATCCTGCATCTAGCAACATGTTTTGTATGTACGTGGAGAGTTCTTTTAAAAACAGCTGGCCTTCATATCTCCCATGCAGCCACTCATTCGCCGGCCAATGATCATCTTGGGCATTGGCCGATTTGATTTGTTCCGTATACGGAACGAAGAATGATATAACCGTTTTCGCCGTCGGCAACCATTCAGAAGGCGCTAAAAAATGACCGCCAATAATATTGGGGGATTTGTATTTTATATAGAGGTCGTCATCTGCGGAACCAAATGCAAATATAGGGGGATCATATAGTTGCATTCCTACATATTCTGGAGCTATGGCAACTTCCGCAGAGATATAGTTGCCAAGAAAAGTTTCCGTAAATTTCTCTGCACACAATATAATTTCATCTCTCGTCATTTAAGACCGCCCCCCACATGCCTTTGTAAACATCATTTTATTGTACCATATATTATATCATATATCATTTCAGCGAAAAACTTGTTCTGCGAGAAATTTTAAAACAAACGGGTTCTTTCCGAAGTTAATTGAAGCATGTGTTGCTCTATGATAGAATGGTCTCCGAGGCTGTGGATAGATGTTTGTTTTAATTCGCTTATGGAGCGTGTGCGTATGAGAAAAAAATTATTGCTGTAGAGGGGTAGGACAATGAAAACACTGATTATTTATGCCAGCAAATATGGATGTACCGCAGACTGCGCCAACTATTTAAAAACCAACTTGCCGGGAGATGTAACGTTGATTGACATCAACAAAGCCTCCGGACAAATGGAACTGAATCGCTTCGACACAATTATCATTGGGGGATCGGTATACGTAAGCAAGGTCTCAAAAAATCTACGTGGATTCTGCGAAAGCAATCTTGATCTATTGTGCAAAAAGAGGGTCGGTATATTTCTCTGTTGTGCGCTGTCCGAGCAGGCAGATGAGGTTCTACATACAAATTTTCCATCTGCACTGTTACATCATGTAAAAACGATACAAACATTCGGAAGTGAAGCCCGGTTGGAACAGATGACTTTTTTGGATAAGACGATCATAAAAGCCGTTACAAAGGGGGATTTCAGTAAGTTTCAGATTTCAAAGGAACGCATGGATGAATTTGTTCAAGAGATCGTCTAAAGCGCTGCACCGGAACAATCACATTTGTTTGACAGAAACAGCCTGCATTGCTAAACTGGAAGAGATTATACTAGTAAAGTGAGCCAACACCATGCGTGACCAAGACCTGATCCGCCGGGCGGAGGACCTGTGGCAACGGAGTGCCGCTCAAGGCATCGTGACCCACACGAACTTCCTCACCCCAGCGGAACAATATACATTAAAAACGATCCCCCACCTGTCCTCCAGTTTGTACAGCTCCGGCGGCGGGGCGGATTGTGAGCGGCAAGCGGCTTTTTTCCTGCCGGAGTATCTCTCCCCCGCAGACTTCGATCCCCAGGACTACCTGACCGCTTTCCACGTCCTGTGCCGCTTCGCCCAGCCGGTCCATCGGGATATTCTGGGCAGTCTGTTGGGACTGGGTATCGCCCGGTGGAGCCTGGGGGATATCTATACCCAGGGAGAGGAGGCCTGGTTCTTTTGCCTGTCCACTGTGGCGGATCACATCGCAAGAGAACTGACCCATGTGGGCAGAGGCGGTGCCAAAGTGACGGAGATCCCCCTCGTCCATGTTCCTATGCCGGAGCGGCAGCGGGAGCTCGTCTCTTTCACAGCATCCAGCCTGCGCCTAGATGTACTCCTGGCCGGGACGTTCCGCCTCTCTCGAGACAAGGCCGCCGAGGCCATCGCTACAGGACTGGTCTCCCTCAACTATGCGATCTGCCAAAAACCCGCTACGCTATTGGCACCGGGGGATGTCTTCTCCCTCCGGGGCCACGGCAAGGCCCATCTCGCAGAGCTGGGCGGCAAATCTCGGAAAGACCGCACCTTTGTAACGGTGGAAAAATACCTATAGAAATTAGAGAGGCGCTAAAATGGACAATACCATCCGATTTCAGCCCGCCCAGCGGGACGACCTATACCGGATTGCCGCATTTTTAGACGACTGCTGGCGCAGGACATACCGCACCATCGTCTCGGACGACTATCTGAATACCATGTCCGTCGAATCCCGCCACGAGGCGCTGTGTAAGCGATATGACGAGAATCTCGCCCGTTTTTTGATGATGTTGGACGGCGATCTGCTCATTGGCGTCACCGTATTTGGCACGTCTTTCACCAAAGGATACGAGGACGACGGCGAGATTTCGGCCATCTACCTGCATCAAGACTACATCGGGAAAGGAATCGGCCACCGCCTGTTCGCAAAGACGGAACAGGCGCTGACCGCTATGGGATATACGTATTTTGTGCTGGACGTATTGACGGCCAATACACGAGCCCGCCAGTTTTATCTAAATCACGGTTATAAAGTCGTCGATGAGCGCACATTCCCTCTGGGCGACATCGAATACCCCATGACGATCCTGCGCAAGGAGACCCCCCTCACCATCCGGCAGGAAACCCCCGCCGACTACGCCGCCGTATACGCTCTGACCAAGGCCGCCTTCGCCGAAATGGAACACGCCGACGGGGACGAGCAGGACATGGTGGAACGGCTCCGAAAACGGGAGGGGTTTCTCCCCGCACTGTCCCTGGTGGCGGAGCTGGACGGTGAGATCGTGGGGCACAGTATCTTCACCGAACTCAAAATCGGCGACCACGCCGGTGTGATCTTAGGGCCGGTCTCCGTTTTGCCGATTCATATGCGTCAAGGCATCGGCAGCGCACTGATTGAGCGGGGCCACACCGTGGCGAAGTCTCTGGGGTTCCCCCTCTCCGTCCTAGTGGGCCACGCAGACTACTACCCCCGCTTCGGATACGAACCCATCGCCCCCCACGGGATCACCTTCCCCGTAGACGCCCCGGCGGAGTGTATGATGGTGAAGTTCTTAGACGAAAGCGGCAAATCCGCACGGGGAATGGCCCAGTTCCCGGCGGAACATTTCCCGACGTAGGGTGGGTAGCCGTTTGCAGTCAAAGCCATCCACTTCTTATTCGGTGCGTCTGCGTCTTGTAACCAAAATTATGATGCCTCCGCCAAAAACAGTCACTCCCAGCGCAATGAAAATCGCAAGTTGGAACCAAGAAAACTCAAACGGGAATTCTGTGTGTCCCACAATTGCACCACTGGTGATGTCGAACTGATAGCTTATGCCATCAACCGTTGCAAGGGCAAGGCGGTTCGTTGCCGGATCAAATTCTACATTTCTATCTGTCCACCGCACCGTAGTAACGCTAAAGCTTACCGCATCTGCATTTTGCACAAGATCGGAAACCATATAAGTTTTTTGGGCAGAGCCATTTGCAAAAAATACAAGGGCGGTCGCATCGCTGGTCTGAAAATTATGTTGAACTGCATTCATCTGAGGAACCCAAACGAAGTATTGCATATCCTGAGAAAAAATAAAATCCTGTTCCCAAAGCGCCCACCCCGGGTTTTCTACAAGATAAATAAGCGTAAGAGGGTCGGTATTGTAGTATAGCCCGGTAGGCGGGAAATCTGCCCAGTCATCTATTTCCGTCTGCCCCCAATCAGAATCCGGAGTGACATGAAATATGCGGGTTCCATCCTCGGAGAGAACAGAAAAGGGCTCTGGCTGTGGCCAACTGTCTGCACTTGCCATGGGGGAATTTATAAGTGGGATAAAGAAGAATATGAGCACGGTAGCGATAGATTGTTTTATTCTTGATTTTGCTATCACCTAATCATCTCCCGCCTGAAATCCGTTGAACCAAGCCCTTTCTCCAAAGGGCTTTTTCTTCGCCCGTTTGACGGGCTGATCGGCAACCCCCACGGGCAGAAAACACACCAGCTCATAGTCGGCGGGGACGCCTAAGATATCCGCCATTTTTCTGCCGATTGCATCGGCGTCGGTAATCTGTCCCTCGTACCAGCAGCTCTCATAGCCCAGAGCGACAGCAGCCAGCAGCATGTTCTCAATGGCCGCCGAATAGTCCTGGACATTATAGCATCTGTCCCTGTAGGCGACGATTGCCTGGGTCAACACGCAGATCATGGCCGGGGCGGTTGCGGCGGCGGGCAGTCCGGTCACCTCGTGCAGCCGGCGCAGCAAGTCCGGATCGTTTACGGCGATGAGGCTTGTGGTCTGGGTATTGCACCCGGACGGGGCCGCTAAGCCCGCCTCCATGATTTTAATCAGGTCTTCTCTCGGAATGACCGTGTTCTGATAGCTCCCCCGATAACTGGTTCTGTCCTGAATTGCATCGAATACTGTCATAGTGAATCCCTCCTCATATGTTTGTCTGCATCCATCCGTGCCGGGTCATATCCACCCGGCCATCTGGCAAAAAGGTCACGCCCTCCGCCTCCAATTCTGCCCGTTGGAGGCCGGGGACGCCGAAGACATCCCCCGGCGGCAGACTGCCGTCTTTGCGCAATACCCGGTGGCTGGGCAATTCCGCCGGGGCCTTAGACATGGCGTAGCCCACGATCCTGGCGGCCCTGGGCCGCCCGATGAGCCGGGCGATTTGCCCGTAGGAGACCACCTTCCCCGGCGGAACCCGGGCCACGACGTGATACACTTCTTCTGATAGACCTGGCATGGCGAAATCACCGCCTCTGCAATAAATTTTCGTTTTTTGGGGTATCCTCATACTATTCTGTTTCGCAGTAATAGTCAGGAGGGTGCTCTTATGGAATCTGTCGCTTTTTTTGATGCAAAGCCCTATGATAAACTCTGGTTTGACCTGCTGAAAGACCGGCATGAGATCCGCCTCAAATACTTCTACAACCGCCTCAATCCCGATACGGCCATTTTGGCCCAGGGGTGCAAAGCTGCGGTGGCCTTTGTCAGCGACACCTTGGACGCCCCCGCCATTGACGCCCTCCGGCAGACCGGGGTGGAGGCGGTGGCCCTGCGCTCGGCGGGGTATAATCATGTAGACTTAGAATATGCCCAGGGGAAGCTCCGAATTTTTCGTGTCCCGGCCTATTCCCCCCATGCCATTGCGGAGCACGCCATGGCGCTACTCCTCTGCCTAAACCGGAAAATCCACCGGGCCTATAACCGGGTGCGGGAATATAACTTCAGTCTCAAGGACTTAATGGGCTTTGACCTCAAGGGCAAGACCGTAGGCGTTGTCGGCACAGGCAAAGTCGGTCAGGCGTTTATTGATATCTGCCTGGGGTTCGGGATGCGGGTTCTGGCCTCGGATCCCTTTCCCACCTGGCGGCATGGCGTAGAATACGTCTCCCTCCCCGAACTCTGCCGGGAATCGGATGTCATCAGCCTCCACTGCCCCTTGACCCGGGAGAGCCATCACATGATCAACCGTCACACCCTGCGCCTGATGAAGGACGGGGTCGTGATTATCAATACCTCCCGCGGTGCACTCATCGACAGCGAGGCGCTACTGGCGGCCATCAAAGACGAAAAGGTAGGGGCGGCAGGGCTGGACGTATACGAGGAGGAGGAGGATTTCTTCTACCGGGACGTATCCGGCAGTGTAATCCAGGACGATACGCTAAAGCTCCTCTTGGCCACACCCAATGTCTTAGTTACCAGCCACCAAGCCTTCCTCACCGACGAGGCCCTCCGGGGAATTGCCGAGACGACTTTGCAAAATCTTTCGGACTACTTCGCCGGACGGGCATCGGAGAATGAGGTGTCCTATGAGCGGGTGGTGGCGCAAACCACTTAAATTCATTCTTAAAGTCATCAAAACAACTGCGGTTGCATATCCACTATGCACATTACCATCATATGTGCTGATTGTTGCAGTGCAAAATTCGCAATGCTCGTGCCTCTTCATTGAACAGCGGAAGGTGATTTATAATTTTTCTATCAAATCCTCATAAGATTCTTCCAGAACCCAAGGCAGCGTGAAGTCAATTCCCATTTGCAACACAGGGCTAGAAAAACTAGCTGGTACCAGTTCTGCTCCGTCCGAGAAAGCAATATAAAAATTCTCCGCAATTTTGAAAAATCCATATTTTTCTTGTTGACTGGGACTTTCTGCAGTAGGTCGCCACGTGTCATCATACGCAAGATAGTTACCAACAATATTATACCAGCCTCCGTACCACACACGCTCGTTTTCAACTGTGAAATCATATACCTCGCCCGGTTTCGTCAAATCAACACCCAACGCTTCAAAAAACATGCGAACTTCATTGGGGAAGTCAGAAGTGGCTTTTTCAAAATTGCAACAAGTGTAGCAGGCACAGCCCACGCCCAATGGTAGTGCGGCATACGCCGCCTCGGTCGCTTCTCTATCATACTCAACCAGAGAACTTGCAAATTGTTTTTGTGTCATTTCCACTGCCTCCCTAATGATGAAACAACCGCAACCCCGTAAACGCCATCGCAATCCCGTATTTATCACACGTCGCAATCACGTGGTCGTCCCGGATGCTCCCGCCGGGTTGGACGATGTAGGCGGCACCGCTTTTTCTGGCCCGCTCCACATTGTCGCCGAAGGGGAAGAAGGCATCTGATCCCACGGTGACGCCGGTGAGGGTTTTGATCCAGTCCCGCTTTTCCGCAGCCGATAGCGGCTCTGGCCGCTGGGTGAAACTCTCCTGCCAGACGCCGTCGGCGAGTACGTCCTCCCACTCGTCGGAGAGATAGACGTCAATGGCGTTGTCCCGGCCGGGGCGGCCCAAGTCTGCCCGGAAAGGGAGCGCCAAGACCTGGGGGTGCTGGCGGAGCCACCAGAGATCGGCCTTTTGTCCCGCTAATCGGGTACAGTGAATCCGGCTCTGTTGTCCCGCACCGATGCCGACGGCCTGCCCGTCTTTTACGTAGCAGACGGAATTGGACTGGGTGTATTTCAGCGTGATCTGGGCGATGAGCATGTCCAAAATCGCAGACTCCGGGATATCCTTCGTTGCCGTGACCACGGTTTGGAACATGTCCCGGGTAATAGCCAACTCACTTCTCCCCTGGGAGAAGATAACGCCGAAAATATCCCGCTGCTCCAGTGGATTTGGCTCGTAATCCGGGTCGATCTGTACTACGCTGTACCCGCCTTTCCGCTTTTCCCGCAGAATCGCCAAGGCCTCGTCGGAGTAGCCGGGGGCGATGACGCCGTCGGAGACCTCCCGCGCCAAAAGCGCCGCCGTCTCCCGATCACAGGGGTCAGATAGGGCCACCCAGTCCCCATAGGAACAGAGGCGATCCGCCCCGCGGGCGCGGGCATAGGCCGCCGCCAAGGGAGAGAGGTGGAGATCGTCCACAAAATAAGCTTGTTTCAGCGTATCCGTGAGGGGCAGTCCCACGCCCACCCCGGTGGGACTCACATGCTTGAACGAAGTCGCCGCAGGAAGCCCTGTGGCCGCACGGAGTTCCCGTACCAGTTGCCAGGCGTTTAAGGCATCCATAAAATTGATATACCCCGGCCTGCCGTTTAATACCTGGATCGGCAACGCCCCATCCGCAACGGACAGGTTGGCAGGGGTCTGGTATGGGTTCAGGCCGTATTTTAGGGAAAATTCTTTCAATTTATTCCGCCTCCTCGTGTCGATTGAAAATCAACGTCTCCGTCTCCCCTGTCTCTAGCGTGATATAGCGCACAAAGAGGGAGACTTTGTTGTCCACATCTAAGCTCGTCCAGAGTTTTTTTGCGAAAGCGCCCGTGTTATCCTCCATCTCCACCGTAAACGGCTCCCCCGCAAACGATGGCAATGGATCGCCGTCGCCTTGATAGGTATGGATAAAATGCCCTTGGCCGGGAAGGGGGTCATAGGCGTAAAAAAACCGGCGACAGGCGGCGGGGTTCCCATCGGCGGATTTCAATATGGACAGGGTATACCTCCCGTCCGCCTCCAGTAGGCCGGAAATTCGGGGCGTATAGTTGGGTGCGTCCGGCTCGAATGTACGGATAGCGAGGGCCTCGGCAAAGGATTTGCCCTGGGCCAAATAATCGCAGATGGTATCCGTCTGATCCCCGTTGGTGACCACAGTTCGTACTCCGACTGTGCGAACAGGGGCATAGAGTATGAGACTGGGATCTGTCATGCGGCTCTCGTCATAAGCCTGGGTGCGGATTCCCGCCTCGTGGGGAGCAAAGACGCGGTTTCTGCTGTTCTCGCTCCGGCCCATGATGAAATAGGCCAACACCGCCCGTATCCCGTCCGGTGCTGCGCCCAGCACAATCCCCCTGCCGGGATAAGGATTTCCCTGCAAAAGCGTAAATAGACTATTCATCGATTATCACCTTCCGCCCTTCCACCCGGAGTTTGCCCCGGCAGTAGAGGTCAATGGCTCTAGGCAGAATATCCCATTCCCCCAGCTCCATGATCCGGCGCTGGAGGATTTTGGCCGTGTCGTCCTGCTGGACATCCACCGCTTTTTGGAGGATGATGGGGCCGTCGGCGATTTCTTCCGTCACAAAGTGAACTGTGGCCCCGGAGACTTTAACTCCCTGATCTAAGACCATCTGATGCACCCGGAGTCCGATCCGTCCCGGGCCGCAGAAGGCGGGCATCAATGACGGGTGAACGTTGATGACCCGGTTCTCAAATTCCTTGACGATAGACCGCTGGAGCACCGGCATAAAGCCCGCCAAGACCACCAATTCCACGTCTAAGTCCTTGAGTTTCTCCAAGAGCGCCGTGTTAAATGTACGCTTGGTGGGGAACATAGAGAAGTCCACCACGCTTGTCTCGATTCCCGCGGCACGGGCCCGATCCAGGGCGTAGGCGCCGGGCGTGGACGAGATCACCGCCACCAATTTACAGTTTTGAATCTCCCCAAACAACTGGGCGGCGATAATGGCCTGGAGATTTGTCCCGCCTCCGGAGACTAAAACAGCAGTTCTTACCAAAGGAGATCAACCCCCTTCTTTTTCATCTTTGTGATGCGACCATTTTTTACTAGGTCGTTCCGCTCTTCCGCAGGGGGCGGCGCCCTGGGCGTCTCAGAGAATGTACAATCCTCTGTAATGCGGCAGACGAACACTGTTCGCCCCTACAAGGGCAATTTTTCGTAGAGACGCACACTGTGCGCCCGCATTGTACATTGTAAAACAATGCCCTCGCCGTCCCCTACGGTGCATTATACTAGTTTTCCTCGCGTTTTTCAAGAACAACAGGGGAGTCCAGTTCCAGGGGCAGCTTTCCTCTCGTGGCCTGGATGAATCTGTTCTCCACATCCATCCAGTTGACAAGTTTCCACCAGGCGGCCGCGTACCCGGCCCGATCGTTCTGGTAGTGGAGATAATAGGCGTGTTCCCACACGTCGCAGACCAGGATAGGGACAATCCCCCACTGGGTCAGGTTCTCGTGTTTTTCACACTGGAGAATCTCCAACCGTCGGAAGGCGGTGTTGTAGCCTAAAATCGCCCAGCCGGAACCCGCCACTTTGGTGGCCGCCGCCGTGAACTGGGCCAAAAAAGTCTTGATCCCGCCGAACTGCCAGTCGATGTAGGACTGGGTGTACTTCCCCAACTCGCCCCCCTGGCCGGGACAGGTCATATTCGTCCAATACACGCTGTGGAGGATGTGGCCGGAGCCGTTGAACGCCACCTGATCCGACCAGTATTGGATCAGCTGGAAATTCTCCTCCTCCCTGGCCTTTTGGAGGGCCAACTCGGCGGCGTTGAGGTCGTCTACGTATTTTTTGTGGTGCTTGTCGTGGTGGAGGATTACGGTCTTGGCGTCGATCACCGGGGCTAAGGCGTCGGGTGGGTAGGGCAGGGGCGGCAGGGTATGTCCACCGATTGGGATAGGCTGTTTTTTCTCCATGAGACGTCACTCCTTTTAAAATAATCCTATGCCGGGTTTTTGCGTTTTAAGCAAGTACGAGGATATATTTCTTTTCGATTTCCCGCTATTCGATCCCAAAGCACTGCTTGCCGTTCTCCGCGGTGAGGGCCGCGGCCTCCTGGAGGGAAATCCCCAACAGATCGGCCACGGTCTGGGCCACGTAGGGCAGGTATAGGGAGCTGTTACGCTGTCCTCGATAGGGGATAGGGGTCAGATAGGGGGCGTCTGTCTCAATCATAATCCGATCCCGAGGCATGGCGCTTATGACTTCATGACTCACTCGGGCGTTCTTGTAGGTGATCACGCCGGTGAAGCTTAAATACCAGCCCCAGGCCAAGAGTCTCTTGGCCGTCTCCACACTGCCGGCAAAACAGTGGAACACGCCGGTGACATCTGGGTACGCGGAGACGATCTCCAACATATCCGCCGTGGCCTCCCGCTCGTGGATAATGACAGGGAGGGCCAGACGACGGGCCAGTTCCATCTGCTCTCGAAAACGGGCGCGCTGTACCTCTCGCGGGGAGTGGTCGTAATGGTAATCCAACCCGATCTCGCCGATGGCCACCACTTTGGGGTGCGCCGCCAGACGCTCCAGGGTCTCGATGGATTTGTCGTCCATGGTGCGGCTGTCGTGCGGGTGGACGCCCACGGCGGCGCAGATATAGGAAAACGCATCCGCCAGTTCTACTGCCCTACGGGAGGTGTCCATGCTGCTGCCGGGATTCACTACCAGGGATATCCCTCTGGCCGGCAAGCTGCCTAAGAGTTCTTGCCTGTCGGCGTCAAACCGGCGGTCATTGTAGTGGGCGTGGGTGTCGAAGTACATAGTGGCTCCTTTGGAAATTTTGAATTTACGAAAAAAAAGATTGAAATTGTATCTTTCCTGTGGTATGATGTTTTCTCGAATCAGCATTGCGCTGTGTAAAGAAAGGAAGAACGACATGCCTCTTATTCTCTTTATGATACTCCAGGTGATTTTGGCGATTGGCCTGATTGTCACCATTTTGCTCCAATCCGGGAAAACCCCCGGTCTGTCCAGCACCCTGACGGGTACGGCGGATACGTTCATGTCCAAAAACAAGGGTAAGGCGCTGGATAAGCAGTTGGCGAAAGCGACAAAGTGGATCGCCATCGTCTTTGTTTTGCTCACCCTGGCGCTGACACTGGTCTCTTAAACTGGCAAGTTCTAAACATCGCGTACAAAAAGCTGACGTCTTTTTCCAAGACGTCGGCTTTTGCTATTTTTTCTCCTCTTTGAGGTCCAACGGCCCAAACCCGTGGGGCAAGAGTTCCTCCAGCCCATAGGCCGTGTAGTCGTCCTCGCTCTTTGCCACAATGATGAGAAACGTAGCTGGGTCACAGAACTCCATCATAAACTGCCGGCAGACGCCACAGGGAAAGGCGCCGGCTGGGTCAAGGTCGTCTTTGCCCCAGCCCGCCACGGCGATGGCGTCAAATGCCCGCTCCCCGTCGGTGGCCGCCGTGACAAACGCGCTCCGCTCCGCACAGATGGTAGGGCTGTAGCCCGCATTTTCAATATTCGCACCCCGGTAGATGGTGCCGTTCTTCGCCAGCAGAGCCGCGCCCACCATAAATTTAGAATAGGGCGAATAGGAGTTTTCTCTCGCCGCAATGGCCGCTTTGACCAGCGCTTTTTGATCGATCATAGGAAGGTTCCTCCTGTTTGGTTTCGTCGATTTTTGATCTCGTCGTTTATTTTACCATTTATTTTGTAAAATCGCCAGGGGGAAAATATAGATCAGCGGCCGCATTCGCTTGATCCCGCAGGGATGACGCTAAGGCTTCTGGCCCAAAACCTCTGCAACCGCATCCAATAGGTCAACACCTATATGCTGACTAAATTCAACCAAAAAATCGCGGCACTCGTCTGAAAATTGATCTAACATGAACGAGAGTTCCAGAAAAACCACACCCTCTCTGTCTCTCGAAATTTTTTGTGCCATAAGGATGTTGATCCGTGTATCCATGCCGGCCAACGGCCTGTTAAATTCCTCCACAGCAACGAGAAGCGCCACGTCATCATCGGCGCTCACCCGCAGGGGGCCAATGGCCGCCCGCGTCCTCTGGTCGATCCCCCGCATTATTCTCTGGAGATTCAGTGGAAATAGGACGAAGTTTTCCATTCTGCTTTGCACACGCTCAACTGCGCTACCACCACCTCCAAGATAATACATCGAAACGGATCCAACTGTTCCGCTCACACGGAAAGGCTCTACATGTAGCCCAAAGCGTATATCCATCACAGTAATGACATACGCATTTTGTAAAATGACAGTCCTCATCCGCGTACTCTCTGTCAAGTCATGATCTACCAGATTTAGGCCCTCCAGGTCGTGGACGACCGTGTATTCTACGGTTCTGTCTGACCAATTTATGTCCGCATGGTTTACTACATTACTACTGACAGCATGAAATGCGCACTGGCCTAATGTCAGTAAAAGAAACAGAACCGGTATGATAAAGGTAGCCGCTATACTCGTCCCGCCGCTACTACGCAAAAATCCCAAGCGCTCTGATTCGTTCAGTTCCTGTGCTTTTTGTACCATGCGCAAAACCTTTCTACGATACAGCGCATTTCCGAATATTCCGATGAATATCCCCGGCACAAGATAATTCGATATCAAAAAAGCGGGCAAAAAAGGAATCAGTATTCCCAGAACAAAACTCAAACTCATTCGAAGGGCAAAAAACAGCGCACCTTCCAAGTACATCTTCCTATAGAGCATCCATGTTTCACACAAAAACATCGCCGACCCGTTCCACCCCTTAAAGATGGAATGGGAATATTTGTCCCATTTTTTGAGATAATACCCAGCGTTTTCTCGGATCAACGCCTCTACCTCAGTCTGATCTATAAAAGGCTCACGACATCTCATACACTCGCCTCCCTAGCTTGTAGAATATAAAATTTCAACAGTACCCGCCGGAAGGTGGGCAACAAATAAGTGCGCTATTGCTCTGCAATAGATGGAGGTTATCACCAACCTCTCCGCAAAAACCACAGGTTCACTGCAAATGAGCCGCCTACTCTGCTGTAATAGTAGCGGTTTATCATGACCACCCTTTACAACATGCACCTAAAGTGTTGCTTTTTGTGGTACAATACTATACCATGCACGGTCAAGCCCTTCAAGGTGTTGAAAACAACAGCAGAAAGCAAAAACCCCGTAATCGTTTACGATTACAGGGTCTCACGCTCTTGGTGGTGGAGGTAGGATTTGAACCTACGAAGTCACTGACAACAGATTTACAGTCTGCTTGGACGTGTGTTATTTGATAGTAGACAGTGATATTCCTTGCTTGGAAAAACCCAGCAATTCCAATGGATTCTGGCGTCTGGCTTGCTCAAAACAAGCCCATCAATTGAAACACAAAGAATCCCGTATTTTGGCCAATTTGTTAGACGTTCTGTTAGACATTAAACAACATCACGGCGGATTTATCGCTATCAGTCGTTTTGTTCTAACCTAGAACCTTGCAAAAGTGGATGCACTAGCAATCAATTAACCGATCAGATTTCTTAGGCTTGCAAAAGCAATGAATATGCCCGTTATACACAGATTTTGATGCATATGGCGGGTACTTATCCTGCACGAAGAACAGTAAAAGAAAAGATTGCCGGATAAGAGCGAGGGATAATTGAAATCGGGGGTGCTTATCGCCCCCCCGAGCCCCCAGACCGACCTAACGGGAAGTATGAAGCAAGGGCGCTTCATACTT